>JAFGUP010000018.1 GCA_016938475.1 Sphaerochaetaceae bacterium
ATATTCAAGTTTCTTGATCGTGATGTAGTTTGCCGGGGTAATGCCTACCTCGTCCTTGAACTTGATCTTGAAACGTGAGAGGGAATACCCGGAGAGGACTGCCAGGTCATGAAGCTGCTGCAGTACAGGACCTTCTGGGCCTTGCAAGTGTTCTCGAGAGTCAGTAGTACCCAGTCAACGCGAAGTATCATATGCAGCTCGAGGGACTCGATATTAACCTGTTCTCCCGGGTACAGGATTTTACGTTGCTGACAGGATCCCGTCAGATGGAAGTGGAACAGATGAGGCGTACCGTCAATCTGTTCAGGGATCGACTAGCCGTGTTGAATTAGCCCTCAGGGTGAGGGATAAGGATATCATTCAAAAAAGGAGAATGTTATGAAAAAGATTGTAGTATTTCTACTGGTTCTGATGACACTGACAGCTGTCTGGGCAACCGGAGAAAAAGAGGCTGAAAAGGTGGAACTGATCTTCACATCAGTCTCTGTCTCAGGAGATTCACATACTGAAGCAATGTACGTCTTCGCTGACAAAGTTGCTGAACTGACCGATGGATCGGTCGAAGTGAAGGTGTATGATAACGGAACTCTGTTCACACAGGAGAACGAATTTGATGCTCTTGTGAGTGGTGAAGCCGATATGGCTTATATCTCTTTCCCGACCCTCGCGACACAGATTCCTTCATTCAGCATGTTCGGTTCCGGCTATTTCTTCAGCTCCTACGACCACATGACTTCTGTTCTGAACGGCTCTATCGCAGAAGATAATATCTGGCCGCAGGTGCGTGACACTCTCGGAATCGAACCTCTCGGATCGATGTATCTTGGAAGCCGTCAGGTAAATACACGAAACCGTCAGGTCAACAGCTATGACGATATGGAAGGCCTGCTGATGAGGATGCCGAACAGTGAATCATGGCTCTTCCTCGGTGAAGCACTTGGTGCGAACCCTACTCCACTGTCATTCAGTGAGCTGTACACGGCACTTCAGACCGGTGCGGTCGATGGACAGGACAATCCTCTTCCCACCGTCGAGAAGGCTAAGTTCTACGAAGTCACACAGTACATTGCAATCACGAATCACGTGATCGATTCGATCATGCCCTGTATCAACAAGGCGAAGTGGGATTCTCTCACTGTCGATCAGCAGTCAGCTGTCAGAGAGGCTGCCAAGGCTGCTATCGAGTTCAACGACAAGGCACGAATCGAGAGTGAAGCATCTCTTGTGAAATTCTTCGAAGGTGAAGGGATGACAGTAACCTATCCCGATATCACGGAGTTCAGAGATAATGTCCAGGCCGCCAATGCAGCAAATACTGCAATGACCAGTACCTGGGATATGGATCTGTATGATAAAGTACAGGCAATGGCCAAGTAACACAATCGTACGGTTTTAATCGACTTACCAGGCATCACGCACCACTTCACGGCTGCGAAGTCGTTGGAGTGGTGTTTCTGCCACTGAAGAGGGTGAGTAGGAGGCCAGGCAGGAGGCGTATGAACATACCATGGAAAAAAGTAGGGAAGGCTGTATCCTATACACTGGGAACGGTTATACCTAATATTACATTCACTATTATTTTCGTTACGTTTTCAATCACGATCATCTCACGCTATGCACTGAAAACACCGGTTGCCTGGGCCTACGAGGTGAGTATTCTTGCCTATATGTGGACGATGTTCTTCGGTGTAGGCAAAGCAATGGCACGTGAAGAGCATGTGGTGTTTTCCCTTGTGTATGACACGATGAGTCCTTCCGTCAGGTCTCTGTTCCGAATTGCGAGTAATGTGATCCTTATCACACTGCTTGGGATAGTATTCCTGCCTTCGGTCAACTCTCTGCTTTCAAAGAGGATGGTGACCGGAGTTCTGAAAATGAAGTTCTCACTGGTCTTCGCTCCCCTCATCTATATGTTTGCAGAGATCATCGTGCGCAGCATTATCGACCTGAGGAAGAATCTGAGTAATCTGAGACAAGGGATAGATCCCGATGAAGGAGCTCACCACCTATGATAGTATTGTTCCTGTTCCTTGTTCTGGCAGTCTCCTTTATCATCAGAATGCCGGTTTCTCTTTCGATGCTTATTGCTTCGATCTCCTACTTTCTCATGAGCGGCAGATCCCTCGAGCAGGTGTTCAGCGTGATGAGCGGGAACATGTTCTCGAACTATACTATGCTGGCTGCCCCTCTTTTCATTTTCATGGCGAATGTGATGAATGAAGGAGAGGTGACAGACAAACTCTTCAAGTTCGTCAATGGCCTGTTCGGTCGCTTGCGAGGCGGGACTGCTCAGGTGAATGTTGCCGCATCTCTGATCTTCTCCGGGATGACCGGCTCAGCAATCGCTGATGCCTCGGGTATCGGACTTATGGAGATCGAACAGATGAAGAAGGAAGGGTATGACAATGAGTTCAGTTGTGCCCTCACTGCAGCTTCTGCAACGGTCGGACCGATCTTTCCTCCATCAATACCGATGGTCATCTACGCGATGCTCTCCGGAGCCTCGATTGGAAAACTGTTCATGGGTGGAATGATTCCCGGGATTGCCCTGTCCTTTCTTCTTGCCGTCTATGTGTTCATCATTTCCCATAAAAGAAAATATCCCCGGGGTGAGCAGATGGCTCTGAGGCAGTTCATACGAATCTCCGTCATTGCGTTTCCTGCACTGTTCACCGTTATTCTTCTTCTTGGTGGTATCTACCTGGGTGTGGTCACTCCTACCGAGGCAGGCGCTCTGGCATCAGCCTATGCGATCCTCATCTCACTGTTGATATACCACAACCTCGGATGGAAGAAGCTGTGGAGGATCATTTCGAAGAGTGCTGCGAATACGGCGACGCTAGCATTGCTTGCAGGCACTTCGATGCTGTTCAGTTACATTATTGCACTTGAACAGGTCCCTCGAGCGGTTGCAGTGGTTGTGATGAGCCTCACCGAGAATAAGTACATCTTTCTTCTGATAGTCAATGTCGTCTTCCTCCTCCTTGGATGTGTGCTCGATGTGAGTACTATCCAGCTGGTCTTCGTCCCGATGGTGCTTCCTCTTGTGAACGCCTTCGGTATCGACCTTGTTCATTTCGGGGTGGTAATCTGTCTCAACATGATGATCGGCTTGTCCACCCCACCGTTCGGAATGCTTCTGTTCATTGTTTCGGGACTGGGGAAAGCACGTATACGAGGTGTCATCAGGGAGATTATACCGATGATTCTCGTCATGATCGGACTGCTCCTGCTTATCACCTACGTGCCGAATATCGTTATGTGGTTACCAAACTCTCTGTAAGAAGGTGCACCTCTGACCGGGGGCTATTTCCGGAAAGAAATGATAGGTTTTTTACGGGAATCTTCTATGCTCCGTTCCCTGATTTGGCTATACTGGACCCATGAAACCCGAACGCGCCCATCATGATGTGAAGCTACTGGCAATCGACCTTGATGACACCCTCTTGAATGAATCTCTGGAAATCTCCGATGAGAACCGTCGCGCCCTTGTTGCCGCTGAGCAGGCAGGAGTAGCTGTAGTACTCGCATCAGGAAGAGCGAAAGAGGCCATGTGGCGTTATGCGCTGCAGCTGGGGATGGACACACGTGAAGGGTACATGATCTGTTCAAACGGAGCCATGATAATCCGCACCGATACACAGGAAGAGGTTGTCCGTCACACGGTAGATATCGAAAAGGGTCTTGAGGCCTATGAGTATGTCCATGCTCAGGGAATACCGATGATCACCTACCATAACGGAAAGATAGTGACTGATCTCAGAACTTCCTGGGTAGAGGAGGACTCACGTCTCTCCGGTCTTCCCATCGAACTTGTAGATGATTTCCCTTCCTTCATGAGAGAGAACACACCTCTCAAGCTGCTCATCGAGGATGATGCCGAGGTTGTTCAGCGTCTTCTTCCTGCTCTGAGAGAACGGTGGAGCGAGGATTTCCATATCGTGACGAGTAAACCCTATTTTCTTGAACTGCTTCCCCTTACTGCCGATAAAGGGCATGCCCTGAGCTACCTGAGTGAACTTCTCGCTATCCCTCGGGCGAAGATCATGGCAATAGGGGATGCCCACAATGATGTTGGAATGATCAGGTTTGCAGGGCTCGGTGTTGCAGTTTCCAATGCACTGGATGATGTGAAGGCGGTAGCTGATATCGTTCTTGACCGTCATCATGAAGACCATGCAGTGGCCGAGGCAGTACACTCCTATATCCTGGGTAGCGGGGATTGCTGCTGAGAAGGACTCCCCCGGTGCTCTCAGAGGATCCTTTGCATCACAGAAGGTCAGGCGGCTGCAAGAACCGTTACAAGAAACACACTGAATGCAATCTGGATTACCCAGGTGCCTGCTGCAGTGAGTAGAGTCTTCCTTCCTCCTGTTTTCAATACCTCTGTCGAAATACTCAATCCGATGCCGGCCATGGCGATTGTCAGAAGATATTTGCTTGCCTGTGAAAGCACCGATGTGATCTCAGGAGGAAGGATTCCTGTAGAATTGATCAGCGAAAAGAGAAGGAAGAAGATGAGGTAGCCGGGAATGTTCACCAGAGCGGGCCTTCCCTCTCTGATGTGTCCTTTTCTGCCCGCCGCCAGGATCATCACTACCGGAGTGATGAGAAGGATTCTTCCCATCTTCACGATCGTTGCTGTCTCACCAACCGAATCACTCACTGAGTATCCTGCCGCACTCACCTGACCGACAGCCTGAAGGGTGTTGCCGATCAGTATCCCCTGCTGCTGTTCCCCGAGGCCGGGGAGCAGCAGGCACAGGGAGGGAAGGAGAAATATCCCGACGGCACCGAGAAGATTGATGGTGGCAACAGAGACACCTACGCTCTCTTCTTCGGTCTGTATCACTGACTGCGCTGCCGCGATTGCCGAGCTTCCGCAAATCCCGTTTCCCACTCCAAGAAGCAGTGACGTCTCCTTCGTGAGGCCGAACAGCCTTCCCAGTGCGAGGGCTGTCAATATCGTACAAGGTACTCCAAGGAAGATGATGAAAAGTGTCTCGACTCCGAGAGCTGCGAATATCCGGTAATCAAGGGAAAAGCCGAGAAGTGCGATGGCGTAGGCAAGTATCTTCTTCTCACTGTAGGCGATGCCAGGCTTGAACACCGAGGAGAGCGGCACCGTATTACGTATGATGATACCGATCATGATGGCGAGGGTCACAGATCCGAGAGGAATCAATTCAGAGAAGATGAATCCTGTCAGTGCGATCAAGGTGGAAAACAGAATTCCTGGAAGGTGGCGTCTCATGGTCTCTCCGGTGTCGGTAGTGTGCATACAACGGTATCAGAATCGGTCAATTCTGTATATTGATGCAGCCCCGATTATTCTTCACTGTTTACTCATGACCGGTGTTTCAGCGTAAGAGTTTTATCCACTTAAGTCCCTGACGGTAATAATCGAACCGTGAGCGGAGGTGGAAACCGCACGATTCGTACAGAGCGAGTGCCCCTGCATTCCGTGTCTCCACTTCGAGAACAATCGGTCGTGATGGGTCCTCGGTGTAACAGAGCTCTACCATGCGGGTGAGTGCCTGCCTTCCCCAGCCCCGTCCGCGCACCGCTTCAGCCATCGTGAACCCATGAATATAGACTCGTCCCTCCTCAAGGTACCGTCCGATCATGCCGACTACGGTGTCATCCGGGGTAACCACGGCATACACGTCTCTTCTTGCTGAGGATATAAACGATTCAACTATCTGTTCGGCACGTGCTATATCGTCGTAGAAGGCGCTGCTTTGCAGTATCGCGAGCTTTCCTGTATCACGTTCACAACAAGCCCTCAGACGGACGTCTGTTTCCTGCAACGGTATCAGCGGCGGCCTCCAAAGCATCAAATATTCACTGAACTCGATGGAGAGCCCTCTCGATTCGAGAAATGCGTTTCCCGAAGACGATCGGCTGTCACATACATACAGGATGGAGGGTGTTCCTCTGCGTTTCAATTCTCCCTGTACACTCTGCAGCAGACGGGTGATATACCCCTTTCGGCGGAAGGCGGGGAGCGTGAAGGCATATATCTCCGCTTCAGCGGTACCCGGCGTGAACAGGTAGACAGCCGCAACCGGATCATCCTGTTCAAAGAGCAGGAAATAATTGGGATTCCCTTCCACCTTGAAGTCGTCTGTGCTGTCAAACTGGTAGCCGGTTTCGTCATAGGAGTTACAGGCATCTATGATCTGATTAAAATATTCAATCTCCTGAGCACTGAGGTCTTCGAGTATGATGAGGTCGGTTTCCATAAGATCTCCCTGCCTGAATATATCACGGTGCATAGAGGTTGAGGAAGCATCACACGGCCAAGGGGCCGTGCCCGGTGGAAAAGGTGACCAATCCACCTACTCGTGTGACGAGAAGGAGAAGAGTACACAGCAAGGCCCCGCATCAGGATGCGGGACCTTGTGCCAGACTGCGGTGCTCTCTATCTAATCAGGTTCCCTGAGATCTGGATCAGGTTGTTTTCGGGCTTCTTTCCAGCAAAGTACTCTGCAATCACATCGGCAAGGGTCGCTGCCATGGTATCAAAGTCCTGCTCGATAGTGGCGAGGAAGGGTCCGTTCTTGGCAATTTCTCCCTTCGCGAAATCAGTACCGTCGATACCGACGACCTTCACCGTCTTCACATTCGAGGCATCAAGTGCCTGAGTGGTCCCATAGGCAGGTTCATCCCAGCCGGCCCAGATACCCTGCATCGGTGTCTTTGCAGTAATCAGGTCTTCAGTGATTTTTCTCGCGTTGTCCACAGGGCCGGGAACATCGATATGAACCTTCTGGATCACCTTGATTCCAGGATAGCTGTCAAAGACTTCAGCAGCTCCCACGGCTCGAGCTCTCACACCGGGGTGCGGATCATGGGTGTACATAACGACGTTTCCCTTTTCTCCCATTGCCTCTGCCAGCACTTTTGCTGTCTGTCTGCCCAGATCAGCATTGTCTGAGGTGATATTCAGGATGACGCCATCCACCAGACCTGCATCGAGACCGAAGACGGGGATGTCTGCCTCTTTCGCCGCATCCAGACCCTTGGTCATCTGTACCGGGTCGCCCATTCCCAGGATGATGGCATCCACCTTCTGTGCTACAGCATCCTCGATACGGCTTACCAGCAGACCGAAATCCCCTGCAGTATCAGAGACGGAGACCTTCCATCCCTTCTGTTCTGCCTCTGACTTGAACTGTTCGATGACATAGGCTGTGGTGGCATTCGCCATATAGGGAGTGACCACCGCGACGCGCGTGGAACTTGCTGCTTCCTGTGATCCTGCAGCCATCAACAGTGACATGCCGCTGATCAGAACGACTAAAACCAGTACCCAGTTTCTTTTCATGGTAATTCTCCTTTTTTACTCTATATATGATAAAGTATTGAATTCATCTTTCAATACGGTGTACAACCTCTTGAACCGTGGCAGCGCCTTTGTGTGGTACTCATGCGCCTGTGTGTCCGGATAGAACGTCTGATCGATCTCCATGAGTCGTGTCTGAAGCGAATAGGAATCAAACCAGCCCAGAGCTTTCCCAGCAAGTACCAGGTTCCCCCTCACCCCGGCATTTGAAGCATCGGAGATCTTCAGGACCGGGACACCCAATACATCAGCAAGGGTCTGTGTGAGAAGATGGTTCTCTGCTCCTCCACCGCTGGCCACCACTCTGATCAAGGGACTGTTCGATGCTTTTCTCAGCACCTCATAGATCGATGCCAGGCCATAGGCTATCCCCTCGATGACGGAACGGAACATGTGAGCCTGACCGGTCTCACGACTCAGCCCGATGAAGGCCCCTCGAGCATGAGGGTCATTGAACGGCATCCGTTCCCCCTGGAGATACGGCAGATAGAAGACTCCTTTCGAACCTACCGGGGCTTTGCCTGCGATCTCCTGCATCTTCTCATACTTGTTCTCGAACAGGGAAAAGGTCTCCAGCAGCCAGGATATATTTCCTCCGGTGGTGCGCATGGCGCCTATGGTTATTGTCTGGTGTCCATCAGGATGGCGCAGGTTGAACACTCCCATGGCCGGGTCGATCGCCTCCGGGAGAGTCGCTGCCACCCACCCGCTGGTGCCCAGATAGCAGGAGAACACGTTCTCATCAGCCGCTCCCACGCCGACTGTCGAGGAGCCCGCATCCCCCGAACCATGAATGACCGCAAGTCCTAACGGCAGTGCCGTCTCACGAGATGCGACAGCGGTAACCTTCCCGGTCACGGTCGCCTCTGTCTCCAGTTCAGGAAGCTGTTCTTCTGAGATGCCAATGAATTCGAGTATCTCATGACTCCAGTAGTTCCTCTCATAGTCGAGGAGGCCTGTGGTGGCGGCATTGGTGAGGTCCGTAGTGTGCCTGCCGGTAAGTTTCCAGCACACATAGTCATGGGCACCGAGCAGGAAACGCTTATCAGTGATTGAATTCCTGCCTGCCAGGTGAAGAAGTTTCGGCGGAAGGCTAGCGGCATCACACCTGTTTCGGGTAATCTGCATGGCCCGATCAAGCCCAAACTCTTCTGTGTAGCGGTCGAATTCCTTTCGTGCACGGGTATCTGAGTAAAGAATTGCATTTCCCACCAGGTTGTCATCGCCATCGAGGGTTATCAGGTTCTGCATGTGGCCGCTGAGTACTACGGCACTGAGGTGAGTCATCGGGTTTCTGCTCTGCAGTGCCCGTGAAGTGCTGCAGAAGGCGTTCCACCAGAGCTCCGGGTCCTGTTCTATGGCATTGCCCTCTGCTATCAGCGGATACTCTTCGGCTGCAGAGTCGATCAGGGATCCTTCCTGTGTGATGATTGAGCTTTTCAATGCTGTTGTCCCGATATCTACCGAGAGCAGGTACCGCTGTGTTCTCCCGTGTCTCAGGTACGGGGAGAACCGACCGAGGAATCTTGTCACTTCGTCTGCTCCTTTCTCTGAGGCAACTACAAGACCGGTTCCGACGATGATCGCATCTGCCTCAGTCTCTGCTGCCGCCCTGGCATGCACGGGTGAGCTTATGCCGAAGCCTAAGGCAACCGGCAGACCTGCACGTCCGGAAAGCTTCTGCAGCGTCTCCACTTTGCTCTCAAGTTCAGCATCGATTTTAAAGGCTCCCCCGGTAGAGCCGTTCATAGACTGAAGGTACAGGAAGCCGGAGGTGTCGGCAATGATCTCCTTCATCTCCCTTCTGTCGGTATCGTAGCGAACGAAATTGACGGTACTGACCTGTGTTCCCTCGAGCATCCGGGCTAACTCACGGCGCTGCTGCGGGGGGATATTCGGGATGAGAACACCGTCACATTGTTCCTCGATCAACACTCTGGCCATCTCTTCGAGTCCGAAAGCGGCAACCGTCTCGTAGTAGAGCATGACGATTCCCGTCAGCCGTGCAGAACGTACAGCCTGTATTGCAGAGCGGATCAGCGTCTCAAGGTGAGGATGCGACTTCTGCACAGAAGAGAGTGCATCCCTGATGGCATCGCCGTCAAGGTAGGGATCGTCATGCGGAATCCCGATCTCCATATACTGCAGGCCTGATTGAGCACAGGTTTCGAGGATCTTTTGATAGGCAGAAGCATCTGGGTAGAGGGCAGGAAGGTAGCCGACGAGGGTAGGGTGCTGGTCCTTGGATCGGAACATCTGTGCAAACTGTTTCATGGTTACTTCTGCCTCTTTTTAGCAATCGATGAAAGCAGTACGGCGAATATGATGATGGCACCGGTAAGGATCGACTGAACGTAGGTGTTGATGCCCAGGATGTTCAGCCCGTTGCCCATGACACCGATGATGAACACACCCAGGAGGGTTCCCATGATATTCGCTTCTCCTTCTCTGAACGAGGTCATTCCCAGGAAGACTGCAGCAGCTGCATTGAGCATGAAGGGGCTGCCGGCCTGCGGGTGTGCCGAGAAGAGTCTGCTGGTGAGGACGATTCCGCCAAGAGAGGCAAAGAATCCGGAGACGCCGAAGGCTATGAGCCGTACCTGTCTGGTCCTGATCCCTGAAAGGAAGGAGGCTTCTTCATTTCCGCCTATAGCGTACAGTCGTCGGCCGTAGGTGGTCTGCTCTAGCAAAAGATAGACGACAAAGACAGTGAATGCCATGATAAGGACTGAAACGGGCAGCAAGCTCAGACTCCCCTGACCCAGTACCTTGAAATTCTCGGGAAGGGCGAAGATCGTGGTACCTTTAGAGATCAGAAGCGCGACTCCGCCGTAGGCGGTCATCGTGGCAAGGGTGCCTACGAACGCCGATAGCCCTCCATAGGCAATGATAAGGCCGTTGAGCAGGCCTGCAGAGGTGCCCAGCGCCAGCGCCAGCAGTATACTCATCAGAGTGCTCATGCCTGATTTCATCAGCAGTGCCGCGACTACTCCCACCAGCGATGCGATAGCCCCCACTGAGAGGTCGAAGTCTCCTGTGATCATGACTACCGTGACACCAGATGCGACGATAGCCAGAGTCGCTACCTGTTCGATGATGTTTCTCATGTTCCTACCCGAAGGGAATACATCGGGTCGCAGGGTGGAAAATACGATGAGCAGAAGGAGAAAACCCATCAGGGTTCCCCAGGTCTTGATGATAGCCAGAGCTCGTGTCTTGGAATGTGTGTTCATGCGTGTGTTCTCCCATAGCAGTAGTGCAGATACTGTTCCTGATCGATTCCTTCATTGTCATGTATTGATGTCATACCACCTTCTCTGATGAACAGGATGCGGTCGGCAAGACCCAGCACTTCGTTGAAGTCGGAACTCACAACGATAATGGCTGCACCATGCGATGCCAGATCTCTGATGATGCTGTAAATCTCGAAACGGGCTCCCACATCCACTCCCTTTGACGGTTCGTCGAGCATGAGGACCTTCGGTATCCTCATGACGGTCTTCGCAAAGACAACCTTCTGTTGGTTGCCTCCCGAAAGGGTGTCGACATGATGTTCATAGTCAGAAGCCTTCAGGCGTACGCTTCTGCCTGCTTCCAGGGCCTTTCGACGCAGGTGAGTATGTCGGAGGAAGCCGAAGCGTGAAACCTCCGGTAGTGACATCAGGGTGATATTCTCATTGATGGACCGACTGAGGACCAGCCCTCCCTTCCTTCGCTCTTCGGGAACGAGGACGACACCGCTGCTGATAGCTTCCCCGGGAGAACCCGGTCTGTAGGGTGTGCCGTCAAGGAGGATCGTTCCAGTGGTAACCGAGCGAACTCCGAAGAGTGTTTCCAGCAGTTCGGTTCTCCCCGAGCCTACCAGGCCTCCGATACCGAGGATTTCTCCGCTGTGCAGTGTGAATGAAATGTCACGCAGGAGTGAATTCGAAAGGTTCTCCACGCTCATCAGAGGCTTCCCGATCGTACCCGTCTTCGGAGGGAAAGCAGAAGCCAGATTCTTGCCGATCATGGCACTGATCAGGCTGTCCTTCGTCATGGTACTGGTTCGGCTGTGCTTGACCACCTGTCCATCCCGCATGACCGTGATGCGGTCGGTGATACGGAGAATATCGTCCAGGTTGTGAGTGACATATACGACAGTCTTTCCCTGTTCCTTGAGGCTCTGAATGACATTGAAGAGCTTTTCCTTCTCGACATCGGTCAGAGCAGTGGCCGGTTCATCCATGAAATATATCCTTCCGTTGACCGCAAAGGCACGTGCTATTGCGACCATCGCACGTTGCACTGCAGAGAGATGACTTACCGGTTTTTCCAGTGGGAGGTCTATAGAGAGGCTGTCACAGATAGTACGTGTCTGTTCCCTCAGCTTCTTCCAGTCGACAAGAGGACCGTAGTGTCGCGGGTAGGTGTGACCGAGAAAGATGTTCTCCATGGCATTGAAATAGTTGACCAGGTTAAGTTCCTGATGAATGAAGGACAAACCATGCCTGGTCGCATCCTTACTTGAGGAGATGGTACTCTCTTTACCGTCAAACCGGAAGACTCCCTCATCCGCTTTCACGATACCTGCAAGGATCTTTATCAGAGTGGACTTGCCCGCTCCATTCTCTCCTACAAGCCCGTGTACTTCCCCGCCTGAAAAAGAGATGTCGACATCCTTCAGGGCCTGCACGCCGGGGTATTGTTTCTTCAATCCTTCGATACGCAAGACTTCGCCTGTATTCATACGAGGTCCTCCCAGAGATCGGGGTCAGCGAAGCTCGTTTCAATCTTCGCCTTCCCTGCGTTGTTGATGATATACTTGTACACGCTTGTCTTGCCGAGTTTTCTGCTTGCCATGATGACATAGGGGCCGGCAAGGTACGCCTCATCATACAGGACGATCATGTCATCCATGCTGATACTCACCCGCTGAGAGAAAAATGCGGTTGCAGGACCCTCAAGATGGAGCAGTTCCTTCTCTCTCTCTTCCAGAAGGATAGGTGACATGATCTCTTTGCCCTGTGTGATGAGCAGTCCTGTGCTGGTTGTGAAGTGCTGGTAGAGTGATTCTTCTTTCTTATAGTCACAAAAGATATCCTGATGAACCTGCTCGACGTAGGAGCGTTGCAGGATGACCGGGGTCTCATCAACAGTTCGAAGTCGGGTCAGACAAGAAAAACGGGACTCTGTTTTCGCAAAGATCGAGTCAAGCCGCGAATCTGTAATACCGTGTTCACACGAAAGAATCGTGTTGGTGATGGAACGTTTCTGTCTGTCCATCTCGTTCTGGAATCCCTGTAATCCGATAGTGTTTGTATTGACACCGGTATTTCCGACGAAGGTACCCACACCGTGGATGATGTTGACGATCCCCTCCTCGGCAAGCTCCGAGAGGGCACCTCGTACCGTCATGACTGAGGTGTTGAAGATAGAGGCGAGTTCCTTCTGGCTTGGCAGACACTGTCCATGAGGGAAGACACCCTGTCGTATTCTGGTTTTTATCGTCTGAGCAATCTCAAGGTACCTCAGTTGTTTTCCTCTCATTTCCTTCTGCACCTCTTATAGTCTTCTAGATGTCTATCAGAGTAACATGGGATATCAGAGCCGTCAAGGAAATTCTTGTACTTCCTCTGTACCGTGTGAAGCCATCTGTTTCAGGCAGTGAGAGTCGTGATGATTCGGGAAGATCGATGTGGTATAGATACGTATGACGACTACAGTGAAAGAGAATCAGGGTCCATCCTGGCACGCAGGCATGCGCCGTCAAGAGCCGTACCACGGGCCTGGGTGATGCTCAGAGCTGGAAGACGTTCGCTGAGAAGCCGGGCTAAGGCTTCACTGACTAACGCATCATGTTCCAGCACTCCTCCTGCTAACACGAGTTCCTGCTGTCCCATCTGTGTGCTGTAGATACTATCGATCAGGGAAAACAGTTCCTCTGCGGCCTGTGTGAGGATTTTTCGGGCAAGCGGGTCGCCTTCTTCGGCGAAGGCCGTGACCACCGGTGCCAGGTGGGCGACCTCGGCTTTATGTACCCTGTGATGCATATAGGTTATCAGCTCATCGATGTCCTTCAGTGAGAGAGCGTTAAGCAGCGAAGGCAGCATGGAAGTATTCACATCACGTTTTTCTCTGCTGCGCAGGGCGCGCATAAGCGCCTGATGGGCGATCCACCACGCAGAGCCCTCATCACCGAGCATATACCCGAATCCTCCCGAGCGGGTGATATGGCCGTCGGCATCCCGTCTGAGTGCAAGGGATCCTGTCCCACTGATGAGGCAGTATCCTTCCATGGAAAGCAGTCCTCCGATGAGAAGAATCTCCCCGTCACTGCACAGGTGTACCGGAGCCGTAGGAAGAAGAGTCGAGAAGAGGTTCCTGAAAAACGTCTTTTCATTTTCCCGGGAGAGTCCCGCCGATCCCATGCATCCTGAGCGGATGGGGAAACGGGAGAGTGGTTCAAGGAGGTTCTTCAGATTCCTCGTAACCACTTCCGGGCTCATAGAATATATGCTCGTACTCTCCCCGGTGGTTTCCAGGAGGGTATTCCCTGCTTCATCTACCACCTTAAGTCTGCTTCTGGTGCCTCCACCGTCTATGCCGAAATAACAGGGTGAATCAATCATCGCGGGTGTTGCTCTTCTTTCATCAAATCAAGTGCTCTGTTCATACTTCCTCCGCTTTTGGACAGGAGCTCACGTGCCTTGTGAGCATTCACGTCGAGTATGAAGATCAACATGGCAACCCGGATATTCCCTTCGGAAACCGTGTAGAGCTCTTCCGATTCCTCAATCGTACAACCGGTCACCTCGCGAATCAACCGTTTTGACCGGTCGACCAATTTCGCATTGAGAGGAAGCAGGTCGACCATGAGATTGTTGTAGACCTTGCCGATCCGTATCATTGCAGCTGTCGTGATCATATTCAGTACCAGTTTCTGGGCGGTTCCTGATTTCATCCGTGTTGAACCTGTGATGATCTCTGCACCGACTGCGATGTAGATCCTGTGGTCCGCGTGTTCGAATACCTTTGATGTCTCATTGGATGAGATCGCACCGACTTTTGCCCTGATACTCTGAGCGTAGCTCATCGCACCTATCACATAGGGTGCCTGTCCGCTTGCAGTGATCCCGACAAGAACATCCTTCTCACTGAAACTTCTCTGTTTCAGCTCCTCGACACCTGCCTCAGGGTCATCTTCTGCCGATTCGATAGCAGTTGTGAGAGCTCGTTCTCCACCGGCGATGATCCCCTGAACCATGGAAGGGGAAACACCGAAGGTGGGGGGGCATTCGGAGGCATCAAGGACTCCGAGACGTCCAGAGGTGCCGGCTCCTATATAGAAGAGACGTCCTCCCGCGAGAAATGAGGAGACCACATCATCAACGAGAGCGGCGATCTCACTCAGTCGTTCATGAACTGCCAGAGGGACTTTCCGGTCTTCACTGTTGATGATCTCAAGGATCTCCATCGTTGATTTGGTGTCTATCCTGTAGGAAAGAGGATTGCGCTGCTCCGTTGTCGGCAATGATGTATTTTTCATGGTGCGTCCTTTTTTATTTCACTGCCCCTGCAGTCATACCCTGGATGAAGTATTTCGACATGAACAGATAGAGTATCAGCATGGGCAGTATTGCGATGCTCAGTCCGGTGAACAGAAGAGCCCAGTTCGTGCTGTGCTGTCCGAAGAACGTGCTGAGCCCGACCGGGAGGGTCTTGATGGCATTGCTCTGCAGAAACACAAGAGGGAAGAAAAAATCGTTCCAAATGGGCACTGAATTATATATGGTCACCAGAGCGATTGCCGGGGCCACCATCGGCATGACCACTTTCCTGTAGATGGTGAAATCGTTGCAGCCGTCTATCCGTGCTGCATATTCCAGTTCCAGAGGGATCGCCTTCATGAACCCGGATAGTATGAACACTGTGGATGGAAGGCCCATGGCTATGAAGATCATGATGACCGATAAACGCGTGTTCATCAGTCCCATATTCTTGATCAGGAGAAACAGAGGGATGATGGCGGCCTTCAGGGGAAGCATGATACCGCTGAGGAAGAGCATGTAGATCAGTATGTTCCCCCTGAACGAATAGCGGGAGATCCCATAGGCGGCCATGGACCCGAACAGGAGGATACTGCCCATTGCAATACCTGTCACGATGATACTGTTTGTGAAATACCCTGCAAATCCCTTATCTATCCAGACAGTGGCGAAGTTCTTGAAATCATACTGTTCGGGGAGAGAAAAAGGGGTCGAAAGGATTGCCCTGTTTGTCTTGAACGATGAGATGAACATATTGAACAGGGGGTAGAGAATAAGGATAACATAGACGATCATGATAAGCAGGACGAACGAGATGAATACCTTCTTCAACGCAGGAGCTCCGCGGTAACGGAAATCTGTTATCATAACTGGACCTCACTTCGTTTTGTTACAAAGATCGATGCAAGTGAAATTGCGAACGTCAGCAGATAGATGACCAGTCCGATAGCCGATCCGATCCCGATTTCCGGACTGCCCGCATCAATCGAACCGAAGGCGGTACGATAGAAAAGTGTACCGATGGTATCGGTGGAGTAATTTGGAGCCCCGTCAAGTCCGGTCATGGTGTAGATCTGCTCAAAGACATTGAGAGAGCCTATGACTGTAAGGACTGTGATGATTGTGATTGCCGGGATAATGAGAGGGAAGATGATCTTCCAGAAGAGTTTCCATTCGCTGACCCCTTCCAGGTATGCAGCTTCAAGGCACTCCACCGGAACGTTGTCTATTGCTGCGAGGAAAACAAGGGATGGGAAACCCACCCATCGCCAGATATTCACCATGATGATCGAGGGGGTGGCCAGGGACTCCATCCCCAGCCACGGCATCTTGAAGCTTCCAAGTCCGACAAGATCGAGGAAGTTGTTGAGTAATCCACTCGGTTTGAGATAGATTCCCCACAGAAAGCCGACCGCTACGATGGAGAAGAGGACCGGAATGAAAAAGATCCGTCTGAACAGTTGAGAACCGGGAATCTTCCTGCTCAACAGGAACCCGAAGAGAAGTCCCAGAGTGTTCTGGATCAGCATAGTGGATGTGAACCAGGTCACATTGTTGCCAAGTGCATTGAGAAACCGCTCCCGGTACGGATAGGTGCCCAGAAGCCTGCGGAAGTTTTCCAGCCTGACGAATTCGCCCCTGATCAGCTGATTCCACGAGAAGAGGCTGTTGTACAGTGACATGAACAGCGGCAGGAGAATGAACA
>JAFGUP010000145.1 GCA_016938475.1 Sphaerochaetaceae bacterium
ACGTAAAGTTCCATAGCATTGAAGCAGCTTCCTTCATCCTCCAGGCTCGTGCCGTCTTCAGGTGCATCCTGGTCAGCTTCAGGAACTTTTCCATCAACGGCTTGCCCCGCATGTTTCACACCTGAAAAAGGCTCTTGAAGAGATTACTGAGATCAACAGAACCGGAGATAAAGGGGATGTCGATTGTCTGCCCAGAACAGATCGTTTCAATCTCGATGAGGCGTTTGAATAATGTACACTCCACGAAGCCATATCCTTCTTGATACCAACATCATTAGTGAGATTATGCATCGCTCACCGGATACGAAGGTATGTAAGTGGGTCTCCTCTCTGGAAAACCCCGCTATTCGCACTATCACAGTAGAAGAAATCATCTCAGGGCTTCACAGAAAAGCTTACTATGAAAAGGAAGCCTGGTTTCGCCGTTTTTCAGGCTCAGCGGTCACCATTGTGCCCATTGATGCAGAGATGGCCTTCTGGGTAGGGGAAAAACGAGGATTGTTCTCTTCGAAAGGAATACAGGTTCATCAGGCGGATGCCTTCATAGCAGCAACCGCGTGGCGTCATGGACTGATCCTGGCAACACGGAACACAAAAGATTTCACCGAGTTTGATATACCCCTGTTCAATCCCTTTAACTAGCCATACCTGTATCTTCAGATGGCAAGACGCTTCATACTGAAGAGGAACAGGAAGGCATCCGTATCATAGGTCAGTCGGGCGACCACATCATCTGTTCGCATATCTCTGATCATGTGAACCATCCTTTAACCGCTGCGCTGCCGTCAACCACGGTTGAAGACCTGTCTGTATGCGGAACAGGAAAATGGTACGGGGATGAGCTCGTGAGCCTACCGGAACAGGAGATTCTTCACTGAGTCCCGTTTCACGATGGATAGATCAAGTACGGTGGAGGTGCGGGCACTATCTGAAGGGTGGTTGATCGCTTCGAGGATACCGGCTGCCGCCAGGCGACCTACCTGTGCTGAGGGATGGGGGAACGTTGTAAGACTGATTCTGTTGTGAGCACTGAAAGTCTGATTGTCAAACCCTATGATCGAAAGCTCTTCGGGGATCCTGACCCCGCAGGTGTCAGCCGCTTCGATAAGGTACATAGCATCTGCATCAGAGGAACAGAAGACGGCAGTGAACGAACCGTCATACCTCTCCATAAGCTCACTGGCTACCTGAGGAGCTGTACTGGCCTCTCCCTGACCGGTGAAGGGAACCAATAGCGGTGTAAAGCCATGCCCTAGAAGGTAGGATTCAGCTCCCTCTTTCCTGCGTACTTTCGTGTGGTAGTCCTCCTGATAGAACAGGGCTATGTTCTTATGACCATATTCCATCAGATGCCGGGCGGCATCGACCCCTGCCTGCCGGTCGTTCAAGATGATCGAAGATGCTGCAATGCCTGGAATAGAGGAGTCGATGAAGACCACCGGAGTACCTGCTTCGATGATGTTTTCGATACGCTGTGTGTTCGAATGCCCCCTCGTACCGTCATACACCGGTTCCATGATGATTCCATCTACATGCATGCTGGTAAAGCGATCAAGAAGCTCCGCTTCTCGTTTAAGGTCGTAGAGGGACTGTCCCAGAACAAGATGGTATCCCTCGGGATAGAGGCGGGTGTCTGCTGCCGAGATGATCTGAGGGAAGATATAATCCCGGGTGAAGAAGGAGATAAACCCGATCGTCTTCGTCTTGCCCTGTTGGACTAACGGAGTCCGGGCGAAGGATCCGATTCCCTTGAGCGTCTCACTGAGCCCTTCGGCCTCCAGATTTCGCAGGGCCTGGCGTACGACATTTCTAGAAACAGCATAGGCACGGCACAACTCACTCTCACTGGGCAGTTTGTCTCCCGGTTTCAGGATCCCTGAGTTCATCTGTGCTTTCAGTTCGTTCTGAATGATCTCGTATTTCTTCATGCTGTCTCTCTCTGAGAATCCTATCATACAGGAAGAAGCTGGTATTGTCTTCCTTCATCCTTGATGGATATTCAACTGTATGATAACATGTACCTACAAGTTGTAACAACAGGAAACCAAGAGGTTGAATATGAAGTATACAGAACTGCAGGAAAGCGTGTTCGAAGCGAATATCGCACTGGGAAACACTGATCTGGTCGTGATGACCTGGGGTAATGTGAGCGGTATCAGTGAAGACCGCACCGTAATGGCGATAAAGCCAAGCGGTATGAGCTACAACGAGATGAGACCGCATCATATGGTACTTGTTGAGATTGATTCTGGCAAAGTCCTTGAAGGGGACATCAAGCCATCAAGCGATACCCTCACCCACATTCACCTCTACACATCATTCCCCACCATCAACGCCATTGCCCACACCCACTCGGTGAGCGCAGTCTCCTGGGCTCAGGCCTGTCGTCCCATCCCGGCTTTCGGAACAACTCATGCCGACACGTTCTACGGACCTGTCCCGGTGACCCGCCCTCTGAGTGAAGACGAGGTGAACAGCGCTTATGAACTCAATACCGGCCTCGTCATCGCAGAACACTTTTCTCAGAATGGAATCGACCCGACAGCTATTCCCGCAGTTCTCGTTGCTTCCCACGGACCCTTCACCTGGGGAGCTGATCCTATGAAGGCGGTAGAGAACTCGATCGTCCTCGAAGAGGTTGCAAAGATGGCAATGAACACTCTTTTGATCGAACAGGCAACCAAAGCAGTACCCGGCTACCTTCTCGATAAGCACTATTTCAGAAAACATGGACCCGGAGCCTACTACGGCCAGGGCTGATTCTCATAGATTCATGGAGGAAATGAAATGAAAAACCCATTTACAGGCAAGTCTGTCTGGTTCATCACAGGCTCCCAGCACCTGTACGGTGAAGAGACACTCAAAGAGGTCGCCAAGGATGCACAGAAGATCGCCGATGGCCTTTCTGCATCTGATCAGGTACCCGTTCAGGTCATCAGCAAGGGAGTGGTCACCACTTCTCAGGAGATTCTGAAAGTTGTCAGAGAAGCGAATCAGGATGATTCCTGCGTCGGTATCGCACTGTGGATGCACACCTTCAGTCCCGCTAAGATGTGGATCGCAGGACTTCAGGAGATGGCGAAGCCGTTTGTCCACTTCCATACCCAGTTCTATCGTGAGATCCCCTGGGATTCTATCGATATGGATTATATGAACCTGCATCAATCCGCTCACGGAGGAAGAGAGTTCGGTCATATCGTGAGCAGGATGAGAATCAACCGTCATGTGATAGCCGGTTACTGGCAGGAAGAAGCGGTTCAAAAGGAGTTCGGTGACTGGGCCCGTGTCGCTGTCGGATTCACTGAGGCGAAGACCATGAAGGTGGCCCGTTTCGGTGACAACATGCGGACCGTCGCGGTAACCGATGGTGATAAGGTGACAGCACAGCAGAAGTTCGGGATGGTGGTTGACGGCTACGGTATCATGGACCTCGTCGACGTGATGAACGGCGTGAGTGAACGTGAGATTGACACGGTCATAGCAGAGTACGAGCAGCTCTATGAAATCGAAGATGCCTGCAGGAAGGGACAAAAGAAGCATGACACCCTCCGCGAAGAAGCGAGGGTCGAGCTTGCCCTGCGAAGGTTCCTTGATGCCGGCGGCTACACTGCCTTCACCACCACCTTCGAAGACCTCCACGGGATGAAACAGCTGCCCGGCCTTGCCGTACAGCGCCTCATGGCTGACGGATATGGTTTCGGCGGTGAAGGAGACTGGAAGACCTCCGCCATGACCCATATCATGAAAGTCATCGGCTACGGAACCGGAAAGGGAACCAGCTTCATGGAAGACTATACCTACCACTTCACAGCAGACGGAGGCAGGGTGCTTGGAGCACATATGCTCGAGGTCTGTCCTTCAATCGCGAAGGGAAAGGTGAAGATCTCTGTTCAGCCCCTCGGGATCGGTGGAAAGAGCGATCCTGCCCGTATGATCTTCACGGCAGAAGAGGGAGAAGCACTGAATGCATCCCTCATCGATATCGGTGACCGGTTCCGCCTCGTGGTCAATGAGGTCGTCTCGGTAACCCCCGATGCAGCACTGCCGCACCTTCCGGTCGCCTCAGTGCTCTGGGACCCGAAACCGAACCTGTCGGTCGGAGCTGCAGCATGGATCTATACCGGAGCCGCGCACCACAGCGTTTATTCCCAGTCAGTCAGTTCCGCTCAGCTTGAGATGCTTGCCTCGATGTGGGATATTGAAATGATCCTGATCGACGATTCCACCTCTCTGCGCAGCCTTCAGAACGAACTGCGGTGGAACGACGTCTCGTTCCGGTAATCGACGAAAAGATGAATTCAAGAGCATCTACTCTTTCATCCCTGCTGTGTCTGCAGGGATGAACCTCTCTTCAGGGTACTGTTCAATGCCTCAGGCTGTCCGGCATCAGTGATCTGAACATGTGTCAGGCACTCTCAGAGAAAGAAAGCCGCTCTTTCCTTCCTGTAGGAGTGTGTGTATCATATCTCTATCACCCGATAATCGATCAGACTGCCGTTGTAGCTGAAAGTTCCTGCGGCAGGTTGACAGACCGAAAGGAGAATGAAGCGCATGGGCAATGTCGTATATCTATCACACGGAGGAGGGCCTCTTCCCCTCCTGA
>JAFGUP010000146.1 GCA_016938475.1 Sphaerochaetaceae bacterium
CTACATCACAATTGATGAGAAGAGGACCCTAGCCCGTGAGAAGGGGGTGATCGACTCGAACCATTCCATCCTTGTCTCTCAGGCTGAAAATTGGGGGATTACAGAGCAGACCGGGTATCTTAACTACCTCACAGCGTACAACAACCTCAATGAATATCTCGCCATCATTCTCGATGATATGACTATAGGGTCCACGATCGAGTCAGCAGAAGAGATGCAGAGTCTTTTCTCCTCTGTATACTCAGGATCCTCCTCCATGGAAGAGCAGTTCTTTCAGCTGAATACCGGCCTTGTGAGCGGGATCGACACACGGGGGAAATTCGAGCTTGATCTGCAGTGCTCAAGCGGTCCAACTGTTTCCATTGACAACATTCCTTCCACAATATCAGCTATGCTTCTTCTGGAAGGGGTAGAAGTTACTGATGAATACCTTGATTCAGAGTTCACTTGGGAACGTGTCTCAGAAGATCGTACTGCCGACGCAGAGTGGCGTGGGGGGAGTGTTCAGGGAAAAAGCATCAGCATATCAGCCTCTGACCTTGTGTTTAAGCACGCGAGCTTTCTGTGCACATGGAAGCACTTCTACAGCGACACCATGTTCTATACCAAAACAACGTCAATTGCGGTTGCTGAGGAGATTCCTGGAGAGGCTGCGTACCAGACTGAGGTCATATCTCAGAACGGTACTGTGTTTCGAATGGGTGACGGTTTCGTCACAGTCCTCGAGGTCAGAGTCTGGCAGGGAGGAGAAGAAATAACGGAAGAATTCACGGATGCAGATTTCAGATGGAGGCGGAAAAGTGAAGATTCATATGCGGATTCAGTATGGAATTCAGCCCACTACTCGACAGGGGGCAAAACAATAACAATCACACAGGATGATGCGATAGGACGGTGTGCGTTCTTCTGCGATCTCCTGAGCAAGAGGAGTTAATTATGGCAGTTTCAGTTGGGCAAATAACAATCATGGATTTCAACGATGCAGTTACCCTAACCGGGTATATTTCATCGAACCATACGAAGTCAATCAAGTATGACGGCAACAACGAGATCTATAATCCAGATTTCACGGACACGTCTCTGGTTCTCACGCCAAGCCTGTTCAAAGCAGGAAGCGCAACCGACATTATGGTGGCCGGAACGAACATCAAGAGCGTTACTTGGGCGAGGAAGAGCAATACGCAGACAGGAGAGAATGCTCTATCTTCGGGGGAATCTGTAGGGGCATCTTTCCCGAAGGCTCTCACAGTATCCTCTCAGCCGTTCTCAGCGACCGTGTTCAGTGTTGAGTACATCTGCACCATCGTGTACACCGACCCC
>JAFGUP010000147.1 GCA_016938475.1 Sphaerochaetaceae bacterium
GAACCTCTCGCTGCGCGAAAAACGAGGGTATGCTTACAACGTGGAGTCGATGTATAATCCGTATACAGATACCGGTTTGATAACCATCTACTTCGGTACCGACAGTCGAAACCTTGAGAAGAGTATAGCGCTTACCCGTACCGAACTTGAAAGACTGCGTCGCCAGCCACTGGGCACCCTACAGCTCACCAAGGCCAAGAACCAGATCAGGGGCTATCTCGCCAGGGCATATGAGAACCACGAGAGCCTGATGCTCAGCCTCGGAAAAAGCCTGCTGATCTTTGACCGTATAGACACCGTGGATGAAATCTTCCGTAAGATAGAGGCAGTCACTGCCACTGAACTGACAGACATAGCCGGTACTGTATTTGAAGAAGCTTCACTATCGACCCTTATCTACAGGCAGAATGGAGAAAAAGGCTGAACGCTATATCAGAGAGCACAGCACGCCGGAAGATAAGGTGCTCGCGGAGCTTTACCGCCAGACACATCTATACGTGGTTAACCCTAACATGGCCTCGGGACACATCCAGGGAAAATTACTTGAGATGATCTCACATATGATACAACCCTCATATGTTCTTGAGATAGGCACCTACACAGGATACTCGGCCATCTGCCTGGCACGCGGACTGAAGCCAGGTGGAAAGATGCATACCATCGAATCAAACGATGAGCTTCACGAAATGAGCGCCCGCTATATTGACATGGCTGGAGTGACCGACAGAGTGATACAGCATACCGGCAGGGCCCAGGAGATCATTCCTTCGCTGACCTGCACCTTCGACCTGGTATTTATCGACGGCGACAAGCGCGAGTACTGCGAATATTACGACATCGTTATTGACAGAGTACGCAAGGGCGGATTCATCATCGCCGACAATGTTCTCTGGGGTGGCAAGATTGAGACTGAAGAGGCAATGAAAGATCCCCAGGGTTATGGGATCGTGATGTTCAACGAGAAGATTCGCAACGACGACCGCGTTGAAAAACTGATCCTGCCCCTGAGAGACGGGCTTGCGATCATTCGCAGGAAATAAGGTGGTACGGTTTTTGATCGCTAAAGAGAAACAGATAAA
>JAFGUP010000148.1 GCA_016938475.1 Sphaerochaetaceae bacterium
ATCCTCTGCCATCGTAATGGTGGAGGTTATCAATGCGAAAACAGAAATACTACACACCGGAACAACGGATTGACCATGTGAAATCGTGTTCACACTGGCGGTCAAAGGGCAAGACGTTTATTTCTTATTGTCATGCCCATGATGTCGCCATATCAACTATGGAATACTGGATGAAGAAGTATGGAGAACAGGCATACGACTCAGAACATTCCTTCGTGAAGGTCCATGATGACCGGCCAGCACCGCATGTTCCGTATCACAGTTGTTCTCTGACAGTGAATGTCGGAGCTGTTGCTATCGAATTACCGGCAGGTAACAGCAATGAAGATCTGAGACGTGTTCTTCTCACTCTGAAGGAGATCATCTGATGCTGCTTCAGTGGAATACCTACAGCTACTACATCCGTCCCGGTAAAACCGACATGAGAAAGAAAGCTCATACACTCTCGATGCTTGTCGAGAATGAGATGGAGATGAATCCCTTTGAGAAGAGCGTGTACCTGTTCTGCAGCGGTACGAAGCGAATATTGAAGGTCATCGTATGGGACGGTAACGGGTTCTGGGAGATGACCAAACGCCTCGAGAGCAAAGGAACATTCGCCTGGCCATCGAGCAGAGAAGAGGCTTTGAATGTGTCGTTGAACGAGATCCGGCTGATGCTCAAAGGAGCTGATCCGTGGCGGGCCTTACCTGTAGAGAATCCACAGAAAGTATCGTAATCAGGTGCATTATCTGTTAAATAATTCCTTATCTGATTGACATTTATCTTGTTTTCTGATAGGGTTTTAGCATGAGTAAAGACCTGTTGGATCAGCTGAAAAATATGGATCGAACCGCCCTTGAGGCGGCTCTTTCTGCTGCCCTTTTGAATCAGGAAAACACTCAGAAAGAACTTGATACAGCTCGCCGAGAACTGGCTGTATCGAATAAAGAACTCGTTGTATCACATAAAGAACTCGCCGAATCGAAGAGAGAGCTTGTAAGCTCTTACCTGACACTCGAGTCTACCGAGAAAGAACTTAAGAAGACTCAGAATGATCTTGGGGAAGCACATCATGAGATTGAATTACTTAAGGATCTGCTCAAGCTCAAGAGTTCTCTGCCGTATATTCCTTCCACAGAGAAGTCAGGACAGTTTGAATTGCTCTTCGATGAGACGGAGATCTTGTCTCAGGAACTCACTGCAGAAGAGGAGGAACTGATACAGGTTCCCTCTCATGAACGGAGAATGAACAAAAAACACGATCTTACCACGCTGCCTGCCGACACTCCTGTCGAACATGAGTTCCATTATGACGATGAGGATAGTGAATCCTGCGAACGCTGTGAGTCTCCTATGGTTGTGGGAGAAGATAGAGTCGTGTATCAGGTCGTAGTGGTTCCGAAGTCATACACCCTGGTGGCTCATCATTACAGGACCTGGAAATGTAGTGCCTGTGAAGCTGATGAGGGAGAGCAGAACATCATCACCCGCTGGGAGAACAAGGAAACCGATACGCTTATCGCTTCTTCTTCCCTGATAGCCGACTGTGCAGTAAGAAAGTATGCTGATGGGCTTCCCTTGTACCGTCAGGAGGCAATATTCCGACGGGAAGGGTTCGCAGTCTCCCGCCAGACGATCAGCAACTGGCTGCTGACCTATATGGGACTGCTTACTCCGTTGCGTCAGCAGTTCAACAAACACATCATGAATTCCCCACTGATCAATCAGGATGAGACTCCGGTGAAGATAATCCATCTGTCTGAACCTGCAACCTCGAAATCTACCTTCATGTTTGTGCAGGTGGGATCAGATGAAGAGAGACGCATTGTACTCTATTCCTACATCCGTAACAGAAAGAAGGATACCCTCGATTCGTTTACGAAGGATTACCGTGGTCATGTAATGACGGACGGGCTGAAGGGTTACCTGAGTATTGAGAATCATCTGAACTGCTGGGTTCATGCAGTGAGAGGGTTCAAGAATATTGTGAAGGTGGATAAGAAAGCCACAGGAGCATTGAAGTTCATCTCTGTGATCAATCGTCTGTTTGAGATTGAGAAAAGGACACGCCGTTCCTATGATGACAGGGACCAGTTCCTTACTGAACGCAGGAAGCTTGCCGGTGAGGTGTTTGATGATCTGAAGGCTCTTATGGATGACTCTCGAACTCAGTATGCTACGAGATCAGCGATGGGAACAGCGATAGAATACCTGTACACCTACTGGGATTCACTCACCAGATATGTTGAATGCTATGATGCTACACCAGATAACAACAT
>JAFGUP010000149.1 GCA_016938475.1 Sphaerochaetaceae bacterium
ATAGCATACCAGTGATTCAGTAATTCACATAATTGCATTTTTGTGCTGAATAACTACACTTTGTGTATTGTTTATAGGCTTTATGTACAGAATAGTGAACTTAAATACACATCTGTGTATTTGCAGGAGGAATATGAAATCTGTACGATTATGGGCAACCACCGACCCGGGGACCTACCAGAGACTGCTGATGCACCTGGCCACCTTGGTCGACAAGAACGGCAAGAAAGTGAAAATCGGAGAATTCGTCGAAACTGCAGTGAAGGAGAAACTCGAACGGGACGGTAGGAGCTGAGAATCGGGGCTGCTGCCGTTTTATTCGCAGCCCGGTCTGAAGGGTACCGGGGTAATGCTCGGAACCACTACCGTATCCGGATTCTTTGCACAGGCAAGAAGGAACTGAGCACATTTCATCTGAACCGAGCATAGCACCTGCCCGTTCTGCCGTTCCATCGTGACAAGACCGTGTTCTCTCATCAGCGAAAGATGCTTGCTGGCAGAGGACTGACTTATCGACAGTTCAGAGGCTATCATGGAGACACTCATCACCTGGGTGATGAGCATATCAAGAATCTGCACTCGGGCCGGATGTCCGAGCACCTTGAACAGGGTGGCAGCTGAGGATAAAGCCTGTCTCTCTTCAACGCTTATCATACACACGATTGTACGTAAAAGAGAGGGAGTGTCAATTCCCTGTACCCGCATCATGTAGCAAGGATGGAAGAAAGAACTCTTAGAAGTCCTTCAACATACTATCTCCTGCACAATGATCCGATAATACTATCTGTTTGAAGAAATGAGGTGTATGCTGTGCAGGGAGGACGAGCACATGACCACGGCAATCGTATACTACTCACGAAACGGCAGTAGCAGGATGGTAGCTGAGCTTATCAGCGAACAAACAGGTGGCTTGATCACAGAACTTGTTCCCGTTCATCCGTTCACCAGTTTTCTGTATGCAGGATTTTCCTCTGTTGCTCAAAGAAGAGTCAAACTGACCGGGATTCCACATGAAGCGATCAAAACAGCCTCCCGGCTGATCCTGATCTCTCCTGTATGGGCAGGGAGGAAGAACCCTGTCATGAACAGCTTCCTGGCTGATGCTGTGCTCACGGGTAAGAGTGTCGATCTTATCACTGTACAGGCAGATCCTCATAGAAGCTCTCTGGAACGGGTTCTCCCCGCCTTCAGGGATATGGTGTCAGAGCGGGGCGGTACGGTCAGATCACTCACTGCGCTTCATGGAGCTTCAGTGGGGAAGACTGCGTTACGGGAAGATCTGGCAGGCCAGCTTGCATCCTTTCAGTGATGTGAAGATTCAGGTTTATTGATGATGAAGACACTCAGGAATGTCCTTTCTAAGGGCTCGATGGACGGGAACAAGGGCAAAGAACATGGGAAGTAGGATCCCGGTGGCAGCTGTCACGCCGAAGGAGACAGGTGACCACACTCCTTTCATCACCCCGCTGACCCGGTAGCCCATGTCCATGTCACGCATCATGAACGAAAAGTCAATTCCATATCGTACGAGGAAGATGTTGATGACAGAACCTGCTGCGATACCTGCGAATGAACCCACCAGACCGATCCCGCCTGCTTCCAGCATGAAAAGCACCCTGATGCTGCCACTTTTCATCCCCAGAGCTCTCACCATGCCGAGCTCTCGCGTGCGCTCCTGAACACTCATCAGCATCGTGTTCGAAATACCGACCGCTGTTATGATGAATACAAAAAAGAGCATGATATCGGCTCCCCCTTCGTCAGCTGCGGCAAAAGCGAAATAATCGGCTCCCAGTTCTTTCCAGGTCATCACCTCATAGGCACCGAGAAGCTCTTCGATGCGCTCACGCTCCACTTCTGCTCTTCGGTAATCGGAGAGACGTATGTTGATCTCGGTGGCACTGCCCTCCAGTGCAAGATATTCATTCACGGTCTGATACGGTACCATGAGCAGTGTTCTGTTCACATTCGGGTTCGGACACTTCACGATTCCCACGATGTGCAGGTCCATCACTTCGAAGAAACCTCCCCTTCCCCGTGTCACCAGGGAGATGTACGCACCCACTTGTGCTTTGATATCCTCGGCGAACCAGGATCCGATGAGCACCTCCTCAGATCCCGGCCTGGGGAACCTCCCCTCGATAAGGGTGGAATCAAAGCCGAACACATCGAAATCCTGCTCAGTATCATAGGCCACGACATCGACAGCCATATTTCCATCTTCACCGAATTCAGCTGCACTGAGAATCATCTCGGCAAGGAACCTGACCCTCCTGGCTGCTGTATAACCGTTCTCTTCCAGAAGGGAGACAAGATCGGCACTCTCTTCCAATGCACTATCAAGGGGACGGGTGAGCCTGTTCTGCCAGTAATCACCGTGCATGATACGCACATGGGATGTCTCGTACTCTCTCAGGTTACGCTCTGAATCTTCCTGCACACCTATGATGAGAGAGTCGAACAGAAAGAAGAGCATCAGACCGAAGGCGATGGCTGATGCGGTAATCATTGTCCGCCTCGTGTATCGAGTGAGGTTTCTGAATGCAAGAAGTATCATGAATCTCATGCTGCCTCTCCTGAACCCATCATAAATGCAGGCAGATCCTTTCTCAAGCGATTTTTTCTCTCACAGAATCCTCCCCCAGAGCTTCATCAGACTGAGGGGGGACGGAACGGTTCACAGGAGATTGGGAAGGAACAGCACGAGAGAGGGAATATAGGTGACAACGAGCAAAACGGCTATCAGTGCAAGAATGAAAGGCCAGATCTCTCGGATAAAATCACCTACCGAAACTTTGGTGATGGAACAGGTGGTGAACATCATAGATCCGAATGGAGGGGTGATACCTCCTATCATGATATTAACGATCAGCACCAGCCCGAAGTGGACAAGATCTATGCCCATCGACTGTGCGACAGGAACAAGCAGTGGCGCTACAATGATGAGTACCGCTCCGCCTTCAAGAAACATCCCGAGCATCAGGAGGAATACGTTGATCATCATGAGCATCACCCACGGGGAGTCACTGATCGACGTCAGGGATTTACTGAGCAGATACGGAATCCTCTCCCAGCTCATGTACTGACCGAACACCGATGCGGCGACGATGATAAGTACGACAGAACTGGTGGAGTACACCGTGTTCCTGATGATTATGGGAAAATGCTTCCATTTCAACTGCTTATAGAAGAACACGCCGACGACCGTGCTGAACAGCACGGCGATAGCTCCGGCCTCTGTGGGTGTAAATACACCGAAGCGGATACCGAGGATGATACCAAAGGGAAGCAGAAGGGCCCAGATCGAATCCTTGAGCTGATGGAGGATGTCCCGCATTGGCGACATATGGTCTCTCACCGGCATATAGCCCCGCTTCCTCGAGATGATGTTCACCGCTATCATCAGCGCTGCACACATCAGGAGCCCCGGCAGATACCCTCCTATGAACATCTTCGCGACCGAGGTCTGTGCGATCAGAGCATAGATGATCAGATTGATCCCGGGGGGGATCACCGGTGCGATGGCAGAGGATGCGGCAGTGATGGCTGTCGAGAAGGCCCTGTCATATCCCCGTTTTTCCATCTCGGGAACGAGTATCTTGGACTGCATGGCCGCATCGGCGTTCGCCGATCCCGAAATCCCTCCCATCAGGGTACTGAGAACGACGTTGACCTGTGCCAGTCCTCCCTTCATATGCCCGGTGAGGACCTCTGCCATCTTCATCAGACTTGCGCTGATACCCGAATAGTTCATGATCTCCCCGACCATAATGAAAAAGGGAACAGCAAGAAGAGGGAACGAGGAAGCCGAAGTGATGAACTTCTGCAGGATGAGGTCGGGAGGTGTGCCGACATCGGCGAAGGTGAAGTAGCTTAAGGCAGCAGAGAGCAGGGCAAACGCTATGGGGATACTCGAAAAATAGAGAATCATCACGATAATGACGGGAAACAGAATCATACGGAATCCTCCTTCTCTGCCCTAGCAGTGTGATCCTTCACCTGCTTCTCACCACGAAGGTACGCTATATCCATGATGAGGAACCGTACAGCATGGACGGTTATCAGGAAAAATCCTACGGTGATGGCAAGGTTCACATAGATTGAAGGCACGTCGAGAACTGGGGTTCGTTTCAGCTTGTTCGCCTGGATCATGAGGATACTGAGATAACAGATATAGCCGTTTATGATTACCATCAGGGAATTGATCACCACAGAGAGAATCTCTTTGACCCGCTTATTGAACAGCTTTGTGAGCAGATCGATACCGATATGCAGGTTATGCCGGTAGGCTGCGGCTGAACCGATGAATATGCTCCAGATAAAAGAGGCAGTAGCCACCTCTTCAACCCAGAACAGGCCACCTGAAAAGAGATAACGAAGCAGGACATTCAGAATGACGACCAGAACCGTGATCATCAGAAAGACTCCGCTGATCGCTACCTCGGTATGAGACAGTATCCATTTTCCAGAAATTTTCATAAGACCCCCATACTAGAACACGGGACAGGTAGCCCTGCCCCGTGTCAGTGTATCATACAATCTAGCGCATCGATTCAAGTTCTGCGAAGATATCCTGGAAGATCCCGGGGGTCATTCCCGGCTGCTCGGCATACAGAGGAGCGAGAGCTGCTTTGAATGCATCACCATCTACTTCGTTGAATTTCACGCCGTAGGATTCAAGTTCTTTCACGACATCGCCATGCTGTCCTTTGAGGATGTTGACCATGTCGGTCGCACCATCGGTGAACTCTTCCTGCATGATAGCGCGGTAGTTCTCAGGAATCCGATCCCAGACTTCAGTTGAAATGTACACACCACAGGTTCCAAGAATATGTCTGGTTGTGGCTACGTTCTTTGCACGACTTTCATAGACTTTTGTTCCGAGGTTCGTGAATTCCGATCCCTCAAGACCGTCGACAACACCCTGCTGCACAGCAGAAAGCGTCTCTCCCCAGGGCAGCGGGGTGGCGATTGCGCCCATGGCCGTGAGGGTATCAATGTAGGACTTTGATCCGGGAGTTCTGATCTTCATCCCGCTGAGATCAGCAGGGGTCGTGATGACTTTATCAGTGATAACATTTCTGAATCCGTAGATATAGTCGAGGGCAAGAATCTTGATTCCCTGCTCTTCAGCACGGGCCATCATCTGCTCGACGAGTTCACTTTCGGTGAGAGCGACATACTCATCAAAACTTCTATAGAGCATAGGTGCATACAGAGCCTTGAAGTCTGCAACATAGTCACCAATAAACGAGGGATCTTCCACCGATATGAAATCGGCCCCTCTGACGACCTGTTCAACCCCTTCCTTGTATGCGGGCAGCTGTGCCTGCGGGAAGGTCTGAATCTCGATCGCTCCGTCTGTCTTCTCGTAGATACTCTCTGCCACAGCATCCATCGACTTTGTCAACTGTTCTGCCGGGCTGAACACATGGCTGAGTTTCAGAACCAGCTTGTAGTCCTCTCCGGTTTCAGTTTCGCTTACAGCGTTCGCAAACACGAGTGAGACCATGAACACCATGATCCATACAGTAACCAAACCTTTTTTCATCATTTCCTCCTTGGAATCTCGAGAGCATGTACGACTGTTTCAAACAGACCCGCTTGAATGATCGATAACGATCACTTAGGTTCACATTACTCTCTTATCCTGCATCTGTCAAATTAAAAATCTGTGAGCACCGATGAGAGCAGTATCGGGAGGCTGTTCGTAACCTCACATTCTTCTGGTCTGAACGACCTGGATACCCAGGTCCTGAAAATCTCTCACATAATCGGGGTCGGGGAACTCATCGGTGATAAGCGTATCTATCCTCTCGACCGGTGCGGTTACATAGTCGCTCACAGCACCGATCTTGCGGTGATCGGCAATCACGATGACATCACCTCTTGTCCTGTCGATCATGATCCGTGATGTTTCGGCCGCGTAATGCATCGGGGTGGTGAGACCGTAGTGACAGCTGATCCCGTGTACACCGAGAATTGCCTTGTTCGCATTCACTTTGTGAAGAATATCATTGGTGAACCCGCCATAAAAGGCATTCGACTGATGATGGTAGAGACCACCTGCAAGAATCAGCTCAATATCGGGATTTATGACCTGTGTCAGGCATCCAGCGTTCGTAGTGACGATTTTAACGTGTTTTCGATCGATATAACGGAAGAGGTGAAAGGTGGTGGATCCGCCATTGATGAAGACTGTATCTCCATCATTGATGAGGCTTGCCGCATACCGTGCTATGGCGTCCTTGTTCTCCCTCTCGACATCTGAACGGAGCGAATAGTTGATCTCCTTGTAGATGCGATGTATGGACACCGCACCGCCGTGGGTGCGCTCTACAAGATTCCTCTTCTCGAGGTACGCAAGGTCTCTTCGGATTGTAATATCCGACACATTGAGCGACTCACTGAGCTCGGGCACTCTGACATAGCCGTCCCGCTGTATCCGTTCATAGATGTACGTGTGACGCTCACTGAGTGTTTCCAGTTCTCCCTGCAGATTCTTCTGTTCCATGGCGATAGTATACGTGCCTCAAGTGCGCGAATCAATAGAAATTTAATGCTTGCAAACAATCTGTTCAGGTTGCTATAATGATCGAAAACGATCATACAGGTACATAAGGCGGGCCCTATATGCGAAATGCATTACGAACACACATGGAACAAGCCATTGACGCACTGATACAGGCACCCGGCAGGAGCATCACCCTTATTCACCACAATGATACCGATGGACTTTCGAGCGGAACGATTCTCATGACAGCCTTTGAGGCATCAGGGTATCAGGTAGACAGATTCTCACTCGAAAAACCCTACCCTGAGGTACTTGAACAGGTATTCAGACAATCAGGCGCGATCATCGTCTTTGCAGACTTTGCAGGAAGGATCGCACCGCTGATTTCCCGATTGAACGATAGAAGAAATCTGGTCATCATACTCGACCATCATCCGGCGGTTGATGTTTCAGAGGATGACACTGTATTCAATCTTGACCCCGAGCTGTTCGGCATCAAGGGAGACCGTGATATTTCGGCCTCGGCAACCTGCTTTCTGTTCAGCGAACTGCTGCGTGAAAGACAGGAACTATCACAGTTACCACAGCTCGTGCATCTGGGTGTGCTCGGCGCTATCGGGGATGGCTTCCTCGTCGATGGAAGACTTTCGGGGGTGAACCGGGAACTACTTTTGATAGCCAGTGAGAAGGGTCTCATCGAGATCCGTCAGGTGCAGGATGGAGAAGCCTACAGCATCAGACTGGGCACATCATTCTACCCCGCACATGCGATCTGCGAAGCATTGGACACCGTCGGAGGAGTAGGATACTACAGTGACGGAACCGAGAAGGGAATAGAGATCTGTCTCACAGGACTGAATGAGGAAATGGCGGGATATGTACAGGATTTGATAAGATTTAAGGATTCCCTCTTCAACGAAGAAATCAAGCGGCTGAAGGACCATATCAATTCAACCTCTCATATACAGTGGTTCGATGTGGGCTCGAGGTTCTACCCGATGGGTATCAAGATGATCGGTGTATTCTGCACGCTCATCAAGGAAGAGGCCTTCCTTGACCAGAGTAAATATCTTGCGGGCTTTCAGAGAATCCCCGAGACGATAGGGGGCTTCGAGTCCATCAGATTCGATGCAACGAAAATCTCCATGCGTGCATCGGAGTATCTGACACAGAAAATTCGCCGCAAAGAGATCCCCGGACTCGATACATTCCTCCCTCTGGCGACCGAACACCTGGGCGGATTCAGTGATGCCTGTCACAGCATCTCGGCGGCGACCGTGATCAAACCCGGACAGGAGACCTCGCTCATTCAGGAAATGGAACATATACTCACCAAAGGAGAGACCCATGCAGACAGGTAAGGGATTTGGAAAGACTATACTCATCGGAGATCAGTTCGTACTATGGGAGATTCCTGCAATTCTGGCGGCTATCCCGTTCGAGACAGAATGTACGGTTGAACGGATGGATAGCGGAACCGGGTGGATTCTTGAAGACAATCGAAAAGAGGTCCCGGGATACAAGAAGGCGAAAGAACAGGACTGCACCATCAGCTTCAACAGAATGATCGAGGTGATGGGGATCGATGTGAAGAGCAATCCCATCCGCATAACCGTAGGAGGCTCACTTCTTGCCGGCAGCGGTGTCGGAGCGAGTGCTGCCATCTGCGTATCGTTCGCCCGTGCATGCAACAAGGAGTTCGACCTGGGACTTGATATCATTGATATCAACCATGTGGCGTGGGAGGGAGAATTCGGCTACCATGGACTACCCAGCGGACTCGACAATACCGTTTCCACCTATGGCGGTGTCATCAAGTACAGGATACAGGAAGGGGTGAAGCAGTTCGAGCGGATATCCCTTTCTGAGCCGATAGAGATTGTCCTTGGCAACAGTGGCGTCACCGCCAACACTGCATCCCTGAAGGGTTTCCTCGAACAGCAGCAGAACGCTGACCCGGAACTGTTCGGTGCACGGCTTGCTGTCATCAGGAATCAGGTGGAAGAACTGGGCGCAGCTCTCAGTGCGGGGGACCTTCACAGAACCGGAGCTATCATGAGCGAGAATCATAAGGTGCTCATTGAGATGGGTCTTTCACATGAACGGTTGATTCACCTGTGTGATACAGCACTCGAGCTCGGAGCCTATGGCGCCAAGGTGACCGGCGGCGGACGTGGCGGGTATATGGTCGCCCTGACTCCCGGTAAAGAACTTCAGGAGAAGGTGGCGAGCGCATTCGAAGCACAGGGAGTGCCGACGATACGGGCAACCATCGGCGGACCACCTACAGACGACACGCAGCACCAGGTTCTGTACTGAGGATACCGTTGACTCCTTAATGGCATCAACACGAACTGAATACCATTCTGTTACATGAAAGGCAATGGATACCGGCATGCCTCAACTCAGTTACCTTTCATTGACCACCTATCCTGATGCGAATGGGAACATGGACTGTATTACGAACCAATTCCCGGTGATTTCCCGCAGGCGGTTGATGGCGTCCTTTCATGCGCAAGGTGCCTGGAAAGGGGTTCAACCACGGTTGCATTCTGCTCGAAACTCTATGCTCTATCTTCTGCGTACAACCAGCAGTGAACCAGATGTTTGCCGTCTATCAGGATCTCAGGAGGATTCGTTCTCTTACACCGATCGGACGCATAGGGACAGCGGGGAGCAAAGTAGCAACCTGACGGTAGATGCAGAAGACTTGGGACTGAACCTTCTATGGAGAATAACTCACCTCCCTTGCCAATCATAGGGATAGATTGCAGTAGAGCTTTCGTATACGGGTGAAGCGGCTTTGCGAATAATGCTTCGGTATCGGCATACTCAACTACCCTTCCGGCATACATAACCATAACATGGTCGGTCATCTCCCCGACAACAGACATATCGTGAGTGATGATGATGGTACTCATCCTATTTTCGACTTTCAACGAATGAATGAGATCCAATATCTGAGCCTCCACAGTGACATCCAATGCAGTAGTGGGTTCATCGGCGATGAGAATTCTGGGGTTACACAATATTGCCATCACGATCATGGCTCGCTGACGCATACCGCCTGAGAATTCATGAGGATAGTCATCAAATCGATGTAGCGCATTAGGGATTTTCACTTTGCTGAGAAGTTCGATCACCTGATCACGTGCTTCACGTTTTGATACCCTCTTATGCCGGATTACAATCTCTGCCAACTGTTTTCCGATGGAATAAACCGGGTTGAACGAGGCCATCGGCTCCTGAAATATCATCGATATCTGAGCTCCGCGAATATTCTGCATCTGTTTAGACCTATGATCAAGAAGAGCAAGTTCAATTTTCTCGTCAGCAGTCGGCCAGTAATCGATCCGTCCCGATTCGATTGACCCTCCCTCGAATTCGACCAGCTTCAGAATTGATCTGGCTGTCACGCTCTTGCCGCATCCGGATTCACCGACGATTCCTAATGTCTCATTTCGCTGCAGTTTGAAACTGACATTGTCGACAGCGGCAATCCTGCCGGAGTGGGTTTGAAAGATTGTCTTCAACTCATTCACTTCCAGGATCACATCATTATGCATACACTGCTCCATTTCGTCGTTCTTCGACAAGTGCTGTATACCCTTTCAGGGAGAGACTGCCAGTAAAGTGACAAGCCGATAGATGCCCGGGAGATATCTCCTTCAAGGCAGGATACTCCCGACTACACACCGCTTGAGCATACGGACACCGGGTATGGAAATAACATCCGGTAGGAGGCGCTGCCGGGTTAGGGACATCACCTTGCAGGATCCTCCGTTTCTTACCCTTCAATGACGGATCTGCCGAAGGGATGGAAAACAATAGAGACTCAGTATAGGGGTGTTGCGGATGTTCGAAAATCTCCCGGGTAACAGCACTCTCAACGATCCTTCCCAGGTACATGACGATTACCCGATGACTGACATGTTCTACCACACTCAGATCGTGGGCTATGAATAGATACGACAGCGAGAGTTCCTTTTGTAAATTCTTGAACATCTTAATGATCTGGGCTTGTACCGAAACATCTAATGCTGAGACAGCTTCATCACAAATCAGGATTTCTGGATCCAGCATAAGAGCACGAGCAATACCCATCCGCTGTCTCTGCCCTCCGGAGAACTGATGAGGATACCGATCCATATAGTCGGAACGGATACCGGTTCTCTCTAGCAATCGGGCTACCATATCTCTTCGTTCCCCACGATTCAGACCGGAATTGTAGAGGAGCGGTTCACCCACGATCTCAAATACCGTCATTCGAGGATCTAGTGATGCCATGGGATCCTGGAATATCATTTGAATGTGTCTCCGAAGCTCTATAAGCGTGTTTCGAGCAGGTCTTTTTGCATCTACTACAAGGTCACGTGATTTACCGTAAAACTGCACCGCACCATCGGTCGGCTCAACAAGACGAGGAATACATCGACCCAGGGTAGTCTTGCCACAGCCAGACTCGCCGACAACGCCAAGAGTCTCCCCTCGGTTTAATGTGAAGGAGACGTCATCGACTGCTTTTACGTGACCCACCGTCTTACGCATCAAACCCTTTTGAATCGGGTAATACTTCTGTAAATGCTGTACTTTTAAAATTGGTATCTGTTCATTCATGCATGATTCCTCAGGTATACACCACACGACGATCAATCACGGCAAGCAGGATGTCAGAGATCAATGATCCGATGATAGTGAGTGTACTTAATATGAGAATCAAGGCACCCGAAACGAAACTATCCTGTGCTTGTAACGACTTAAGAAAAAGCTGACCGACTGTAGGGAGATTCATGACGATAGCAATAATCGTCTCGCCAGAGATCAACTCCGGCAATAGCCATCCTATGGTAGTTACGACAGGAATCATTGCAATCTTCAAAATATGCTTTCCGATCACTACCCTCTCGGACAAACCCTTTGCCCGAGCTGTGAGGACATAGAGTTTCCCCATCTCGTCGAGTACCATACTCCGTAGTATACGAACCAGACCGGCTGTGGCACTCAACGCTATGACAATGACAGGAATGATGAGATGCCTGGCTGCGTCCATCACCTTGCCTATGCTCAGGGGAGCATCAATATACTCCTGCGACACTAATCCTCCGATATCCCATCCAAAGGAGTTGTGAACAAAAAGCATCAGCAGAAGAGCCAGCAGAAAGTTGGGAACAGCCATACCGAAGAACGCAAAGAACGTGGTGGTATAGTCAAATAGTGTATATTTCCTCACCGCCGACAGTATACCGATCGGGATAGCAACTATCCAGGTAACGATGATGGAAAGTGACGTGATAAGCAATGTGGTTGGGAGCCGGGAACGAATGAGATCCATCACCGAGCGCTGATTCAGAACCGAAATGCCAAAATCCCCTCGGAATATGATACGTGCAATCCAGGTAAAATAGCGCTGTATTACCGGTTTATCAAGACCATATATTTCTCTTTGGATCTGGGCAATTTCCGCTGCGTTGCGATTTCCAGCAAGACGAAGCTTAGTCTCCATCTGAGTAAAAACATCTCCAGGAGGGAGTTCAATCACGATAAATGCTATTATTGAAACAAATAAAAGCATGGGAATCAAGTATAACAGACGACGGAAAATATATGCTCTCATAGATCACCTATACGGGTCTGCTGCATCACGCAGACCATCTCCGATAAAATTAAACAGAAGTACTATGACTACCACAAAAGCACCCGGGATCAGGAACCATGGATATAAGATGATATCCTGGACATTCTGTGCCTGGTTGATCAGGACCCCCAGACTCACTACCGGAGGCTGCAATCCGATTCCTAAGAAACTCAGTGCAGTCTCACCCAAGATCATGGAAGGTATCGACAGTGTCAGTGAGACAACCACATAGCTGAGAAAATTGGGAATCAGGTGACGTACAATAATAGCACTCGATGGAGCATTGAATCCGACCGCCGCTACGACGAAGTCCTCCTTCTTCAGACTGTAGAACTTTCCCCGTACTACCCGTGCGAGACCTGTCCACCCTATAAGAGAGACAATGATAGTGATAAAAAAGTATATTTTATAAGGACTCCAATCTCTAGGTATCGCTGAGGCAAAGGCCATCCACAGCGGTATGGTGGGGATCGAAAGTATCACATCGATCGATCGCTGAATAGC
>JAFGUP010000150.1 GCA_016938475.1 Sphaerochaetaceae bacterium
CGGAAAACGGCGGCAGTTCAATCCACTGAAATGATTGTTTCAGAATACCCAGCCATCGACTGGTAGTCCGAGGGGTCACCCCGATATCTCTTCCCAGTTGCGAATAGTGTATTTCCTGCGCACTAAGAGCCCCGCATAATTGGGAAAATGGGTAAACAGCGCCAAATCAGAGATGTTTGCCATAAGCCGCACAATCCGTTCAATATATGTTCTAACATACGAATCATGGAAGCCTGGAACAATTGCCGGAGGAAGCTCTTGTGCTTCCGCCATCTGTCCCTTGTAGAGGCATGTGAGATAAGGTTCTTTCAGTGTATGCCCTGTAACCGGCAGATTCTCTGCGCTAGCTGTGTATAGCACATGTTCAATCCACCTGGCACGAGGTGGGGTTTTCCAAAACTTCATCAAGGTTGAATGACATCAGATTGATGATGAGGGCACGACCTGCAAGAGATTCAGAAAATCGTATTGAGGATGCCCCATGTATGTGATCCACTCAGTATATACCTGCCGGGAGATCTATCTTTATCTACGATTCTTTCAAGAACCGGGACTAGTTGAGGAGCATATTGTATCTCATCGAGAATAAGAGGCCCCGGGTTATTTTTAAAGATAAGCTCAGGCTCCAACCGCGCATTGCCGACATCAATGAGCGGATCAAAAACGATACTAGTATGGCTAGAGGAGAACACATGCTCAACACGTGTTGGTTTTCCTACCTGACGGGCTCCTGTGATAACAGGTACCGGAACATATTCACTGTAGAGAGAGCTTCTCTTCAAGGGAGCGTGTTCTATACCTCATACCACCTATCATAGTCCCTATTCTTCTTGATAATTAATGATTGCATCATCAGATTTCAAGATAAAAATAGCATAGGATCAAGTATACTTAAAATTGGAGACATAAGATTATTGCAGAGAGAGCCCTTTGCAGTCATTCACTGTATCATTCAGTTGAGGGTTCAACATTCCAAAAAGACAGAGAGAGCAATTGACCATAGATTGTTTTTTCCGGAATTATTCATCGGATAATCGGTACAAGGAGCTTACATTCTACGGCAATACAAAGGGTCAGGTACTTACCGTCCTATCACTATCAAACAGGTGAGGGGCTTTCAGTCTCGTTATCACAAGAATCGACCGCCTCGTTTGAACATCCCGTCACCTCATACAGTCGGTCGGGTACCTGCTCTCCTGATTCTCTGCCCGCTTTATGAATCCGTATTTTTCCTCTATACTGCTATCAATGCAGAAACAGGTAAGGAGAGCAGAGGATGAAAAGGCTGATATCATGGAATGTGAACGGAATACGGGCAGCACAGAAAAAGGGTCTGTTCGAGTGGATGAAGGAATCGGATGCCGATTTTGTCTGTCTTCAGGAGACAAAGGCACAGCCTGATCAGCTTGATGAGACATTCACGGCTCCCGAAGGCTACTCCTCCTGGTTTGCATCTGCTCAGAAGAAAGGGTACAGCGGTGTGGTCACCTACTCGAAGGAAAATCCTCTTTCCGTGTCCACACTCGGTATCGAGGAGTTTGATGCGGAGGGACGTTCTCTGATCCTTGAGTATCCGGACTTCACCCTGATCAACTGCTACTTCCCCAACAGCCAGGACGAAGGGAAACGCCTCGATTACAAGATACGGTTCAATGAAGCTGTACACTCCTGCTGTGATGCGCTCGTAGCTGAGGGCAGGCATGTGATTCTCTGCGGAGACTACAATGTCGCTCACAAGCCGATAGACCTCGCCAACCCTTCACGCAATGAGAAGAACCCCGGATATCTCCCTGAAGAGAGGGCCTGGATGGACCGCTTCATCGCCTCCGGTTACATTGACACGTTCAGAAAGTACTGTGCAGAGCCTGAGCGATACAGCTGGTGGTCCTACCGCTTCAAGGCACGGGAGAATAACGCAGGGTGGCGCATCGATTATTTCTGCGTTAACGGAGATTTCGAAAGCCACCTGATGAGTGCCGATATTCTTGACCAGGTGATGGGATCAGACCATTGTCCCGTTGAACTGTGCATCACCTGAGGCATCACACGTATCAGCCCTGCACTACCATACCCGGGAGCACGAACTCCCGGCAGAACCTCAGTGCTTCCTCGACAAGGTCTGTAGCTGCTGAACTCACATTCCAGTCAAGGAACATCCCCCGCATCGATCTGTTGAAGTAGATTGCCAGTTCACCAGGAGAAAGTCGGGAGTGAACTTCCTTTCGCTGCTGCCCTTCTGCGATGATATCGCGGATAAAAGTGTGCCAGAAACGGCTCCTGTCGATGATCACCTTGTCAGAGCCCTCGACGAGCAGCTGATTGGCGTACAGGATCCTCAGCATATCACATCCGATCTCGTTACTGATATATCGCATCTGACCTTCGGTGAATCGCAGGAGCCTGTCAGCAGTGTCATGCCCGGCAAGCACCATAGGAGCGAGGGAGCGGTAGTAGGCATCGATATGCCAGAAGGCCTCGACGATGATGTCACTCTTGGTGGAGAAGTAGGTATAGAAACTGCCTTTGGCGGTCCCTGCCGCCTGTGTTATCTCCTCTACCGTAACGCTGTCGAACCCCTTTTCCCGGAACAATGTGATAGCACTCAGGTAGATCGACTCCTTCGTTCTCTCCGCCTTGGTCTTTCCGTCTATCCTTGTCTTTGCCATATCTGCCGCCTATATCAGAATCTTTCCCGGGTTCATGATACCATGCGGGTCAAGCGCCTGTTTGATGGCCTTGAACAGTGCATACTCCTCGGAACTGCTGGTCTCCTTGAGGAAGGCCTTGCGCTTCAGCCCGATGCCGTGCTCTCCACTGATCTTACCCTTGAGCTCACCGACGATGAACCGGTAGAGCTCGCTCAGGATCTGCGGCTCAATCTCATGCCAGTGCTCCATTGAGGAGGCCGGATTCTTGACGATGGTCGCATGGAGGTTTCCGTCGCCTGCATGACCGTAACAGGGGATTGAAACATCATAGCGTTGACTGAGACGTTCGAGCTCAGGAAGAACATCCGGAATCGAGGCGATAGGCACCACGATATCTTCGAGGCTCTGGATGGGAGAATAGACCTTGATAGCCTCCGCAATGTTCCTACGGACCGACCAGATCCTCTCACGTGTATGGGCATCCTCGGCGATATAGACCTCCATCGCTCCGTGAGTCTCACAGAGTTCTCCTACCGTGATGAGGTCCTGCTCCACCTGAGCTTCCCGGGATCCGTCAAGTTCTATCAGGAGCATCGCACCGACTCCCTCGATTGGAAGGGACTCATTCAGGTTGGAACACGACATCTGCACGGAAGAAGCATCCATGAACTCGATACTGGTGGGGATGATTCCCATCTTCATGATCAGGGGAACAACAGAGATGGCTTCCTGTGGTGTCCTGAAGGGGACGAGGAGGTCAGATGTGCTCTGAGGCAGTCCGAGCAGTCTGATGGTCGCACTGGACACTATCCCGAGGGTCCCTTCGCTGCCGATATAGAGGTTCTTGAGATCGTAACCGCTCACATCCTTACTCACTTTCCCTCCGAGATGCACGATATCACCGGCGGGGGTGACGACCTCGAGTTCCATGACATACCTGCCCGTCACCCCATACTTGACCGCTTTACCGCCACCGGCGTTCTCTGCGATATTGCCCCCGAGAACACAGGTTTCAAGACTCATCGGATACCCTGCGAAGAAAAGATTTCTACTCTTGAGTCTTTCATTGAGCTCATTGGTGATGATACCCGCCTCAGCGCTCACCGTAAGGTTCTTCTCATCGATCTCAAGAATCCTGTTCATTTTCTCGAGCGAGATGACGATGCCGCCATACACCGGTATCGCCCCCCCACTGAGGCCACTGCCCGCTCCACGGGGAGTCACGGGTATCGTATAGCGCGAAGCGATCTTCATCACATCAGCTATCTGCTGTGTACGTTCAGGAGTTACGACAATATCAGGCATGTGGGCATACTCCTCTGCATTGGTCTCATCGTGCGAGTAGTGTTCCATACGCTCACTGGTCATAATGACGTTCTTCCTGGAAACGATATGTATCAGTTGTTCCACGATCTCGGGTGTCAGAGAACCGTAGGTTACACTCATGAACTCCTCCTTCTCTCTTCGATCTGCCGTTGTATCTCGGGAAGGATCTCGAACAGATCTCCGATGAGGGCGAAATCGGCCATTGCAACGAGGTTCGCTTCCTCATCAGAGTTGATGGCGACGATACACTCTGCTGTCTTGATACCTGCAAGGTGCTGCACCGCACCTGAGATGCCGACCCCGATATAGAGTTTCGGACTGATGGTCTTGCCCGACAGACCAACCTGATGGGGATAGCTCTTCCAGCCTCGGTCAACTGCCTCCCGGCTCGCACCTGTTTCTCCGCTCAGAAGATGTGCAAGACGGTCGAGGAGAACGACATTCTCCTTCTTCTTCAACCCTCGTCCTCCGGAGACGACGATATCGGCTTCCTCGATCGACACACGATCCCCTTCGGGGACTCTGATATCCTCAACAGAAAATCGGTCATCATCCCAGGCAGTTTCAAAAAGCTCGCTGACAACCTGCCCCGAACGGGAGGGATCGGCTTTCAGAGGCCGACACGAGCGCGGACGCACCGTGGCCATCTGCGGCCGATGATCGGGAGTCTTTATTGTCGCCATGATGTTCCCTCCGATGGCCGGCCGGGTCTGCAGGAGGTTTCCCGTGTCCGCTTCGATGGCGAGGTCGGTACAGTCTGCAGTGAGTCCAGAGTGTACTTTCACAGCCACATAGGGAAGAATCGTCCGCCCCGTTGTGGTCGCACCTGCCAGAAGGATCTGAGGTGAGTGCTTTCTGATAAGGTGCTCAATAACCCTGGAGTACGGTATACAGGTGACATGCTCAAGTCTCGAATCCTGTACGACGTACACGATATCTGAACCATGGGCGATGAGTCGCCAGGCTTCAGAGCTCTCAAGACCGCCTCCTATCACCACAGCTGCAAGTTTCACACCCAGCGTATCAGCCAGTGCACGTCCACGCGCGAGGAGTTCGAAAGAAATATCCTTCAACCCGTTATGACCGGTCTCTGCCAGTATCCACACATCATGCATGAGTTCCTCCCTCTGTGAGCAGTCCCTTCTCATCAAGAAAATCGAGCAGCTGTGAGACGGCACTCTTCAGAGAATATTCGCCAGATGCCTGAACGACTGTGGCGTCTCTGATAACCGAGGGAGTTCCTATTCGCACGACCCGGGTCGGAGAACCCTTGAGTCCAAGAAAGGACTCCTCAGCCTTGAGCTCATCAGCTGTCCACACGGGAATATCGTAGGTCATGGCCCGCTTCTTGCCCCTGAGGGTTGGCAGTCTGGGCTCCCCCACCTCCTTCACCACACTCACAACAGCAGGAAGCAAACAGCGTATTTTCTGATACCCTTCTTCGATCAGCCGTTCGCCTTCAAGGATGCCATCCTGCACCGTGCTGATAGAGGAGAGGAAAGAGACCAGAGGAAGGTCCAGCCAGGAGGCAACCTCGGGTGTCACCTGACCTGTATCGCCATCGGTGGCCCTCTCTCCCGTCATGATGAGATCAACCGGAGAGAGGTTGCGTATAGCCAGGGAAAGCACATACGAGGTAGACCAGGTATCGGCACCTGCGAACTTCCTGTCACTGAGGTGAACAGCAGCATCACAGCCCATGGCCATCGCCTCCTTGAGCACTTTGACAGCGCTGGTCGGACCCATAGTCAACACACTCACTGTTGCTCCGATACGGTCTTTCAGTTTCAGAGCACTCTCGATTGCATAGAGGTCGAGAGGATTGATTATGGCAGTGTTTCCTGAACGTATCATGGTCCCGGTGAGAGCATCCATGTGAACATCACTGGTTTCAGGGACCTGTTTTATTGGAACGACGATGTGCATGATTCCTCCTGTATCGCTCCACCATACAGTATACTATGACCGCAGTCAACTTTTTTATGACCAGAGTCATTTTCTGGACTCAATCCCCCTTTCCGACGTGTGAGACAGCTTCCCACGTACGCTTCAACAGTTCAGAGGAGGTGTCGTGAGTATTCATGAGTATCATGGCGAACAGGATGTCAACCACGAGAAGCTGATTGATCCTCGATAGTGTCGCACCCTCCCGGAAAAGTGACTCATTGTTGGGGACATGAAGAACTGTGTTAGAAAGCCGGCTGAGTGAGTTTCCTCCTATACGGGTGATCGAAAGCAGTGAAGCGCTGTTCTTACGTGCCTCCCGGGCCACCTTCAAAATACTTTCCGACTCCCCCGAATAGCTTATCGCAATAAGAAGATCATCCTGTGTGAGCGAACAGGCAAGGACCACCTGCATATCAGGGTCTGAGGTATACACCGCATAGATCCCGAGGCGGGCAAGTTTCTGCTGAAGGTCTGTCGCTACGATCCCGGAAGCTCCCACCCCGGATATGACAACGCGGGAAGAATTCGTGATACGACGCACAGCATCCTCAATCGCCTCATGGGAGAGGACCCGCTGGATTCTCCTGATTGTATCAGCTGTTCCCTCTACGAGGGTCTGCACCACAGAGGAGACCGTTGCATGCTCGGCGAGAGTCGTCAGGGGAACATCATCCCCCTCTGTCTCGGAGGAAAAAACTTCCTGAGCTAAAGACATCCGCAGATCGGAGTAACCCTTGAAACCGAGTCTTCTCGAGAGTCGTATCAAGGCCGCAGCGCTCGTCTGAGCCTTCTGTGCGATCTCCTGCACTCCCATATTCACCGCCTGTGACGGGTTCGCAAGGAGATAATCGGCAGCTTTACGCTCCGATGGAGCAAGATTCTTGAGGTATTGTTTTATGAGATAGAGGCATCCGTTCATCCATACAGTTTAAAATATTTTTTCAATTTTGAAAAGTATTTTGTAAAATATTTTTTCATTTTATTCTTGACTTATGTAAAAAGCAGACTCACACTATCTAGGTGTGAATCGTGTATTCCCACATATCCAGCATTTTCATTACAAAAAGGAGAAATATCATGAAAAAACTGCTGATTATCTCTCTGCTCCTGGTCATGAGTGTATCCCTCGGCCTCTTTGCTGCAGGTACATCAGAACAGGCAGCCGATTCCAAAAACAAGACCGTGATCGAATTCTGGACATGGCGCCCTGAGGATATCGAGTTCTATGATGCCCAGATCGCAAAGTTCGAAGCAGAGAACCCCGATATCGATGTGGTCCAGACTGCTCACAAGAACACCGAGTACAACACGATCCTCGCAGCCAGCCTCTCAGGCGGGTCAGGACCTGATGTATTCCAGGGCCGTGCCTACGGCGGTCTTGCCACGTTCGCAGATTCAGGTTTCCTCGAACCTCTCGAACAGTGGATGCCTGAGTTGAAAAACTACTCGGCTACAGCCCTTCTTGGAGCCACGAGCCCCACAGACGGAAAGATCTACGGCTCCCCTGCGGTAAGTCAGACTGTCTTCATGTATTACAACAAGGGCGTGTATGAAGAACTCGGCCTCTCTGTTCCTCGCACATGGGACGAGATGATCCGAAACTTCGAGGCAGTCGAAAGAGCCGGTTATGTCGCTCTCGGTAACGGAGCCAAGGATGGGTGGACTCTCGAGACGATGCTCGGCGGCATGGGACCGGCTATCTATGGTGGAACCGACTTCTATAATGCGGTCATCAATGGTGAGAAGAACTTCCTCGACCCTGCCTTCATCGATATGGTAGAGACGATGAAATCGCTTTCCAGATACCTTCCAGATATGTACGTAGGTATCGGATATGAGGACATGCGAGGGAACTTCATCAATGAGATCGCACCTCACCTCATCGCGGGCTCCTACGAAGCCGCATACTTCAGAGCACAGAATCCTGACCTTGATTTCGGGATTTTCGCAGTGCCGGGCAGGAAAGCTAGCGACCCTGCATGGGTATCAGTGTATGCCGACATGAACTTCGCCATGAACGCAGGTTCAGAGAAGAAGGATGCTGCAGTACGATTCCTGAAGTTCCTCTCCTCGAAAGAGTTCGGGAAAGCCATGGTGAGTGAACTCAAGATGGTTACCAGCGTACCCGGAGTCGATGCGTCCTCCGATGCATTCATCTCCGATGTGCTAGCACTGCAGAAACATGCAACACCGTATCTGTTCCTCGTCGGGTTCCGGTACAATCAGCCGACAGGATCGTCTCTCTGGCAGGCTGCCGCCCAGGGGGTCATGGCGGGAACTCTCTCTCCGCGTGAAGCTGCACAGCAGGTTCAGGACGGAATCGCCAGTTACTACGAGCCTTTCCAGAAATAAGAACGAAAGGCGAAAGCATCTCCATGGTGCACTACCTGTGCACCATGGAAAACCAGGGATGGAACATGAACA
>JAFGUP010000151.1 GCA_016938475.1 Sphaerochaetaceae bacterium
ATGTTCTGGGGTCTTGGTTCTGACGGTACCGTCGGTGCAAACAAGGACTCCATCAAGATAATTGGTGGTAACACCGATATGAATGCTCAGGCATACTTCTCCTACGACTCCAAGAAGTCCGGTGGTATCACAATCAGTCATCTTCGGTTCGGTAAGAGCAGCGTCAACATGCCGTGGCTCATTGATTCGGCTGACTTCGTTGCCTGTCACAATCCCGCGTATCTTGGTCGCTACGATATGCTCGCTCCTCTGAAGGAAGGCGGTGTATTCCTCCTGAACTCAGTTGTTCCTGCAGAAAAGGTGTTCACCACACTGACGGCATCAGAACAGCAGACGATCATAGAAAAGAAGATCCGCTTCTACACTATCGATGCCTATAAGATTGCCGAGAAGGTAGGTCTGGGGACCAGAATCAATACGGTCATGCAGGCTGTCTTCTTCAAGATCTCCGGCATCTTCCCCGAACAGGAAGCAATGGAGCTCATCAAGAACGCTATCAAGAAGACCTTCAGCAAGAAGGGTGAGGATATCGTCAAGATGAACTGGGATGCAGTTGACTCTGCAGCAGCAGCTCTGGAAGAAGTGAAGATTCCCGCAAGCGCAGGAGAGTCTTTCGTTCCCAAGCAGCTGATCAGTGACGATGCGTCTGACTTCGCCAAGGATATCATCGAGCCTGTCATGCGCCTCAAGGGAAATGATATCCCTGTCAGCAAGATGAGCTTCGACGGTACCCTTCCTACCAATACAGCCAAGCTCGAGAAGAGAGGTGTGGCACCATCGATTCCTCATTGGATCAGTGAGAACTGTATCCAGTGTAACCAGTGTGTGCAGTCCTGTCCTCATGCAGCTATCAGAGCCAAGCAGATCGATCCGAAGGATCTTGAGAATGCTCCAGAGACGTTCAATACCCTCAAAAGCAACACCAAGAACGACAGAGAGCTTCTGTTCAAGATTCAGGTCTACACAGAAGACTGTCAGGGCTGCGGAGTCTGTATCGAGACCTGTCCGAGTAAGGTCAAGTCTCTCGAATTCAGCCCCATCCAGACTGAACGTGACCGCGGTGAATACGACAACGCAGTATTCTTTGATGCGCTTCCTGATAACGTCCTCGACGGGGTCAGCGAAAACACTCTCAAGGGTATGCAGTTCAAGAAGCCTCTGTTCGAGTTCTCCGGTGCCTGTGCAGGTTGTGGTGAGACTCCCTACGTGAAACTCGTTTCACAGATCTGTGGTGAACGAATGCTGGCTGCTAACGCTACCGGTTGTTCCTCGATCTACGGCGGTACCTTCCCGACAACTCCATATGCTCAGAGAGAAGACGGACGTGGACCGGCATGGGGTAACAGTCTCTTCGAAGATAACGCTGAGTATGGTATGGGCATGAGACTGGCAGTCGACTCCAACAGGAGACTGTTGTGGAATGCTGTTCAGGCCGTGCTTGAAGCAGGTGCTTCTGATGCACTCACAGAAGCTCTCAAGAAGAACATTGAGCTCTGGAATGACAAGACAGAAGCCTCGATCGATGCACAGAAGTCAACTCAGGCTATTCTTGCTGAAACCACGATCGATACCGATGCTCTGAGAAAGATCGTCGAGCTGAAAGATTACTTCACAGAGAAGGATGTCTGGATCATCGGTGGTGACGGATGGGCTTACGATATCGGCTATGGCGGCCTCGACCACGTTGTCGCTAGCGGTAAGAACGTGAATATCCTCGTTCTCGATACCGAGGTATACTCGAATACCGGTGGTCAGGCTTCAAAGGCTACTCCGATCGGAGCAGTCGCGAAGTTCGCAAATGCCGGTATGCAGGTCGGTAAGAAGAACATGGGTATCATGATGATGAGCTACGGCCATGCGTATGTTGCTTCTGTATCAATGGGTGCAAACAGACTTCACACTCAGAAAGCACTTCAGGAAGCAGTGGCGTTTGACGGACCCTCCATCGTCTTCTGTTATGCTCCCTGTATCAACCATGGCATCAACATGATGAAGAGCCAGGTTGAAGAGAAGAGAGCTGTTGATGTCGGTTACTGGCCTCTGTACCGGTATAACCCGGGCATGGAAGAAGGCAAGCGGTTCAGCTGGGATGCAAAGGCACAGGATGGTGATTATCAGGAATTCATCAAGGGTGAAAGAAGATACACTGCTCTGTACAAGACCAACCCGGATAACGCTGAGGATCTCTTCGCGAGAGCTGAAGCGGATGCCAAAAACAGAATGGCCCTCTACAAGAATGTCGGTGCACTGATGTAGTACACCCCATGAAAGGGATTATCAAAGAGGCGGCAGAAATGCCGCCTCTTATCATGTTGGGGAAATTCAGGTGATTGGTACCCTGTCTATTCTGTTTCCTGGCAATCAGGGTCTTTCCATCGTCGTATGATGAGCTCACTTGAACGATTCATCTCTTTCATGAAATCACTGGTATGCTTTCTGAAGTAATACTCATCGGCAATGCTGCCGGTGTTGTCGAAGGGAAGTCTTTTCTTTTTCCGTGCATCTTCTTCCTGTTTTCCATAGGCATATCGCAGTGTTTCGATGGTATAGGGTGTGTAGGTATCCTTCATGAAAACGGTATCCGAAGGTGGACGTATCGACTGAACGGGAAGAGCGTTCTTCGACTTCGGGTATCCGAAGATCACCAGGGTGGCTACCGCCACGTGTTGGCTCAGGGAGAAGAGCGATACGATCTCTTCATGATTCTCGAGAATATCTCCTATATAGCAGGAGCCGATACCGAAGGACTCTGCGGCGATGACCGCGTTCTGTGCTGCGATGAGTGCATCATCGGTAGCCAGTAGGAATTCTCCGAGGCCAGTCTCGGGCACTTCAATCCCCTGTGCCTTTCCTTTTTCCATGCTTCCGCTCTCCCGGTAGTAGGTGTTCCATTTATCGACATCTGCAAGAAACAGCCATACGAGAGGTGCTTTTGCAATCATCGGCTGATTGTCACAGAGTCGGGCGAGTCTTTCCTTTCTCTGCTGGTCCTCGACTTCAATCACCGAATAGAATACCTGATTGCCTGCAGTAGGGGCTCTCAAGGTCGCCTTCTTTATGGTATCGATGATAGCCTGTGGTATCTTTTTATCATCAAATGATCTGGTGCTTCTTCGTTTCATGAGAAGGTCAATGACTGGATGTGATAGGAGTTCGTCTTTTTCTGGCATAGGGTGCTTTCTCCTTCCTACTTGTGTTCTTTGATAGGGTTATTGTAGTATAGGGGCGGAAGGTCGAAATGAAAAGTATAAGAGTCTACCCGTACAGATGGGTGGTGCTGGGCGCTCTCATGGTCGTGATCATGGTCTCTGAGATGCAGTGGCTGGTATTCGCCCCCATCTCCCGTGCTGCAACTGTTTTCTATAAGACACAGATACCTGAACATTCTCTCTTTTCTCCGGATCTGCTTACTATCATTCACTTTGTTTCGTTTCTCATTTTCAGCGTTCCCTTCTCCTACCTGATACACAAGATCGGTCTCAAATGGTCGCTCAGGACAGCTTCTCTACTGCTTGCACTTTTTTCCATGATGAAAGGACTTACCGCACATAACCTCACCTCGGTTGTGATCACTCAGATAGGGCTCTCTCTTGGTCATGTCATCATCCTCAGCAGTGTCACTGCTGTGACGAACAGATGGTTCCCCCTCAAGGAACGGGGCTTCGCTACCGGATTGGTCTCCCTGTTCCAGTATCTCGGATTGCTGCTTATTATGGTTATAGCACCAATGTTCATCAGCGGAGACCCGAGCAGTGCTGATTATGGGGATGGTCTTCCCGGTTTATTGTTAGGCCTTGGAATTGCAACGAGCGTAAGTGCTCTGGCTGTTCTCTTCCTGTTCAAGGAAAGGCCTCCAACGCCGCCAACGCAGAAAATAGAACAGATACCCGGATTCGGTGCTTCTCTTGTACTCCTTCTCAAGAAGAAACATATGGGCGGTTTTATGGTGATCTTCGGTCTCTCCTGGGGATTGTTCAATGTTTTCATAGCAAAGACAGACAGCATCACAGCGTTTGTGAACATCAAGAACTCGAATGGCATTCTCGGTCTTCTTCTCCTGTTGGGAGGAATGGTTGGAACGGTTATCATCCCCCTTCTATCAGACTATTACCGTAAAAGGAAGTTCTTCTTCGCCTTCTCAATGTTCGGCCTGTTCGTCATGATGATCCTGTTTGCCTTCATCCCGGTGTTCCTTGGCTCCGGTATGTCGTTTTTCTTCGTCTACATTATCGTGACACTGCTGGGGTTCTTTTTCCAGAGTACGATACCTCTGGGTTATCAGTATGCACATGAGCTTACCTATCCTGTTCAGGAGGCATCAAGCCAGACGGCACTGCTACTGGTCGGTCACCTTATTGGGGCCTCTCTCCTTATCATGATGAACCTGAAGGGAGGCGTGTATCTGGAAATGACCCTCATCGCAGCTATCGCCCTTGTTTTTGCCGCTTTTTTCGGCTCCCTGTTCGTGAAAGAGTCGCCGGTGATTGTGACGGAAGAAGAGAAACTTGAGAACCTTGCCCGCAAGGAATGGGTGCATCAGCGCTAGATACTCTCAGTGCTCCTGCCGGTCTTGTCAAGTCTAGCAGAAGGAAAGCAGGCCGCAATAAAATGGAGTTGCCAAAGCAACTCCTGTGATTGAATTCTAAGTGTATACTACTCTTCTACAGAGAAGTCATCCTGTGAAGCACCGCAGAGAGGGCATACCCAATCTTCAGGGAGGTCTTCGAAGGCTGTTCCTGCTACTACTCCGTTATCGGGATCACCTTCAGCAGGGTCATACACATATCCGCATAAGTCACATACATACTTTTTCATTGTATTCCTCCATAGCTATTTTCTATAACAAGGATAGCCTGTGTGGCTGGAAAATACAAGAAGTTTCATGTATTCTTCATCTAAGCATACAGAGCCAGAATGTTCTTCAGGTACTCGGTGTATTTTTTTCTGAAGGATACGGGTCCCATAACCTCGATAGAATCTCCGCATTGGATAAGACGGAGCATCAGCTCGATCGAGTTCTCCACTTCCATCTTGCAGATCGTGACTCCATCGTCGTTCTTCTCATAACGGGGCGGGGTGTGGGCCAACTGATGGAACGAATTCATTGCTGAACGTTCAAAGAGTTTCAACGTGAGAGGGATAAGGTCGGTGACATCATACGAGACTTCTTCTTTGCGTGGATTCTGGAAGGGTTTGAGGTTATCGGGAATCGTATAGGTCTCATCAAGAATGATGGCAGATTCAATGCTGGCGATGTCTATGGTAATGATCTCCGATGTATGGCGGAGTCGTCCTGTGACACTGATGGGATTTCTTCCCTCGTCATCTTCTCTGTAACCGATGAAGTAGGGAGCGAACTCGGTCTCGATCAGCGATCCTCCACTCTGGTGGAACAGGCGAACCATCTTTCCTGACACCCAGCTGTCTATAAGTACCTCGAAGACCGAGTTGAACTGTTTGTTCTGTTCCTCTTTCTTCTTCACCTCTTCATCTATAGATTCAGCGAGTGAGACAATCGTATCGGCGATGGTCGGTGCGTAGCTTCTCATGTTTACCGCAATTTTCTTCAACCCGCTGGCAAGATGGGGGCTCTGCAGTTCGCTGTTACTCGCAAGGGCGCCTGCTGACAGGTTGAAAGCCAGAGATTCATACACACTGAGGCTGATGGAATCATCTCCCAGTTTGTGGTGGATCTTGATGAGGTTGTTATCTTCATAGATATCGATGTACTGTTTGAGTGCATCGATGTAGCGTGAGATTGTGGACCGGTGGACGCCCAATCTTCGGGCTATCTCAGATCTTCTGAGCCCTTCAGGATGACTGTGCAGCAACAGCTCCAGCTGAGCGACTCTCTCTCCTTTCATCTTCTCTCCTCAGTGCTTGCACCAAACTGCAACAATTTTCTTGTAGTATACCATGTAACTACCCGATTTTATAGCTATTTCTGTTGCAAGGAATCAAATTCTGTGTACTATGAAGGTCATGAATGAAGAGATAGTGGCGATAGAGATGAAGTTGGCTTATCTGGAAGATATGGTTGTTACGCTCAATAACCTTGTGATCAAACAGCAGAAGCAGATTGAGCATCTGGAGTCAGGAAGAAAGGATCTTGAGCGTCAGCTGGAAGAGATCGCAGAATCAGGACAGGGGAGCATGCCCCACCAGAAGCCTCCTCACTATTGATCGAGTTCTCGGGGTTTCCACATTGAGTGGGCAATGCAGAGAGGAATACTCTGGCCTTCCTCCTTTTTCACGATCTGATGGTCAATGAGGTATCCATTTTCATGAGGAATGAATCCGCTCTGACAGAAAAGCGTATCAGATCCGAAGGCTTCCTTCATGTACGTGATATCTATCTCAGTTGCACTGAAGCCTTCAAGAAAGGAGAAGGGGAGAGACTCGAGCATCCACTGGACGAATGAGACGTTGTTGACATGATGATTGGTATCGGTGTCCTTGTACCTGATAGTGAGTGCTTTTTCGCTCATCTGTTCACACAGCTCACTTCGAAATACGAGTTTGTGATCCATATCTAAGGGCTCTTCTCTGTTACTTGTGACGAATCGTTCAAACTGTTCACTCTCCGGTTTTACGATCCTTCCCTTCTCAAGGTCAATGATCAGCCATCGTGTCATGGATTCGAACAGAAGCTTCTCTCCGCTGTACCCGCGACATCCTCGAGGACAGTAGAACTTCCACGGGGTCTGCGGCCAGGTCTCGACGTGAATCTGTGAGGGCCATGAGGCGTATGAGTAGATCCTCATCCGCGTCCGGTTGACCATCCATGTCTTTCCCTGGTTCTTCAGATCATCGATCGATATGCCCAATACTGTAGCATGAAGTCCGGCAGCATCCTGCATGTAATGGAAATAGGTGTCCGCATTGCATGTGGCGTGGCGATCGATATCCCGTGACTGGAGAATGAATGTCTCGCTGGCAATCCCATGTTCAATTTTCATGCGTTTCCTCTGACTGAAGCTCTTCTGCTGAGTGTGAATAGAATCGTAATAACGACCTCCCGTAGCTTCTTTCATCAAGAAAGGTAAGTGATCCGATCTCTTCAGGCCATTGTTTGCTCTCTTCACGGGGGTAGTGAATAATAAACAGCCCTCCGGGTGCAAGAATATCTGCTGCATCGACAGCCTGTGCTATCTTGAGTTTCCCGTTCATCGGGAAGGGCGGGTCTGCATAGATGATATCATAGACAATCTTCGCTGTCGGTATGAAACGGAAGACGTTTGCCATGAAGAGATGGATGGGACTCTCGATGATGGATATGTTGCGTTCGATGGTGGGTCTTTTCTTTCTGTCCATTTCCACCAGATGTACCGGCTGAGCGCCCCGGGAGGCTGCTTCCATTCCTACAAGTCCGCTCCCGCTGAACAGATCAAGGAATGCCTTGTCCTGAAGGTCTTGGATGATGGAGAACATTGATTCTCTCATCCTGTCCATAGCCGGACGTATCACCCCCGGTGGGCAGGTGACTGTCCTTCCTCTGTATTTACCTGCTGTGATTCTCATATATTCGTACTGTACGGCAGAGAAGGGAAAATTTCAATCTGCCGGTCACTGAGATTCATGCTGGTAGGGAGCATAGGTAAGGACGTTCCTGATCCGGGTATGCCGGGCTTCGAGGAGTCCCTCGTCCTGAGCGATCAATTCATCGACCAGGAGCTTCACTTCCTGGATCATCTCCATATCATCGGTGAGAGAGGCGAACTTCAGGCGAAGGAAACCGGACTGTTTTACGCCTGCTATATCTCCGGGTCCCCGGATAAGAAGGTCCTGTTCGCTGATAAGGAACCCGTCATTGGTCTCTTTGAGAACTTTCAGCCGTTTCTGTGCATCTTCGGTAAGGGGGCTGTTATATACGAGAAAGCAGTAAGACTGGAGGTCACTTCTGCCCACCCGTCCTCTCAGCTGGTGAAGCGCTGCCAGACCGAAGCGCTCCGCATGTTCGATAACCATCACCGTGGCATTGGGGATATCGAGACCGACCTCCACCACGCTCGTGCTGACGATGTAGGTCAGTCGACCATCACGAAAATCGTGGAGGATCCGCAGTTTCTCATCTTCGCTTATACGGCTGTGGATGAATGCGGAAGGAACACCGGGGTACATGGTCGTAGAGAGGAAATCGAACATGCTGCTCACATCACGGAGATCTGATTCCCCAGTGTCATCTATACGGGGATAGACGAAGTAGGCCTGGTGTCCCCGTTCGAACTCAACCTGGACCGACCTGTACATCCGGCTGCGGCTCTCTTCCTTCACCAGATAGGTGGTCACGGGAAGTCTTCCCTTCGGCATCTGGTGTATGGTCGAGACATTAATATCTCCGAATACGGTGAGGGCGAGAGAGCGAGGAATCGGAGTTGCGCTCATCATCAGCATATCTGGATCAATTCCTTTTTCTCTGAGTTTCGCACGCTGCAGAACCCCGAAGCGGTGCTGTTCATCGATGATGATGTACTTCAGGTTCTCGAAGGTCACATCATCACTGAACAGTGCGTGAGTGCCGATCGCGATATCGATCTCTTTCTTTTTCAATGCTTCGAGCAGATACCCTCGGGCCTTTTGTTTCAGTGCTCCCGTGATGAACGCAAGTCGTATGCCCAGCGGTTCCAGATAGGAAGCTGCCTGCTCTGCATGCTGCCGCGCAAGGAGCTCGGTAGGTGCCATGAAAGCAACCTGGCCTCCGGACGCTATCACGCTCAGGGCACTGATCCAGGCAACAAGAGTCTTTCCGCTTCCCACGTCCCCCTGAAGGAGACGGTTCATCACCTGACGGGATTCAAGGTCCTTGAGAATCTCATCGAGGCAGGTTCTCTGGTCGTCTGTCAGGGAGAACGGTAGAAGATCAAGTAATCTGTTTTGCAAGGCTTTCCCGGATTCGGTCCGCACTGCCCCCCCATGTGGTCTCAGATGTACGGTCCGGGCATTGAGAAGGAGAAGATAGAACAGCTCGGTAAAGGCGAGGGTACGGTAGCCCCGGTTGACCTGATCCATCGTCGAAGGGGTGTGGATTGCTCTGAAGGCATTATCGGTACTCATCAAGTGATACTTTTGCTTGATGTATTCGGGCAGTTCCTCTTCCAGGACAGGTATGCGGCTGAGCATATCCTGTACATGACGTCTCACCCCTTTCTGGGTGAGTTTCCCCGACAGGGGATACATCGGGTTGAGTGATCCGTACCCTGCAGCCTCTTCTATCGAATGTGTGACATGGACCATTTCAAACTGGCTGCTCTGCAGTTCTCCCCAGTGATGGGAGAACTGTCCCCACAGATAGAAACGGCTTCCGATTCGGAAGACTTTCTCAAGATAGTTTCGGTTGAAGCATAGGAGAGAAGCACGCGCATCGCCTTCACCGCTGATATCCTGCACGGTAACCTTGAGCGTGCGTTTACGAGCTGAGCCGAAATAGGAGTGACCTGTTACTTCTACGAGAGTGTTTGCATACGCTCCCTCACCGATGAGGCCGAGGGGAACGATAGTCGTACGATCCTCATACCCGCGAGGCAGGAGGTGGAGCAGATCAGAGTAGGTGGTGATACCCATCTGGGCGTAGGTTGAGGCAAGATGCTTTCCGACTCCACTGAGCGTCTGTACGTCACTATCGAGGTTTCGTGCCCACACACCATCATCCTAGAAGGGAAGCTGCACAAGATATCTGACGGCAATCTGTATGAGGTTCATCAGAGCGATATACAGAAGTACCCCCAGGATCGTCGCAGTATACAGAAGGGTCCTGTCCGACACGGCCTTGCCTGAGAATATCGAAGTGTGAACGAGATCAAGTACCTTCTGCAGCCACTGGTTGAGCAGCATAGTATATTGAACAGTATTCGGAGTACGCTTATAGGTCAGCACGAGACGGATGATCAGCAGGATGATGATGATTCCGAGGAAGATGGAGAAGAACGACCACCACAGGGACTGAACGATCGTCGCAAGGATATAACCCACACTCATCTTCCCCGTCACCGAATAGGTTGAAATGATGTTCTGAACGATCGAAATGCTCATGAGAGCAAGGAGGACACTGAAGTCGAACCGTTGGAACCTGAGGAATCTGACACGGCGGAATATATTGAGGAAGGGATCGGTGAAGCGGGCAATGATATCGAGCACGCTGCTGTTTTTAACCGGACGAACCGGCTGAATCCAGCTGGTGATGATCCTGACCAGAATCATGATATTATAGATCGAAAGCAGAAACGACACGACTCGTGCAAGTTCTCTCATAGTTGACTCCTTATACAAACCAGACGTCACTTACCGCCTGGTACTCCTTGATTGCATGAATGAATTCATTGCCGTAGAGAACGGAGAAATCCCGACCGGCACGGATGATGTGTTCTCTGCGGGTTATCTCTTCCTCACCACCCTCGCTGCCGATGCTCTGTTCCTCGATGACATGGAGGGTCAGAGGTAGTGAGCCGCTGTAGGTGATGCAGGTATCGACTATGTTCATCAATTCCTTCGATGTACACAGTTCCTTGATCAGGGTCAGGTGGGCTTCCTTCAACGCCGCAGCTTCGAGGCTGTTCGGTTCTACGACACTGTGTACTCTGAATGAGAGTTCGCTGTTTCTCAGTTCGAAGGTCCCTGTAAACCCGTGTATCGTGTCAATTGCGATATCCTGGGAGAATTTCTCCCATTCAGGGGGAAGGATCACAGCATCCACTTCACCGTTGAAATCACTGAGTTTGATGAATGCCATCGGTTTCCCGTTTCCTTTCTGCGTCACGTGTTCCCTCACCTGTGTTATCATCGCGACAAGGTTCACGCTTCGTCCGGTGGGAATTTTCTCCTGTTCAGCGAGGTTCACGGTGACAGCGCGTTCCCATGCTTCACGATAGACATCCATCGGGTGGCCTGACACATAGAAACCCAGAAGCTGTTTCTCGGTTTCAAGTTTTTCCAGGAGGGTGGTGTCCTCCATCTCCTCCATCGTGAAGGTCTCCATTGAGGCTTCCTCATCGGCATCGAACAGACTTACCTGCCCGAAGGCCGTACTCTCCCGCCGTTTCTGCGCGTACTTGATCGCCTGTTCCATGTTCGCGAGGAGAGTCGGTCTGTTAATACCCAGTTCGTCGAAGGCCCCCGACTTGATCAGAGATTCAACGAGACGGCTGTTGAGTACCCGCGGCTCATTGCGTTGCAGGAAGTCGAGGAAACTGACAAACGGTCCGGAAGCTGAGCGTTCTGCAAGAATTGACTCTACAGCAGCCTCTCCGACATTCTTGATCCCCTGCAGGCCATATACGATCTGGCCATCCACGACGGTGAACTGTCTTCCCGAGTTGTTGATGCTTGGTGGAGTGATCGTGATTCCCATGGTTCGCGTGTCGGCGAGGTAGAGAGAGAACTTATCGGGAGAGTTCATCTCGTTCGTGAGGTTCGCAGCCATGAACTCATTAGGGTAGTTTGCCTTCAGATAGGCTGTCTGATAGGCTACAACAGAGTAAGCTGCAGCGTGTGATTTGTTGAAACCGTACCCTGCAAAGGGCAGGAGCATTTCGAATATGCCTTCTGCAACCTCTTTGGAGTAGCCCTTCTCCTCAGCACCTTTGATGAAGTTGACTTTCTCCTTGGCCATGACTTCAGCTTTCTTCTTGCCCATGGCGCGGCGCAGCAGGTCAGCTGCACCCATCGAATACCCGGCTATGATCTGTGCCACCTCCATGACCTGTTCCTGATACACGATAACCCCGTAGGTCGTCTCAAGGGGAGGCGCCAAATCTGGGTGGAAATATTCTATCGGAGTTTTTCCGTTTTTTGATTCGATGAATTTGGGGATATAGAACATGGGACCCGGGCGGTACAGGGCATTCAATGCGACGAGGTCTTCTATGGTGCTGGGCTGCGCTTCCCTGAGAATCCGTTTCATTCCGGCACTTTCAAACTGGAAGACTCCTCCCGATTCACCTTCACTGAGCATGCGGAATGTATTCTCATCATGCTCATCGATGAGTTCGATGGAGAAATCGGGTTCGTGCATTCTGATCAGTTCAACGGTATGCTGAATAAGCGTGAGGGTTTTAAGACCGAGAAAGTCCATCTTAACCAGTCCGCACTCTTCGAGCATGTCCATGGTGTATTGGGTTGAGACGGCCTCACTTTTCGAATCGTAGTAGAGCGGGACATAGTTGGTCAGATCGCTCTTTCCGATAACGACACCCGCAGCATGAGTCGAGATGTGTCTGTTGAGTCCTTCAAGCCGTTTAGCGACATCGAACAGTTCAGCGTACACGCCTCCCTTCTCTATCAGCTCCTGCAGCTCGGGCCGGTAGTTCACAACCCCCTGTACGGTGAGCTTTGGTGGTTTTCCCCCATCCTCGGGTGCGGGCAGGGAGTCGGGTACGAGGGAGACGATCCGGGTTGCCTCGGCAAAGGGTATGTCGAGGACTCTGGCGACATCCTTGATCACCTGTTTGACCTTCAGTGTTCCGAAGGTCGCAATCTGTGCGACTCTACTCACACCATACTTTGCTGTCACATAATCAATGACCTCCTGACGGCGTTCGAAACAAAAGTCGATATCAAAGTCAGGCATCGATATTCGTTCGGGGTTGAGGAATCGTTCGAAGATCAGATTGTACTTGATCGGATCGATATCGGTGATTGTCATGGCATAGGCGACAATGGAGCCTGCTCCCGATCCCCTGCCGGGACCGACGGGGATGTTGTGCTGTTTCGCCCAGTGGATGAAATCCCAGACGATAAGGAAGTAGCCGGTGAATCCCATGGAGATGATTACGCCAAGTTCGTATTCGAGTCGTTCGTTAAGCTCGTCGGTGATGATCTCATATCGATCCTTGAGGCCCTCAGTCGCGATATGTCTCAAGTAAGCCTCATCGCTTGGGAATTCCGGCGGGATATCAAAATCGGGAAGGAGTGGACCGGGTAGGGTGATCTCCAGATTCGTCATGTCTGCGATTCTGAGTGTGTTATCGAGTGCCTCGGGGACGTGAGAGAACAGCTGTTCCATCTCATCGCCGTTCTTCAGATAAAATTGGTCACTGTCGAACTGCATCCGTGAAGCATCGTTCTTCTTCTTGTTGGTTCCGATACATACGGCTATGTCCTGTGCATTCGCATCGGAATTGTCAATGTAATGAATGTCGTTTGTCGCAACTAGAGGAATACCGGTTTCCTTTGACAGTGTGATCATCAGCTCATTGACCTTCTTCTGCTCAGGCAGTCCATGATCCTGCAGTTCAAGGAAGTAGCGTCCGTTATCGAAGATATTCTGATAGAACAGCGCCCGTTCTTTCGCCCCGTCGTAGGCATTCTCATTGAGCAGGGTGGGAATCTCGCCGCCGAGGCAGGCGCTCATACAGATCAGGCCCTCGTTGTACTCTTTCAGCAGTTCATCATCAACCCTCGGCTTGTAGTAGAACCCTTCAGTATAGGCGATACTGTCGAGTTTGATGAGATTCCGGTAGCCGGTTTCATTCATGGCCAGAAGGACGAGATGGTAATAGCGGGAACCGCTCATGGTAACCGATTTCTCCGTGTGGCTTTCAGGGTTGACGTAGAGTTCACAGCCTATAATCGGCTTGATGTCATGTTCACGGCATGCCTGATAGAACCTGAGGGCACCGAACATGTTTCCATGGTCAGTGAGGGCGAGGGCTTTCATGCCATATTCTTTAGCACGTTCCATGTACTTGGAAATCGGTGCTATCCCGTCAAGGAGTGAAAAGTCACTATGGTTATGAAGGTGTACAAAATCTCTCATGCTTACTGCTTCCTCTCTCAGCGCGTCATTGTACCATACATCACGGATCTTGATTAGACCTACTAGGAAAGTC
>JAFGUP010000152.1 GCA_016938475.1 Sphaerochaetaceae bacterium
CTGATTCTGTCACTGGCAACAGTTGGAGCAGCAACTACAGCAACCCAGAATGTAGTACTGAGTATCACTGAATCGTACACTGGAGTGGCGGCTATCCGGGTATTTGATGGCACCACTGTAAATCCAACCGTAACCTTCTCCGATAGTTACACTGGTAACTATCAGGTCACTGATGCTGGTACGGAAGCTACACAATCAACCTACTCAGCCTATGATTCCCTGACGGAGAAATCAGGCGGATCCCTTCAGTATACCGTTGCGGGTCTTAACGCTCAGAAGATTACCGTACACTCGGGAACAGCTAACTATACCACCGGTAGCCTCTACGTGCTGGTTGGTGATCCTCAGGACGAAACCGGTACAGCAATCGAGTCGGAAGCTCATGGAGTTGTGATTGATAGTGGAGACACGACTACCGCAAATAAATTCACCATTCCTCAGGGTTCGCAGAATGCAAGAACTGTTATCAATTCGATTCCCGGAACTAATACCTACACAGGTACCGCTGCCGGGACCGGATCAGATGAATTGACCTATGTACCGGGTGCTCCCATTATTTACGGGTTTGACAGTACACCAGGAGTGTCCACTATCGCAGTCACCTATACCATACTTGCTGACGCCGTATAAATAAGTAGTTTTTTCAGGTAAGGAGGGGTTATGAGTATTCACAGCCCCTCCTGTTTATCATCGGGTGGTAAGGCGGTTTTTGCAGGAATCACATACGGTGGAGGAATACACGCAGTGAAAGGCAGGCTGAGACTAAAAAATGATAAGCACCTTCTCAAATTAACTGTATTGTGTGTTCTCATATTTCAATACTCGATATATGCTTCCGCGACTGCTACCCAGATCATCGAACTGAACCTTACGGAAGTGATGGAACCCATTTCAACATTGAGAGTATTCGATGGAGTGTCAATTGAAAGTCCCTCTGTGAGTTTTCCCCTTTCACACAGCGGTGAACACACAGTCTCTGAAGCGGGAGGAAGGGCAGAAAAAACACCTTTACTCTTCACCGACATAGAGGTTGAGGAGGGCGGGTACCTCCAGTACACCCTCGAAGGGAACAGCAGGAATCAGAAGATCACTGTCCACTGTCCTACCTCAGGGTACCTTCCCGGAACACTATGGGTCCTTGTTGATCCCCCCGGGAATGCAGGAAGTAACCTCACTGTCCCGGACAGCCTGGGAAGCAGTGTTGTTGGAAATGCAGTTGGAAACGATGGGAAATCTGGTTATATCCCGGTTCCTGCAGGCGCTGCACCGGAAGATGTGATTCTGGATATTCATGGTGGAAAGGCCTGGACTGACGGTAAGAAGAATGGGGCTAAACTTGTCTACTGCCTATCAGATGACCCCGGAGTTACCTCATTACAGGTCGTCTATAGTCTTGTTTCCGAGTGATGCAGGGTTTAAGAAGACGAACTGTTTCATCATTGCCATACCGGTCAGACCGTTTAAGAGAAAGGCGTCAAGGGCGGGAATGATCTCGGATTATGTGTTGTCCTGAGGGAGAAAAAGAGATGCTATGGAATAGATCAAAACAGACATACTCCCTCTTCATCCTTACTGTGATGTGTATGGTTTCTCCTGTTCTGTTCGCTGACACTACCCTTTTATGGAACAGTTCCTTCACGAATAGTTGGACCTTGACTCCTGACGTCTCGATGCTGTCAGACGGGGCCGGCAGTGATTATGCTCAGGAGTTGTTTTCTCCGCCGTACACAGAAGCCGTCACGGTTGAGAGTGACTGCTCATGGAGTCTCTACATCGAAGCAAACCCCCTTCTCTGGCCTGAGGGGCTCACTCTCTCTGCGCGGGCGATGGCACCGGAGCAGGAGACCTTTGATGCTCTCCAGGATATTTTTGTGGAACTCTCATCAACTCCCCGGCTTCTTGCCTCAGGGACAGGAGACAGGGAACTGATCGGTGTGCAGTACCGTCTTGAAGGATTGAGTGTCAGTCAGTTCAAGCAGAGATCATGGAATACCGATATCTATCTTTCCATAATGGAAGAGTAGAAGTTGTATTAATGAGGATTATATGAAACGTACACAGCTGGTATTAGTGCTGATTTTCACAATAGCCACGATGGTGAGTGCCTCCATTGCGGTACAGGGGGATCTGTTTGTGAAGACGACAGCTCTTCCGGGAGAGTCATACACGGGAACTGTTCAGATCGCCAATCAGGGAACAAGGAATGAACGGGTCCAGATATCTCAGGCTGACTACCTGTATGATGATGCAGGGAACAACTACTTCAATCCGCCGGGGACCGATGTCCGCTCCAATGCATCCTGGATCACGTTTGAAAAAGATGTGGTAGTAGTTCCACCCGAAAAAAGTGTCAAAGTACCTTATACGGTAAGGGTTCCTGCAGACTCCTCCCGGACAGGGATCTACTGGTCGATTGTTTTTATTGAAGCGATTACCGACAGTCTTCTCAACCCGGAACTCAAGGAGGATGAGGTTGCTGCGCTCAGCATCAACTACCGCTATGGAGTGCAGATAGCTACCCAGATCGGGGAGACGGGAACCCCCGCCTTGACATTCAGGGATATCCATATCGACAAGGAACAGGAGGTGAAGACGATTACTTTCAGTATAGAGAATACCGGGCAGACTCTTGCAACAGGTGATCTGTATGCACTGGTCTATTCGAAAACAGGTGCCTTCCTCGGACGTTTCGAGGGCAGGAGAGTCTCCACGCTTCCGGGGACATCAATCCGGCGGTCAGTCTCCTTTCCTGACCTTGAAAGCGGTTCCTACAGGATCCAGCTCCTTGCCGATATAGGGCAGGATAAGATCTTCGGAGTTCTTGTCTCTCCCACCTTCTGAGCTGATGGCGTATAGGCAGCGACAGAACTGTACAGTATTGATCCTCTTTGTCTCTCTGGTGAGGCTGTTCAGCCTGCAGGTCAACTCTGTCACCGGTCCTGCTGAAAGTACCGGTGAAGAACTGTTGAATCTCGTATTTGAATTCATCAATGATGAACCGGAGAGTCTGACGGTGGAAGCCCAGCCTGTGATCCCCAGGGACTGGCGACTTCAATTTCCTCTCTACCCGCTGACACTGGAACCTGGACAGAGCGACATTATCTTCCTGTCCATGGTCATTCCCGTCTCTGCTGCTGCCGGTTCTTATCAGGTGGGTCTGAACATCCCGACCTCGGGTGAAATTGTGACCGAACAGGTCACTGTCCTGCCGGTGTATGACATTGACCTGAGTGTGCTCAACTTTCCTTCGATCATCCTCAATACACGTGAGTACACTGTGAATGTCAGGGTGAAAAACATCGGCAACGTACGGTCCATCGTCTTCCTTGAAGGAGATGCAACTTTCATGGAAGAGGCTTTTTTCCCGACAGATCAGATCATCCTTGATGTCGGCGAAAGTCGGGAGATTTGCTATGAAGTGACTCTGGAAGAGGGCTATTACAGGCAGACACAGGTGCATACGACAATACAGGCCAGCATGGACGGCAGTGAGCATCTCGTGAAGGAGGTCGAGATGGTTCACAGATGGATTCCTCCAATACAGGCTGCATCTCTGTACCGTTTCTATAAACTCTCTACTTCTGCTTCCCTTTCCTCGACGGTTATCGGAACACCTGCTGCAGACCTTGTGACGGGTCTCTCAGGTTCCGGGGCTCTTGATGATGACAATTATCACAACCTCTCCTTCTCACTCCCGATGCCGAGTCTGTCGTTTGATTCACTAAGGGTGACTTGGAGTACCTTCAACCTCTCCTATAGGAACCCGGTGTTTTCGGTAGAACCGAACACCGCCTTCTCACCGACCTCGCTTGTTCCCGGTCTTTCTGATCAGGGATTTCTTTTCGCTGTATATGCGAACGGTTCCCGTGTTGAACTCTTTTCGACAACCGGCGCACACGAAGAACGGGGACTCGGTGTGAAGAGTAGTATCACCTATCGAGAAACAGATACGATTGCTCTCTCGTGGGTATATGACAGAAAGATAGAGGACATGTTTTTCGGAGTGTCAGGGTTCATGCGTCCCTATGATATCTCGAATATATCCTACAGTGGAGCTGTTTCAATAAATGAGCCGGAGAGGAGGGCGTTCAACCTGCAGCTCAGCGCTCTTGAGAGCGCCTACAGATACTCATTCTATGCATCACACAAGAGCGCCGAATACCTGAAGATGCCGACCGGAGAGAATATTGTTACGGTCGAAGGCTCCCTGTACCCCAGCGATGCTGTGAGTTTCACAGGCTCCTACACCTTCAGTGATCTGGACCGGGTCACCTCCTCATATCGTAACAAACACTCCTTTTTGTTCTCTGTTGGGTATCTTTTCACCTCCGGGACATCTCTTTCGGGCAGTTTCTCTCAAGTGCTTCAATATGTTTCAAGCGAGGTGAATTCATCAACTGAGCGTTCCAATGTCTATTCGGGAGCATTCAATACGATCCTGGGCGGTGTCGAACTGAAGTTCGGAGTCAGTCATATCTCAGGCGGGGGTGGATCGTCCTCGCAGCTGCTGTCCCTATCTGGAGCGAAGGGGTACACCGGTATCGGAAGGTTTACTGGCTTCCTTTCAATCGATACCGGCAGCGCAGAGCCTGGTCTTTCCGATTCCCTTCTCTCTGTGAAGACCTCTTTTACCACTGCATTCCCTTTCGATGTCTCTGCGGGTGTGGATCTCGGCTATACCTATGCATCACACACCGGACTCAGCGGTTTTACCGCTGGAGGAAGGGTGTCGTATTCGAAGAAGGGGTTCGGAGGGATGAGTGCCGGGCTCAGTTTTGAGAGGCTACCGGTCACAGTCACCGAAGAGACACTCAGTTTCACCCTTTCCTACTCAACGAGCATCAATGTGCCTATCGGTTTGAGAAACGATGTCTCAGAGCTGTCGGGGCGCATCGTGCCCCTCCTTCCCACCGACTCCGTAAGTGATATCATCGTTACAGTGGAAGACTTCACGGCGGTTACCGGCGCAGACGGGACGTTCATCCTTCCTGCTGTTGCGAAGGGGACTTATCAGATATATCTCACTCCGGGTACACTCGGCCATCAATTTCTGATCATCGACCAGGAGAGTACTCTCATCGAACTCGCCGATCAGAGCGAAGAGGTTGCCATCACAATCACCCGTCCCCTCACGGTGAGGGGAACCTCTGACCTGAGCGCCTACGACGGAACAGGCGGGAGCGGGATTATCGTGAGCCTGACAAACGGGTACGGTGAGCAGCGGAAGATGGTGAACACGGATGGATCATTTGTCTTTACCGGGCTGACGCCCGCTGCCTACAGTATCAGCGTGCTCGAGTCTACGGTGCCCGAAGGGTATGTGGTGGAATTTTCCTCTTATGAGCTTGACCTGAGAGACGGGCTCGATACAGAGGTTTCCCTGACGCTGAAACCGATCCTGAAGGAGATCCTGTTCCAGGGAGGAGGTGAATTCATTGAACTTCTCTAGATTGTTCCTGTTCGCCGCAATCCTTTCTGTTATCTCCGGTGTCCTCTTCGCAGGAACCGTCTCTTCTCTTGACCTCGCTCAGAAAGGGTACTCGGCAACAGTTTCCTACTGCTATTCTGAGTCCTTCCCCCTCGCCCTCTCGGCTGAGGTGATCACGGCAGAGAACGGCTTTCTCGATTACGGCCTAAGCGCGGAATACCGCAGAGACAGCAGTGGTTCTGTGAACATCGAGGGGGCTCTGGCCTTCACTTTCACCCTGATCAAACAGGATACCTATATGCCCGTCTCCCTGACAGTGGAACCGGAGCTTCTGTATGCCGGTTATATTTCAGGAGACAAGGAGGGTTACGAAGCAACCGGCCTGAGGTTCGCATCGACTCTTCTGTCAGTGATCAGGACCGCTCACCGTCAGTTTCTCACCCTCGGAATGATCGGGGAACTGTCACGCTATACATATACCTCCTCCTCTTCTTCACAGCTGCCCTATACCCTGACCGAGTTCCAGACCGGTCCGACTGTGCGCTACACCTTCAGAAACTATCCCCTGGCACGGGGCAACAGCGGAGAGCTGCGTCTGACCCTTCTGTTCGATGATCAGTGGTCACCTCAGCTCAGAGCAGGCTACTCCTTTCTCCGGTACAGGGAGGCTCACAGTGAATGAGAGAGTGATTTTCATGTACCATGCCGGCAGAGCCGTATGCAATAAGAAACCACTTACCCTGCTGATCCTGTCCCACGATATTCTTGGAAATCCGGTCATCGGGTGTACAGGAGGGATGCGGTGATGCTGAAGAGAATTCTCCACCTCAGCCTTCTTTTCATCTCTTTGTCCTTCGTTTCACTCTATGCCTTCGACTTCTCTGAATTCGGATTCAGGGATATCCAGAAACGGGTGAGCGGCAGCTATACTGTCTACTCGATGAGTGATGCAGAGGGGAGGGATGTGAAGATCTCTCTCTCACCAGATGTCCCCGAAGCACGAGTCGTACTTCTTCTCTCGGCTTATACCACTTTCGACCAGTGGGACTCCATCTCTTTCGACACGATTTCCGTCATAGCCGAAACTGAGTACACCTCATTCATGGCGCTGCCCACACGGATAAGCTACAATGGAGTGGATCTTCTTTCGTATGTCCGCTCAGGGCTTTCCTTCATTCAGGAGAATGATTCTCTCATCTACGATATCAGGCTTGTAAACGCTGCAGTCAATCCGAAACTGAGCGGGTCCTACACCAGTGAACAGGAGCTGCTCAAAGCTCTCTATGAGGCGGTTGAGATCGATCTGCTCGGGATCCTCTATATGGGCATCAACCAGGAGACAAGACAGGCACAGCCAGTCGCTCCTGCACAGGAGAGTGCACCTCAAAAACAGGAGAGTGCACTTGAAAAAGTACAGCTTCCCGAACAGACTCCTCAGAGCCCGCCTGAGGTTACTGAGACGTCCTTGCAACCTCTCTCCGACGAGGTGCTTGCTGATATGAAGAGCGAATTGAAAGTGGAGTTGAACGAGGTTGTCAATGAGGGTCTCAGGTCGCTCAAAGAGAATGCCGCCTCAGACCTCGACTACGAGGTGAAGATTCTCACTAACGAGATAGATATTCTCTCCCAGGTGGTCAGTCAGGACCGTGAAGATAGGGATAGGGAAGCTGCCGAACTTCAAGATGCCGTGACTTTGCTACAGCAGGATCTCTCCGGGATTAAAAATGACCTGTCACGCGAGAGGGACGAGAGGAAGAGGCTGGAAGAGGAGGTTTCACTTTTCCGGGAGGAACTCGATGATCTGCGAAAGGCGATCCTTACGATTCACAACACAGGGATTTTCGGAAATATCAGACACGTGGACAGGAAGGCGATCGACCGGGCTGTGAGTCTGAAAGACCGGGATGAGGATATCACGCAGAGTGAGATGTACACGACCCTGAATCGGGAAGGATATGCAGTGAGCGAACACGCTGTGTTCCTGATCTATGCTCTCTATTTCAATGAGTATTACTAGAGATGCAGGACTGGTACAGGAAGCGAACAGATAGGAAAAAGAGGATGAACGATACAAAGAAGACACACAAAGGACCAGAAGCCGCAAATCTTTCTGTACCTCTCCACCTCAAGCACCGTCCCATACTCGCTCTCGAAGAGTACGAGCATGCGGATGGCAATAAAGCCGGGAACTCGGAAGCGAAGGGACTCTCGATCGGACTTGCCCAGTGGAACAGTGAGGACTCCAGCGAAGTCTCGGCCAAGATCTGGCGTCACACAGGTGATAAATGGTCCCGTCAGTCGGAAGAGATGCCGCTGCACAGGATACTTGACCTCACGATTCTTGTAGCCCGTGCCCGGCTTCTGTTCAGACGGTATCGACCAACTGATCTGGGCGAAAAGCCGGGCTATCCCCTGATAGACAATATCCATATCCAGGGTACAGACCTTCCTGTGTCTGCCTGCACGGAGAGTGAGACTTTCGATACTGATGTCGGTAAGTTTGAAAGTGCTCTCAACAGAGAAGAGGTGTTTCTCAAACAACGCTTCGATATACTCACCGGTATTCTGAGTGAGACCGAAACCGTTCAGGGAAGCTCTCCCGTTCCCCCAGTTTCCTTCCATGCGACTCCTCCCCATAGTCAGGAAACACAGGGGAGGGTTGCAAGCGGTCCTGTGCCCTGGTACCGGAGAATCGAGCTCAAGGATATTATCCTCACACTTATCGCCTTTGTCAGCATCATGTTTGCCCTGGCCTTCGCCTCTCAGGTCAGATCGTTCACAGACCTGAGTCTCTCAGCAAACGACATCATCATCCAGGAAGGTGAAGAGGATACCATTGATCTGTGGATCAGGCAGAAAAACGGTATAGAGTCCGTTCTGATCACCCGACAGATCGTGGACTACGGGACGGGGACCGGGCATTATGCCTGCATCGACCCGAGAAGTCTTCTTGCGTCGGAAGGCGAACTCAGGATCGCGGACGGTGTGTTCCTCAGTGGGGATGAGAAAGGCTATCCGCTTGTGGACTCGACCACCGAATATCACCCGGAACTCGGTGATGCGTATCATCTGATGCTACCCAGAGAGATTCTGTACCAGAGTGGTGACGGGGCCTACCATGCAGTGACCCTCTATAATGGTGCACCTCTGACTATCACCTCGTTCAGAAAAGATTTTGCAGACTATCGAGATGAGTACAGGATAAACCCGTTCACGCTCCATATCCCCTGGTGGCCATCCGATGAGCTCTACCACGGGACCTTTTCACTCGATGCGCTGGCAAAGAGAACGGCCAGAGAGGCCTATACACTCGAGCAGAGGTTGCGCTCAGAGTTCAATGACTATCGGATCAGTGAGATCGGGCGATATGACACATTGCGGAATGAAGGGCTTCAGGCACTTGCCGCTCTGGAAATGATGATTGATCAGCTAAGGGATGAGGGTATCACCGTATCACAGACCCTTGGAGAGGACCTTGATGCTCTGAGAAGCGAGGGCTCTACTGCTGCCTCAGCTATCGATGATAGACTCTCGGCTCTCAGTGAAGAAGGGATCCGCATAACTGTCGAACTGAGGGAGAATATTGCCCTGCTGGAACGCAGCGGGACAGAGCGGGATGCAGCCCTTGATCAGGAAATTGCAGATCTCCTGGCAACAGGAACGGCAGCTGCAGCATCTCTTGAGAGCGGCATCGAGGCGCTCGGGAACGAGCAGGCAGCTCTGGTCAATGGCCTTCGACAGGAGGGTCTCGTTGTAGCCACAGCCCTTGAGAATGACCTTGTACAGATCCAGCAGACTATGCAGGAGCTCGCCGCCGAAGAGCCGACTGCTGAGTCAGACCCGGCCTATACCCTTCCAAACGTGACGTTTGAACCCTATACGGAGCCAGCTGCTGTTGAGGAACCGCTGATGGAGGAAGAACCTGACCTCAGCGATCCTGAAGCACTGCTATCTACCTCACCGCAGTGGAGGATCGAACAGCTTTTCTCTGCTGATATGTTCATGAAGGAAGAGGCTGTGAAGCTTGTCAACAAGATACATTCCTCTTTTGAGATCAATCTTGAAGGGCTCCTCAACGCTGCACAGGGAGCTGCGGAGGTCAGCGCACTGGAAGGTGAACCGTTGATCGGGGATCTTGGTTCTCTCCTGGCGAATGTCTCCAGGTATTCAAAAGAGAACCGTGAGAATATCAGGAGCTCTCTGGTTTCCCTGCAAGGTATCGCAGGGCAGCTGTCAGATCATGTGAGAAAGATGCAGCGAGCATATCTCGTCTCACTATCAGAACACAGGGAAGGAGAACAAGCAGTAAACGGGACTCAGGAAGATCAGTCGGTCATACAGTATTACACCATGCTTATCTCAGACCTCGATGAACTGCGTAACACCGTCAGGATGTTTAATAACATGGACATATTCTCGTCGATTGAAGCAATCAGTAAAGATGGCATCGACTTAACGATACGAATGAAATACGAAGAGAGTTCCCTGACCCAAACTGAGGCTATCTATCGAGTGGAACAGACAGGGTATGAGATCAGCTCCTATGAGATGTTCCTGATCTTCAGTGTCTTCTTCGACCAGTATTACCAGTAACAAGGAGAGCAATACACCATGGATACTTCGATCCTTCAGAGAGTCTATTACAATAACACCGTAGCTGATTACCTGTACTCAGCTGCTGTTGTTCTTGCCGGCATCCTTCTGATCCGGCTTCTCTCAATCATCCTCTCGAAACTCTTCATCAGAGCTCAGAAGAAGGCACTTGAGACAAGTCAGAACCAAGTTGGGAGTATCAACCGGTTCAAGTCATGGTCAGGAATGCATTTTGCCTCACTGAGTACGATGCAAATGGAGACGCGAAAGCGACTCATGAAACAGGTCATATTCCCTCTCGTCTTCATGGCCTTTCTTGCGTATGCCGTGTTCTCACTTTCCTATGGCAAAGCAGCGTATGTACTGGTGCAGAAGATCTTTTTCGCTCTTCTGTTCGTCATCGTTCTCAGGGCTGCTATCAGTGCAGGAGAGATCAGTTTCCTTAGATTCTCGCGTAAGGAGTCCCGAATCGAAGCGGCCAAGGCGATCAATCCACTCATTTCCATATTCAAGATCATCATCTGGATCCTCGGGATCATATTCATCCTTGGCAATCTCGGATTCGATATCACGACAGCCATTGCAGGTCTGGGGATATCAGGCATTGCGATCGCCATTGCAGCGCAGGGAATCCTGGGCGACCTGTTCGGCTATTTCGTCATTCTGTTTGATAGACCATTTGTCATCGGGGATCTGATCTCCCTGGGTGATACACTGGCCTGGGTCGAGAAGATCGGGTTGAAGACCACCCATCTGAGGAGCCTTCAGGGAGAGCTTCTGATAGTTTCGAACACATCACTTTCAAGCACGAGCATTTCTAAC
>JAFGUP010000153.1 GCA_016938475.1 Sphaerochaetaceae bacterium
CGCCGGCGTCTCGGGCAATGGCCAGAAGGAACTGGCCGAGGCTATCAACGGGCTGAGAAAGGTGGAGAGCGGACAGATCATCTTCGACGATGTAGATATCGCCAATTTCTCCCCCCGGCAGGTTATTGATGCCGGTATGGGATATGTTCCCGAGGAGAGAAACGTCGAAGGTATCGTTCCATCGTTCAGTATCAAGGAGAACCTGATCCTCAAGGACGTTGAGGAAGATCAGTTCAGCAACAGATCCTTTATGAAAAAACGTGTGATAGAGAACAACGGTGAGCAGCTCAGAGAACAGTTTGACATCAGAAGCCCGAACATCGATGTAGCGGCAGGTTCTCTTTCTGGAGGAAACATCCAGAAGGTGATCCTGGCCCGTGAGATCGCACGCAACCCGAAATTTCTCGTCGCAGTCTACCCGACCAGGGGACTCGACATGGGGGCTGCAGAATTCATCCACAAACAGCTCCTGCAGAAGAGAAACGAAGGGGTGGGAATACTCCTCATCAGTGAGGAGCTGGAAGAGATCACGAATCTCTCTGACCAGGTGGCGGTCATTTTCAAGGGAAAGATCCAGAAGGTGATCCCTTCAAGTGAAGCTAGCAGAAGACGATTGGGAATTCTCATGGCAGGAGTGAAAGATGACGAAGAGATTTAGAACAGGATACAAGATCGGGGTTATCATCCTCGCTATCATTACGGCAATGACCTTCGGAGCTCTGATCCTCATTGCGATCGGGGCAGATGTGTTCAAGACCTATATCGTGATCCTCACCGAACCGTTGAAGAACAAGATCGGAGTCACGGAGGTTCTCCTCAGGCTCGTTCCTCTATCGATAGTCGCGCTCGGTATCACAGTAGCGTATCGAAGCGGAATCATCAATATCGGAGCAGAAGGGCAGATGGCGATCGGTATCCTCACCACCACCGCCCTGGCACTTGCCTTCCCTGACCTTCCCTCCTACATTCTCATTCCTGCTGCGCTCCTTGCCGGAGCTTTCGGAGGGGCCGTATGGGGCTTTGTTCCGGGGTTTCTCAAAGCAAAGCTGCAGGTAAGTGAGCTTCTCTCTACGGTGATGCTCAACTATATAGCAGCCCAGCTATACACCTTCTTCCTGAGGGGGCCGATGCTCGACCCTGCAGAGATCACGATGGGAAGCGGAACACCTCAGTCGATGCGCCTTTCACGCAATCTTGATCTCACCCGCTTCATCAAGGGTACAAGAATCCATACAGGACTGTTCATCGCCCTTGCTCTCGCCCTCCTCATCTACATCCTTCTGTGGAAAACATCCTATGGATATAAGATGAGAGCGGCCGGTGCAAGTGCACGTGCTGCACGGTACGGGGGAATCAATGTGCCGAAGTACCTGATCATCTCGATGGTGATCAGTGGCGCCTTCGCTGGTATCGCAGGAGGCATCGAGATAGCCGGAGTCCACCGACGTGCGATCGAAGGGGTGACCAGCGGCTACGGTTTCAGTGGAATCGTCGTTGCCCTGTTCGGAGGCCTTCATCCTGCGGGAATTGTCCCTGCGGCATTCTTCTTCGGCCTCCTGATCTATGGCGCAGACATGACGCAGCGCCTTGTCGGTGTGCCTGCAAACATGATTCAGGTACTTCAGGGGATCATCATTCTTACGATCGTCGCAACGAAGATGGTTCTTGCGAACCCATATCTCATGCAGAGAGTGGAAGAGAAACTCTTCTCTTCATTACGCCGCGGTAAAACTGAGGAGGTCGCATAATGGAATTCATCGTAAACATCGTGTCTCTGGGAATTCCGTTCTCCGTTGCACTGCTTATAGCAAGCCTTGGGGAGATGTTTAATCAGCGTGCCGGGGTCTTCAATCTCGGATGTGAAGGTCTCATGGCCGTAGGAGCCTTTCTCGGGTTGCTAGTTCCCTACCTCGTTGGAGGCGGTGCTGAGGTGCCGGGAATCTATAACTACATCGGAATCGCGGTAGCCATGGGAGGCGGAGCCCTGCTCGGACTCCTGTTCGGAGTCGTTGTCGTCAGTTTTCGTGCTCCTCAGGGGATTGCCGGTATCGGTATGCAGATGTTCGGAGTCGGTCTGGCAGGAACCCTGTTCCGCCACTTCGTCGGGGGAACACAGAGCGTCATCGGTATCCCCAAAGCACCGATCCCCTTCCTTGCAGATATCCCTATCCTCGGTGAACTGCTGTTCCAGCACAACCCTCTCGTATATGTTGCATTCATCCTTGTACCGGTCGCATGGTACGTCCTGTTCAAGACCCCCTGGGGACTCAGAGTCCGCGCTGTCGGCACGAACCCACGGGCGGCGGACTCCATCGGTATCCAGGTAAACAGAGTCCGATTCCAGGCTCTCATGGTGGGAGGAGCAATGGCAGCCCTTGCCGGTGCCTATCTCAGTCTCTGTCAGGTCAAAATGTTCAGTGATGACATCATAGCAGGAAGAGGCTTCATCGCGGTCGCCCTTGTCTACTTCGGGCACTGGCACCCTGTGAAGATCATGGGTGGAGCCCTTCTTTTCACCCTTGCACAGTCTCTTCAGCTTGCCATTCAGGGACTCGGGATCGACTTCCCCTATGAATTCCTCGTCATGCTTCCCTACGTCCTGGTCATCATCGTCCTTTCAGTTTCACGAAACAGCCAGAAGATGGGACCCACTGCACTCGGTAAGCCCTTCAACCGTGAGATGAGAACCTGACGAACCAATCCAGTCCCAACAGCGAATCCTGTTGGGACTGTGTGCCGGACATGCGTGATAATCTCCAGGAAACTGTATGGACAATTCGATCTAATGCACCTAACCGCAACATCATACCTTGACAAATCAACGTACTGTCTTACAATTCAGAATGTATAGTATCACAGTCAATTGTTCCCGCACTCTATTACCGGGAGCACATACTAAGCGGCTATTCACACCCCCCTACAACCATCATCGAAACATGATGCATGGTAGAAACGATCAGGAGGCATGGCCTTGCACACCTTTGTGGTAAACGGAAACACTGTACGAACGGAAAGCACACGAAAACTTCTTCATTTCCTCCGGGAAGATCTGAATCTGACAGGAACCAAGGATGGTTGCAGTGAAGGTGCCTGCGGCACGTGCACCGTCATCATAGATGGCAGGGCAACCAAATCATGCCTTATCCCCCTTTCACGTGTAGAAGGTAAGCAGATCATTACGATAGAGGGATTGTCTCAACGTGAGAAGGATGTCTATTCCTACTGTTTTACCGAACAGGGTGCCGTCCAGTGCGGTTTCTGCACCCCGGGTATGATCATGTCGGCAAAGGCGCTTCTAGATGTGAACCACGACCCTTCCCTTGAGGAGATCAAGAAAGCATTGAAAGGGAATATCTGCAGATGTACCGGTTATGTGAAGATTGAGAAGGCGATCCTGATGGCGGCGCGATACCTGAGAGAGAATACTCCCATCATCATCGACACTCAGGCCGGAGTAATCGCCGAACGCTTCAGACGCGTCGATGCTGTCGAAAAAGCCCTTGGTACCGGGATCTATGTCGATGACATCAGGATAGAGGGAATGATCTATGCAAAAGCACTGCGCAGCGCGCACCCGAGAGCACGCATAGAGCACATAGATATCACACGAGCACTCGAGCATCCTCATACCGTTACCATCCTGAGAGCTCAGGATGTGCCTGAGAACAAGATCGGTCATATCGTCAACGACTGGGATGTCATGATCGCCGAAGGCGATATCACCCGGTACATGGGAGATGCCCTTGCCATTGTCGCAGTGACCGTGCAGGATTCCCTCGAAGAGGTTCTGTCACTGATAGAAGTGACCTATACCGTCCTGGAACCCATCACCACTCCCCAACAGGCTATGGCCGAGGGTGCTGAGAAATTGCACAGCAGCGGAAATGTGCTCACAACCGAGGTCCTGAAACGGGGAGATGCCGAGAAAGCTATCCGCGAAGCAGCCCACGTGGTGACCCATCACTACTCGACACCATGTACCGAACATGCGTTCATGGAACCGGAAGCAGCCATAGCACTCAGAGAGAGTGACGGGTCCCTCCTTCTGTACACTTCCAGCCAGTCTGTGTTCGATGAACAGAGAGAAATAGCACGGATGCTCGCCGTGGACTCAACTCAGGTAAACTGCAGGGCGTGTCTAGTCGGGGGAGGCTTCGGAGGCAAGGAAGACATGAGCGTTCAGCACCATGCCGCTCTTGTTGCCTGGCACACCGGACGTCCGGTGAAAGTGAAACTGTCACGACAGGAGAGTCTCAACGTGCACCCCAAGCGACATGCCATGGAGATGGAGTTCACAAGTGCCTGTGACGAGACAGGAAGGCTGCTTGCACTCAAGGCGACGCTCATAGCCGATACCGGTGCCTATGCCTCCCTTGGAGCTCCTGTCCTGCAGCGCGCATGCACCCATGCGGCAGGCCCTTATGCCTATGAGAATGTCGATATCGTGGGAAAGGCTGTCTACACCAACAACGTCCCCGGGGGCGCTTTCCGCGGGTTCGGAGTCACTCAGAGCTGTTTTGCCATCGAGAACAACCTCAACCTACTTGCCAGGAAGGTTGGGATCTCTCCCTGGCAGATACGCTATATCAATGCGATCCGACCGGGTCAGGTCCTCCCCAACGGGCAGATCGCCTCTGACAATACAGCACTCGAAGAGACTCTGCTTGCTGTCAGGACTGCCTACGAGAACCATCCTCGAGCCGGCATCGCCTGTGCGTTCAAAAACAGCGGTTTCGGAGTCGGTGTACCGGACACGGGTAGATGCATTCTCAGCGTTGAAGGGGGAATCCTTCATATCCGCACCAGTGCAGCCTGCATGGGCCAGGGGATCGCGACGATGGCGACACAGATCGTCATAGAGACGACCGGACTCTCCCCGAATCAGGTCTTCTGTGAACCGGCCGACACCCGTCGCACTCCCGACAGCGGGACAAGTACTGCAAGCCGCCAGACAGTCATAACCGGTGAAGCGATCCGGCAGGTAGCACTCGAGTTCACCAGAGACCTCACTCAGGTCCCTTCCCTCCATGCACTTGAGGGAAGAGAGTACAACGGAGAGTTCACTGCTCTTACCGACCCGATGGGATCAACCAAGAAGAATCCTGTCAGCCATATCGCCTATTCCTACTCGACTCAGGTAGTCTTCCTTGACGAGAAGGGCAAGGTGGAGAAGGTCACGGCAGCTGTCGATGTGGGGCAGGTCGTGAACCCGACCGCCGTCGAAGGCCAGGTTGAAGGAGGAGTCGTTATGGGGCTGGGATATGCACTGACTGAAGATTTTCCTCTTGAGAAAGGAGTCGTGAAAGCGAAGTATGGAACTCTCGGTCTGCTCAGAGCTCCCGATGCTCCTGAGGTGGAAACGATCATGGTTAGCTCACAAAAACGCTCGAGCGAGGCCTATGGAGCAAAAGGGATAGGCGAACTCAGTACCATCGCCACCGCACCTGCGGTACAGGATGCATACCATGTGTTCGATGGAAAGTTCCGGGATCGATTACCGTTGAAAGAGACCGCCTATCACTCCTGACGACTCGTCCGAGAGAAAGATCAAGCCTTCCGTGCACCCGAAAGTTCTCCCTGTGCCACCTGACGGGCGTTGCTGAGAGCCTCAAGAAGCACTCTCTGCATACGCGGATCCCGGTGTCTGGCAAGCTGCTCCACCTGAGTGGGATCCTTTGCGAGGGACACGAGGATCTTCTTATCGAGGATACGGTAGGCAGGGAGATTCTTCTGCCTGGCCAGATCATCACGCACGGTGAAGAAGTGACGCAGGTATATCTTTTCAGATGAGGACATCCTTCGATAGCCGGGCAGTTTCGTCCACCCCGGTTTGAACGTCGTGCGGATCTTCGTCCCTTCCTTCTGGATCCGTGCCTCTTCCTGTTCCTTGCCAGATTTCCCGATGAGATCTTTCAGTGTCCGCTGAATGGCGAACAGGTGTTCGACATCACTCAATGCATAATCGATCAACTCTTCCTTCAGCGGACGGGTCAGCCAGTTTGCCATCTGGTTCTTCTTCTTGCTCCTCAGGGGTGCTATCTGGATACCACAGAAAGCTATCAGGGCATGCAGATTTCCGTTAAAACCAACCAGATTTGCACTGAGTGCCACATCATAAATTCCCTTCATCTCCACCCCGTATACCTTGTATATCAGGGATGCATCACTTGAGGAATCGAACATCACTTTCTCTGTCAGAGGATCGCAGAGAAACGGGAGGACCTGTTCCATATCGAGAGCAAAGGGGTCTATAAGATAATAAGAAATTCCGTCAAAGACCTGTATCAGGCACAGATGTTCTCCATAGATGTGGAGATTGAACTCTCCTTCAAAGTCCACTGCAAAGGAAGAGATCCCCTTGTGCTTCCAGTAGGACTGCCGTTCCTTCCAGCTCTCATTCGAATCGATGATCGTATACTCATACATATGCATTCAAGTATAGCAGATATCACCGGGAGTGTGGAATAGAGTGTACGCTTTATGGTATCCTTGCACCAATTGAATTGATAGAGGTGCGCTATGAATACGAAAAATGACCCTTCGGCGGTCACCGACCTGTTTCTTGAACTGGTCGCCATCAACTCTCCTTCGGGGGAAGAAGAAACGATACGCGAGTGGATTCTCGAGTACCTGCACTCAAAGGATGTGCGCACACGAGTAGATGCCCGAGGTAATCTGATTGCCTATATCAATGAGATTGAAGGTACTCCCGCTACCCTCTTCTCGGCCCATATCGACACAGTCCCCAATGCCGTGGACGTGAAGGTTGTTCGGGAGAAGGGAGTCATCAGGACCGACGGGACGACAGCTCTTGGAGCGGATGACAAATCTGCTGTTGCAGCCATGCTGATTGCCATCGATACCCTGAAGGAGATCGGCAAACCGATTGTCTACCTGTTCAGTGTCAGCGAGGAGACAGGACTTGACGGTGTAAAAGACCTAGACACTTCCCTCCTCCCCCCGGTCTCTCAGGCCTATATCCTCGATGCACAACAGGCGCTGGGGAGAATCATGACCTTCTCACCCTCTCATTACAAAGCAACTGTGACTTTCACCGGAGTTGCTTCTCATGCTGGGTTTGCTCCCGAGAAGGGAGTGAGTGCTATCAGTCTCGCTGCCCGCGCGATCGACCAGATGAAACTACTCAGAATAGATGAGACCACCACTGCGAATGTTGGTACGATACATGGCGGAAAAGCAACGAACATCGTCGCTCCCGAGTGTACCGTAACCCTTGAAGTGCGAGCTGAGTCGGATGAGAAATGTCTGGCTCATCTGACACACATGGAAATGTGCTGTATCAAGGCTGTGGGAGCTATTGGAGGTTCCTATGAAATGAATCGGCATTTCATCTATCCTGCCTACCAGCTGGATAAGCATTCCATCGCGCTTAAGAAGTTCAAAACTGTGTGTGAACAGATGTCGCTACCCTTCGAAGGAGTTCCCACCGGAGGAGGAAGCGATACGAATATACTGCGAAAGATGGGCTATGATGCCGTCACTCTGGCCAATGGTTATTACAACGCACACTCGGTCTCAGAAGAGATAGAGGAAGCTTCCCTTGATACCATGGTCAGGCTCATACCAGCACTAGTCTCTCAGGAGGTTTAGAGTATGATACGTCGAGTTGCTATCGCAGGTCTTGGTGCTGTCGGGGCGATCTATGCAGAGAAGATCGATAGATTCCTGGGTGGCGAACACACCTACATCCTTGTAGATGAAGAGAGGAAACAGCGGTATC
>JAFGUP010000154.1 GCA_016938475.1 Sphaerochaetaceae bacterium
CAGCGGCCCGAGGATCACTAAGCGGCGCAGGTTGATCTGATAAGTCTCCCTTCGTATACCCTCATCAGCACTCTCATACAATAAACTAACATACGTCACCGAATGCTGTGTAAGTTTCCTTAAGACATTCATCATTGACTTTCACCTTTACACACAACCATACAGCAAACTATCCTTCAGTGCCAGCTGTACATTCCGATCAGGAACTTTTTCTGATAATGTATGTACTGTCAAGGCAGATACGCTACCTGCTCCAATGAGGTTCAGAAGCTGTATGAGATCTGTACAACATACGCATCGGGGTCACGTATGTAGAAGAATCTGATATGATCATTCGGTTGGAATGGACCACTCTCGATAGTGATTCCTTTCTCCGACACCTGATCAATGACCTCTTCCAGAGGTATATCAGAGGCAAAGCCGAGTGTCATACTCGGTGAACTCTGGATATCAGCACCGGGACGGAAGATCAACTCCAGCTGAGTATCCCCCTTTGCGAGAAACGCGATCTCTCCACCGCCCGGGGGTGAGAACCGTCGGTTCAGTGACAGGCCGATAATATCTGTATAGAAAGCCAGTGATGCTTCCATATCGCTCACGAAGACAGTTGTCCAACAAAACTTCATACATCCATCCTCCTCAGTCTTTAATCTTCACTATACCTCCTGCAGACACTTCAGACAATAACTCGTCCACCTAAGAGAACCTTTTCCTATCTGTGACAGACTGGCAGAGTCTCTGAACAGTCGAGAGAGGGATGCTCCCGAACGCATCATGGTATTCCTTACCAGCAGCCATATCCTGCAGTGTTTGAAAGCTTCCCGGCTAGAGCTCCTGCTGGCCCATCATATCCTTTGATGGATCCCTGGAAAGGCTTCGGTTCCTCAATTCTCTGGGCAATATGATATTAAGAAAGATAGCCGTAAGACCTCCTGTAGTAATCGGAGAGGAGAACATGCTTTTGAAGAAAGGAGAGAAGTTCTTGAGAATTTCGGGGTACAGGATAACAGAGAGGCCAAGACCGAGAGCAATGGCAATGATAAGGACACCGCGACGGTCGAGTATGCTCGTTGAGATGATCCTGATGCCTCCGGCTGCAATGGTTCCAGCAAGAACGACTACAGCACCGCCGATGACCGGATAAGGAATCACACTGAACACGCCTCCGACGATCGGAAAGATTCCGAAGAGAGCAAGAAAGCCTGCTATAAAGAACCCGATATAACGCGAAGCGACACCTGTCATCTGAATGACACCATTATTCTGAGAGAATGTCGTGACAGGAAAACTGTTGAGACAGCTCGAGATAGCGCTGTTGACACCATCTGCAAGAACACCCCCGGAGATTCTCTTCATATACAGGTCGCCTTCAACCGGCTCCCCGCTGATCATACTTGTGGCAGTAAGGTCTCCCATTGTCTCAACAGTGGTGATTAAAAACAGAAGCATCATGGGAATGATGTATGGTCCGGCTATCTTAAGACCGAACTTGAAAGGAACAGGGACTGTAACCAGACTCATTGAGGTGAGGGCTGAGAAGTCTACTTTCCCGATAAACACTGCAACGATATACCCCACGAGCATACCGAAGAAGATCGATCCCATCCTGAACCATTTGTTCTTAATCCTGTTGAACAGAACTATCGATAAAAGCACGATACCGGCTAACATGAGGTTTTCCCATGAGGCAAACTGCTCGGGTAGATTCGCATAGACATACGCGCCGCCACCCACGTCTCTGATTCCCACAGCAATCAGGTTGATTCCGATCAACAGTACTATGATACCGCTGACAAGGGGTGTAATGATCTTCTGAAGGAGCGGTATGAACCGACTGAAGATGATTTCAACGCTAGAACCAAGAAGCGCCGTACCTGCGATTGTCGCAATCATCTGTTCCTGTGAAGCTCCGTTTGCCTGTGCCCATAGTCCGATAGCCGTCACTGTCGCCAGAAAGGTGAAACTCGTGCCCTGTATACTGAGAAGACCAGAGCCCACCGGACCAACCTTCTTACACTGTACAAAGGTCGCCAGACCCGAAACGAGCAGTGACATACTTATCAGATAACTCTTCATGGCGGGATCCAGACCGAGAGCTCCAGCAACGACGATAGGAGGTGTGATAATACCGATGAAGATCGCTGCAGAATGCTGCAGCGCTGCAATAAGAGACTGCGCAAGTGACGGACGGTCATTCAAACGAAAGATCAGCTCACTTTTTGCTTCTTCACGCTGCTGCTGTGAAATTGTACTCATATAAAGGCTCCTTCTGATCGTCCCCCTCATACAGGGAGAGACTGATGCTAGGTATTCTACCACGATCAGAGCAACCGAGAAAGGTAATTGTTGCATGTTGTTGCAATATTCAGATGCCCAGACAGATCCCCATGTCGCGGGCACTCTGGATGAGGTAATGATCTTCGGGAACGTACTTCTTGCCTGTGACCACCTCTTCCAACGGAACCGGCACTATCTCAGTTCCCCGAACACTCATCATATACCCCCAGGCGCCTTTGGCAACCTCTTGAGCACATCGGGCGCCAAGAGCTGTGGAAAGAACTCTGTCGCGCGCTGAAGGCGTCCCCCCACGCTGAACGTGCCCGAGTATGGTGACCCGGGTTTCCTTTCCTGTCTGTTTCTCAAGCACTTCAGCCAGCCTGACCGTACGAACCGACAGATAGCTCTCAACTTGATTCTGTATTGCCTTGAGCATATCGTCATTTTCGACATTCATTGTCTCCAGCTGCTTCTTTGCCTTGTTGAAGACACTCTGGGGAACAGCACCTTCTGCAACCACAACGATGCTGAATCTCTTGCCTTGTTTGGTACGGGTCATGATCGCTTCAGCAATCTTCCCTTCATCGAAAGGCAGTTCAGGAAGAAGAATGACATCGGCACCCCCTGCAACTCCAGCTTCAAGGGCGAGCCAACCGACTCTATGACCCATCGTCTCAAGAATGATGACACGGTGGTGAGAACTGGCGGTGGAGTGCAGACGGTCTACAGCTTCGGTGGCAATAGACAATGCAGTATCGAAACCGAAGGTCACATCTGTTCCGACAACATCGTTGTCTATAGTCTTGGGAAGAGTCATGATATTCAGCCCTGCTTTCGCTAGATGATAGGCGTTTTTCTGAGTTCCCCCTCCCCCGAGGCAGATAAGCCCGCTCAGATGGTTTTTATGATAATTTTCTACCATAGCCTCGGTCATATCAAGGGTCTTTCCTCCGACAGGCATCTTATTCGGTTTATCCCGGCTGGATCCGAGAATGGTCCCTCCTGCCGTCAGGATATTTGACAGCCGTTCATCATTAAGGTGTATGAATCGGTTTTCCATCAAGCCCCGAAATCCGTCATTGAATCCTATAAGCGTATAGCCATACCTATGATTCAGGGTCTTGCCTATTGCTCGGATAGCTGCATTCAGTCCCGGAGTATCACCTCCCGAGGTGAGTATTCCTATCAGTTTTTCCATTTCAACCCCTTCCTTTCCTCTGCGTTGTGTCATTATACCACACATCAGTCAGAAGCGGGGAGGCAGCTCCTGAAATAATCATACAGGGATTCCTGTGCCCGATAATTCACCTCACCAACAGTTTCAACGGGAATATTGAATCTCTCACTTTCCAGATGAAACGAGGAATGTGTATCTCGCATCAAGTGCTCAAGAACAATGTCGAGTTCCCTTTTGATATGAGCATCTTTTATTGGAACGATCACCTCTATACGGTTATCCAGGTTCCTCTCCATCAGATCGGCAGAACCGATGAAGTGCAGGGGGTCACCTCCATTGTAGAACCGGTAGATACGAGAGTGTTCGAGGTAACGATCAATGATGGCTGTTCCCGTTATAGTACCGGGCAGTATCTTCTCCCCTTCAGTCACCAAGGTGCAGATACCCCGAATCAGCAGATGGATCCGGACCCCTTCCTGGGCCGCTTTCTGCAAAAGACGAATCATCTGGGTATCAACAATATTATTGAGTTTGAGAGTGATCTCTCCCTTCCCCCCTTCCCGTACTGCTGAGATCTCCCTTCGTATCAAAGCACTGATCTTCCTGCGTGTTGTGAACGGAGAGACGATCAGATTACTGAATAAAGCCATCGCAAATCCCCGTTCAAGGACATCGAAGACTTGAATGAGATCCTTACTCGTCTGTTTGTCGCTGGTAAGAAGAATATGATCCGTATACATACGTGCGGTAGATTCGTTAAAGTTTCCCGTTCCGATAAAGGAAATGTATTTCTTATTTCGCCCTTCCTTGTACACGATAGTACCGATCTTTGAATGGACTTTCATGCCCTCAACACTGCTGATCAGGGTGATATTCGGCTCCCGCGACAGCTTATCGGCCCAGGAGATATTTATCTCCTCATCAAAGCTTGCCTGAATCTCTATAAAGATGATGACCTTTTTGCCGTTTCGTGCTGCATTGATCAGAGCGTTGATTACGCGGGAACGTTCGGTGACCCGGTACAACGTCATATAGATGGTATACACTCTTGAATCCAGAGCTGACTCCCTGAGGAGGTCAACAAGGTAATCGAACGAATGGTAGGGGACGGAGAGCAGGACATCCTGCTGCTCGATCTGCGGAATGAGCGGCCTGTCATTCCTGATCGCGTAATGTGGAAGCGGAGCTTGAGGCGGAAAGTAGAGCGAGCTGATGTCTATTCTGGGGAAACCAAGAAGATCCCTGGCATTGTGGTACTTCCCCCCTGAAAGAATGATAGGTGCTGAATCGAAATCGCCCTTATCCTTGAGAAGCCTCAAAAGAGGTTCAGGAATACTCCGGTCATATACAAATCGTATCGGAAGTCCTCTGCTGCGCTGTTTGATTGACGTGGATATCTTCTCATAGATACTCTTGGTTATCTCCTCTGATATGTCATACTCCCCGTCTCGAGTTATCTTGATAGTGTAGGCACTATAGGAATCATAGTCAAAAATGTGAAAGATTTCATGGAGATGTAGTCGGATTACGTCATCAAGCATGATGAAGTACTTCCCTTCACCACAGGAAATGGGGATGTATCGGGGAGATATCTCTGCCGGCAGCTTTATCAGGGCATACCTGTGTTCATTCCGTTCGCTAGAGAACATATCTATGGCAAGATACACGGTGATATGCTTCAGATAGGGAAACGGAATATGTGAGTCAAGAAGGATTGGAAAAAGAAGGCCTCGTACATGCTCTTCAAAATATGCATGTACATTAGCATACTGCTCTTCAGTGATGGATTTCTCATCAACAATATGAATCTCGTGCCGCCGCATCTCTTCAAAAATCGACAGAAGCGCGGTATCAACCCGTTCACTCATCCTCCGCACCTCTTTTTCGATATGCTTGACCAGTGATTTCGGTTTTACATTGCGGGGTGATGGGTGATGTTCACTATCCACAATCATTTTGTTCAACGCACCAACCTTGGTTGAATAGAACTCATCTAGATTGCTTGAGAATATCCCGATAAACTTAAGCCGTTCCATGAGAGGGATACTCCTGTTCTCGGCTGTCAGGAGCAGGCGTTCATTGAAACTTAGCCATCTGAGTTCTCTACTTAGATACGTCTTATCCATTAGGCGACTCCTTTGACCTGGGGCTATCGTATTTTATAGTACTCCTATAGATAAGCCCCTGTCCACATTCACATATGTACTAGAATATGAGTTAACTGTGAATTCCTATACTTGAAATGCAACCAATAACCAACTTACTTCAGGCTATCATTTGTTTTATCAGTAATTATGGTGTACCATAGAACTATGAGAGGGAGCCTCTACCCTGCTCGTGATTCTTCATGCATGGCACTTCCTCTCGTACATCTGTATTGACGGGAGGATATATGAATACGAATACCATGAGGAATGCGCTGCTCATTTCAATCGCTGTTGTCCTGGCGATGATAATGATAGTTCTCCTTCTTTCGATCGGAGAGGCGAATGCCTTCAAACGGACATTAACCTTTCTATTCGTTCTCGGCCCGATTGCCTATCTGATTCTGCTGTGGATGAGGACTCTACATCTCATGCGCTCTGATACAGCCTCTGTGAATTCAACCCCGAACAGTCCAGTTGATGATGGCGGTATGATACTATTCCACACCGGACAGATGTGTGACATGCCGGGCACGTATCGATGCACTCAACATGAAAGCAGGGAAGTGACTATGAGTGAGGGGAAACGCTTCCCACCGTGTAAAGGCGAAGGGAAAGGCCATTCAGCAGACTGGATGCGTATCTAACCCTGACCACGACATAAAACCTGTATGTACGCTAGAGTGCAAAATGCACCCTCCTCGAAGCACGTCCTTGTGCATCTCTGATAAGAAAGGCTCCAAGAAGGGTTTTCTTAACAAATCGATGATACTGACCTTACTGTCTTGAACGAACCTCTCTGCATCCGATGAGGGAATGCAGAACACCTGTACATATAAGCGGATTTCAATCAATCCGGAACATACAGAATGCTTCAGGCACAGAAAAACACCTATACTATCGTCCTGCTTTAAATCCCCTACACACTCTGTTTTCACCTACGACTGCGGTACGTACCAAAGCATTTCTTTTTCTTCTGGATTCACTGTCCCTATGGCCGCAATTTCATCACCCGGTTTTACGCACTTCAGGTCCGCACAGCACCTACACCCCTGACACTTTCAACCTAGTATGACGACATGCCCTTCATACTCAAGAAAGGCCACCCCGAAGGGTGGCCGATTAAAATCATCAATATTCTGCTATTTGCTGAAGTGGCTTACGAGATATTCAGTGAAGATCTCATCAAGTCCCTTACCGTACATCAGTACCGGCTTATCAAGCATTGTGTAGCCATCTCCACCTGCAGCTAGGAAGTCGTTGGTAGCAAGGGTGTATGTGGCATCTCTGTCAATACTCTTACCATCAATCAGGACTCTCTTGATTCTGTTACCAGGATCAGAGAAGCGGCTGTAAACGATTCTCATACCACTGGTCTGCGGGAATCCACCGTTTGCATCAGGAAGCTTCGAATATCCCCATTCAAGGGCATCGTAAATATCCTGACCGGTTACTTCAACCACGATCGCAACGTTGTTGAAAGGAAGTACAGTAATGATATCTCCTCTGGTAATGTCTCCGGCAGGAATACTTGCACGAATACCACCACCATTAGTGAGAGCCACATCTGCTCCAGTCTCTTCAAGCATTGCATCAGCAATCATATTACCCAGGTTGGTAGGTCTCGTTCTGACCATCGCCCTTTCACCCTCAAGATCAACTGGAGAGTACGCAACAATCTCACTGGTAATCTGTTCAATCCTCGCATTCTGAGAAGCTACATAGCTTGCCACTACAGGATCTTCCTTCACTTCCGTGATACCCACAGCCTTAGCCAGTTCACTTGTTGAAGGATCGGCAATCTGTTCACCTGAGATCAGATAGGCGGTTTCACCAACAGCCTTTCCGTTTCTCACCTGAATTTCAACAAGACCGACATATTCCATGTAGGATCCTGCCTGTACAATCAGTGTGTCTTCAACCATCATCCCGTTCTCAAGCACATCATGACTGTGTCCGTCGACAAATAGATCAATACCTTCAAGATTAGCTGCAATTTCCTTGCTTGTAATCACAGAGTCAGCATCGTTACCGACATGACCAAGAACTATCACATAATCAGCACGATCCCGAACCACATCAAGTGCATATTGAGCATTTGCGATGACAGCAGGATCCATGAATGAAAGACCTTCTACATTCTTCGGATGTGTCTTTGTTTCGGTATCAGGTGTTGTAAGACCGATGACCGCAACAGTAAATCCATCGAAGTAGTAGAGCTGATACGGCTGGAAGATCCATTCACCCTTTTCATTGAGCACGTTTGCTGACAGAACCTTGATATCTGTATACTCATGTGCAAATCGAGCAGCTTCAATCAGCCTCTCTTTCCCGTAGTTGAAATCATGGTTACCAGGAGCAACAGCATCATATCCAAGGAGGTCAAGAAGAACTCCGGCTGTTTCGCCTTCGAACATGTTAGTCAGAAGTGTACCGTGAGATACATCACCGGCATCCAGAACCAGAGCTTTGTCCGTCACACTCTTTCCAAGCTTAAGGAGCGTAGCTAGTCTTGAATAGCCAACCCGTGAATCAGAAGGTTCAATTCTACCGTGAATGTCATTGGTGTGAACAACGTAGAGATTGAAGTTCTTCGCGTCTCCGGCTGTCTTCACGATGACATCTTCAGGAACATCAGGTCCTGCAGGAGCAACCTCTGCTTCTTTCACTTCAGCCTTGACTTCAGCCTTGACTTCGGCTTTCACCTCTGCCCTGGCTTCTGCAATCACCTGTTTTGATTCAGGG
>JAFGUP010000155.1 GCA_016938475.1 Sphaerochaetaceae bacterium
AGATGTTGCAGGCAAGCTCTACCACGGTTTTACCGGAACTGACAACCAGTCAGCCGATGCAGTCAAGGCTGACATCGCCTCAGGCGGAAACAGAACAGTTGATGAACTCGACCTCGAATCGGGTGCAGCTCAGGCTCTCGGGTACTACAACCTCTATACCACCGGGAACGCTCAGGCCACGGTCAATCTTGAGGCATCTCCTCTTACTGTAACGATCAGCGGCACCACCTACTACGTCCCCTACCAGCTCTCCTACAGTACAGCAGCAGGGAATGACAAAGTAGTCGTCACCGGTTCAAGTCTCGGTTCAGTGGCAACGGCTAACACCACCGGAGTAGATGCTGTAGATGCAGACGTCATGGAGACGACAGCTAACGGCCTTCGCTGGAAGACCCTGTCACTGGCAGCAACCTTTAACGGAACCGGCAACACCACCTTCGGTCTTCCCGAAAGTGACGCCTACACAGGAAGCATCAAAGCTACCGTGACTGCTGAGTAGATCACAACAAGCCAGCGATCACAACACCCCCGTACAGCGGGGGTGTTGTTCTTATCAGCTACCAGAAAAGCATCCTGATGGCGATTGCTCACGCTCTGGTTCGTCTGCCGGTCCTGTCAAGATGGATAGTGAAAAACAGCTGCAGGAGGATGCTTCCTGTTATGAACAGGGGAAGACTTGCCGGGCTGACATAATCAATTACTACTCCGATGAACGGGGGAATCAAAGCTGCCCCCAGGAAAGCAAAACCCATCTGAAGACCGATGATTCTCTGTGAATGCTGTGGCGTGAATCGAACAGGTGTCTCATGAACCATAGAAGGGAATATTGGGGCAAAGCCGACTCCCATCACGACAAGGATGACACCGGTCAGGACAGGAGAGATTGGAAGCAGGAGAAGGGTCCCACTGAATACGGAGAGAAGCAGGCCCCAACGGATCATCGCAGTATTGCTCAGGTGGAAGGAGACAAAGCCTGAGACAAACCTTCCCACTGTTATCCCGCCATAGTACATCGACATCCAGAAAGCAGCCTTTGCTACCGGATACCCCTTTTCCAAAGTAAGGTAGGTACTTCCCCATAGCCCCACTCCCACTTCCGTTCCCGTATACAGAAGCATCACAGCAAGAGCAGAAAAGAGCCCTGGCAGGTCTCTGACCCGAAGCGGGTCAACGGCTTTCGTTCCTGAGTTGTGGGTATGTTCAGCTAGTGAAGCATGTTTTTTCCAGAGAGGGAGAGACACAAACAGGATAAGAGAGAGTGAGAGCTGTACTAATCCTATAACGAGGTACCCCTCATGCCAGGTCCTGCTCATGATCATAGTTCCCATGATCAGTGGTCCTGCTGATGCTCCTACACCCCAGAAGGAGTGAAGCCAGTTCATGTGGTGCGCCTTGAAATGAAGAGCCACATAATTGTTGAGAGCAGTATCAACAGCCCCTGCTCCCAGTCCCAGCGGGAAGGCCAAAGGAATCAACCAGGAAAACGAGGGAGCAAAGGAGAATGCAAGCAGGCTGGTCCCTGTCATAAGAGAACTCAGGAATACGACACGACCGGTTCCCAGTCTCTCTATCACATACACACTGGTAAAACTCGAGATGATCGTCCCCGCGGTCACAAGCACTGAGATGATACCGAAGGAACTCAACGGCACCGACCATTCAAGGGTGATTGCGGGAATCGCAACCCCGAGAATGGCATCTGGTATACCCAGAGAGATAAAAGAGAGGTAGATAATGGCAAGGATGAGTACAGTTATCATGACAAACCTTCCTCCTGCCGGATCTCAACAACATGTGTACAGTTTGAAACAGACCTGAAGAGGCCTGTTCAACCCATTCCCTGATACTTTGATTACAGCTTGTCGTATGGTACCATCATACGAGCCAGTATTTCTATAGGTATCACCACACCTTGCGATCATAACGTTTACAATGGAGAAGAAGGATCAGATGCAGGACGAACCTTTTGCGGGAATGGATATCGATGTGGGCATTATGTGCGAGTACTACACGCGCATCGAGCGTCAGGGTCCGGGAAACGAGGAGCAGACACTCAAAGCACTGAGTTTCATCGAACCGCTCAGCGAAAGTTCAAGGATTCTCGACATCGGATGCGGAACCGGCGGGCAGACACTCACCCTGGCACATCACTGTGCCGGGTCCATAGACGCTGTCGACATCTTCCCCCGTTTCATAGACCGGCTCAATGAGCGGATTACCGGAGAGGGAGTCACTGACAGGGTACGGGGAGTCGTCGGTTCAATGGACGACCTTCCCTATGAACGGGAAACAGTGGATCTCATCTGGTCGGAGGGTGCAGTCTACAACATCGGTTTTCAGCGGGGAATATACGAATGGGGAAAACTGCTCAAAGACGGTGGATTCATCGCAGTCTCCGAACTCTCCTGGTTCACGACCGACCGCCCGGCAGAACTCTCGGATTTCTGGGAACATGAATACCCCGAGGTAGATACCATTGCGAACAAAGTCGCCCAGATGCAGCAGGCAGGGTATGTTCCGGTTGCCACCTTCACGCTGCCGGATCACTGCTGGACCGCCGGGTACTTTGACCCGCAGAGACCTGTTCAGGAAGAATTCCTTCTCCGCTATCGGGGAAACGAAACAGTGGAACGATGGATTCTGGAACAGAGGCACGAAGAGGACCTGTTCAGACGGTTCAGTAAGTACTA
>JAFGUP010000156.1 GCA_016938475.1 Sphaerochaetaceae bacterium
TCCAGAGAAGCCCTGCTCCCGCTACCAGCATAATGGATACGAGGACAACGCAGATGCACATCTGAAACGTACCATCATGGGTCGTGAGACAGTTGTCGCCATCACCGAAGGCATTCCCGGCTTTGGTACCAGGAAACCTGTCCTCTCCTTCTTATGTGAAAAGAAAGAGCAACCTGGAATCATCTCATGAATACAACACACTACTGTCCGGGATATACACCTCCTGCGCATAATCATGTGAAGAGTACCACAAAAACAGGGTATCGTGATCACAGGTTTCTTCTCTCACGAAGGAACTATCTGTGCTATACTCATCAGCGATGAGCCTTCCGATTGATGCCTCACCCCGCTCTCACATCCGGCTCTGAACACGAGGAGCATTCCATGATCGAACTGAAAGACGTGACGAAACACTACGGCACCGTACCTGCCGTACAGGAGCTTTCCTTCCGCGGTGAGAGCGGAAGGATCACCGGCATCATAGGACCGAACGGAGCGGGGAAGACGACCACGATCCGTATGATCATGAATATCATAGCCCCCGACTCGGGAACGATCCTCTTTGATGGAAGGACTCTCACCGATGATGACATGGAACATATCGGGTATCTGCCGGAAGAGAGGGGACTCTACAGGAAGGAGAAGGTCCACGATCTTCTCCTCTATCTCGGCAGACTCAAAGGTAGAGACACGGATATGCTTGATACAGCGATCGACCGGTGGCTGGCGCTGTTCGACCTCAGTGAATGGAAGGAACGCAAGGTGGAGGAGTTGAGCAAAGGCATGGCTCAGAAAGTGCAATTCATCTCCTCGGTCATCCATGACCCCGATATCATCATTCTCGATGAGCCGTTCAGCGGACTAGACCCGGTGAGCACGGACCGAATGAGAGAGATCATCATGGACCTGTCAGCTCAGGGTAAGACGATTCTCTTCTCAACGCATATCATGGAACAGGCAGAGAAGATCTGTGACACTATCCTCCTGTTGAACAGAGGCAAGGCGATTCTCAACGGCCCGATCCAGGAAATCAGGAGAACAGCCGGAGGGAATTCTCTTATCATCGAGTTCAGTGGAGACGCTTCGTTCATCAGGGATCTTCCACAGGTCGAGAAGATGATAGAGTACCCCCGGTACCTCGAGGTCCTTCTTGCCGAGAACGCAGATACCGATGCATTGTTCTCATCACTGGCAGGCAAGCTGTCGATCAGACGGTATGAACTGTCCTCACCTTCCCTGCATTCTCTGTTTGTCTCCCGGGTGAGCGAAAAGGAGGCAGAAGATGCTTAGAAGAAAGAAGATCGGAATCATAGCACACCATGAATTCAAAGCTGTAGCCCATACGAAAACGTTTCTCATCATCACCATTCTCGGCCCCCTGCTGATATTCGCTGTCACTGTTCTCCCCTCTCTGCTTGCTCAGGGTGACGACCAGCTGCAGGAAGGCAGGGTCATCGCAGTCACCGGGGCGAACGATGAGGTGATCGCCGGTCTGCAGCAGGCCTTCTCTTCTCAGGGTGTGATAATAGTAAAAGGGAGTGACTTCGCTTCGCTCAGGAACGAGATCCTCAAGAACGACGCGTTTCAGGGTATTGTGGTGATCGATGGTGATATCACGCAGATAGAGTCGTTCACCTATTACTCGAGAAGCGGTACCGATTTCATGTATTCGCAGATGCTATCGAATATCATAGGAAATCTCGCTCTCGAGCAGCGTCTGGCAAACGCAGGATACTCCCGGGAGGACTTCCGGGAACTCTCAAGAGTCCCCACTGTCACTATTCGAAAGATCACCGAGGAAGGGGATACTGAAGGGGAAGAGATCTTCACTGTCATCATCACTTCTATCGCCTTCATCATGCTCCTGTACATGTCGACACTCCTTTACGGGCAGATGATCGGTCGATCGGTGGTCGTGGAGAAAACTTCCAAGACCGTGGAGCTGCTCCTCTCCTCCTCACGCCCGTCAGAGATCATGGCCGGAAAGATCCTGGGGATCGGCAGCGCAGGTCTTCTGCAATATCTGATCTGGATTTCTGCCGCCCTGCTGATTCAGGTGGTGTTTAAGGATATGAACCTGCCCTCTTCGTTCTCCCCGTCCACCCTCCTTCTCCTCTTCCTGTTCTTCCTGGGGGCTTTCAGTCTCTACGCTTCCCTGTATGCGGCACTGGGAGCCGCGGCTGAAGACGAACAGAACCTTGGCCAGCTCTCCTGGCCGCTGATCATCTTTCTGGTCATTCCCATGGTGATGATATCGACTCTGGTGATGAATCCGCGGTCACTGTTTACCCTGGTCCTCTCCTACTTTCCTCTGACCTCACCCATGGTGATGTTCATACGAGTCATGGTGGATATGCCCTCTGCGTGGGAACTGATCCTGTGCTTTACACTCCTGCTGGCTGCGATAATCTCCACCGTGTGGTTCTCAGCAAAGATCTTCAGAGTGGGAATCCTTCTTACCGGAAAAAAGCATTCCCTGAAGGAGATCGTACGATGGATCCGCTACCAGTAGCGGATCACAAGGAGAAATATCATCGACGTGCAGGACAATTCAGATAGTGAGAGAATCCTTACTCCCAGTCAAGAAGACGTTTCTCTTCGGTGAGCTCCTGCAGGTGTGAGATCTCCTGCGTGATCTCAAGGGTTCCTCTGTATTCGCCGCTCTCGTCCCTGATCGCCCGGTATTCGATACGGACCTTTCGCTCTCCCATGACGATGTAAAATTCAGCGCTGCCCCGTTCTCCTGATTTGAAGGCGGAGAGGATTCGTTCGACCACGTGAAGGGACTTGGGAGGATGACAGTTCTTAACGTTCCGACCGACGATCCCTTTTGACCGGGGGAACACACGATGTTCAGGCGTGGAGAAGAAGACAACCTCATCGTTCTCATCGATGAAGGTGATATCCACCGGAAGGTTATTGAAGATCGAAACGATCTGGCGAAGGGTGGGATGACCGGTGATCAGGTCAACCTTCTCTTCTGCCATCTTCTCATCGACATAGGAGGCCTTGTCTGTCTCGTACTGATCGGCATCCATCGTGAGGATCGCATTGGCCGGGACACGTTTGATCACCTCGGGAAACAGAATCTGTTCCTCTCTCATGATCATCGTTTTCATATCGAAGAACAACGCGCCGAAAGCCTTGTTGTACGCATCAATGCCGGAGTTCTCATCGTGTGACAGAGACGAAAGAGCTGCCAGTGTCGAGCGGATATCATCATGGATAGCCCACATCAGCTGCACGCATCTGTGTTCCTCTATGAATTTTTCGACGAGGGGGAACAGCCGGTTCTCCTTCTCCTGATAATGACCGATCAGGGCCCTGATCTGCCTGACCTGCTCATTGAGCTTATTGCGGTCCTCTGTGCTGAACCCTTCTGCACGCGAGCGCTTCAACACCTGGGAACATAGAGCGAGGTGAGTGTTGATCTCGTCGTTACGGGCCAGGAGCCGCTCGAGAGGCGGGAAATTCCGTGCAAAGGGTCTGGGAACCCTGTTGATGGCGTGAGAGAACGAATGGATCATTCGAGTGACGATGACTTTCACCTTCTCGATATCATCAATACGCCGCATCACATCATCTACTAGCGAAAGAATGACATCATGTCTCACTTCGTCAAAATAGGGTCTGGCGGCTTCAAGCCTCTCTGTGTTGTCCTGAGGATTATCCAGATGAATAACATACTCGAGCAGAATGTCATAGATCTGTCGTTCCATCAGACATCTCCCTCGGGAGGCACGATGCACAGAAAAGCAAGCCCGCTCTCTTCAGTAGCGCGTATCTGATGGAGGGAGTCGGCAGGAATATACGAGACTGACCCGGGGGACAGAGGATGTTCCTTGCCTTCGAAGAAGAGGATACCATTACCTTCCAGAACGTAGGTGATATGAGGCCATGGATGGGAATGTTTCGGTGCGTAGCCCCCTTTCTCCAGGACAAAGCGGCGCATCACGTAATCGGCCCAACCCTCAGCCGGAGAAATCAGTACCTGCTTCATAGCTCCCTTGATATGCTCATTTTCAATCTTCTTCGATTCGATCTCGTCAATATGTGATAGGAACATGCTGGACTCCTTTGTTTCTGATCTATGCAGATTATACCATGAAAAAGCAGGATTCTGACACCCCGGAAAACAGTTTGGTTTCTACTCACTGCACAAAAAAGTACTGCCGCAGTTATGACATAATTTACTTTTGTCTGATTATGAACTATTGTTAGGTAACAAATGGTTATTCGAATACGAGCGGGTAGTAAGAACTTGACAGGTACCTTCCCGGTAGATAAGAGCATGTGAGAGATGGAAAAAACAGAAAAACAAAGAGGCATACACATACTGAATAGTTTCCTTTTTGTGAGTCTGACAGCAATCCTTGCAATCTTTGTAATCATGTGGGAAACAGAGGGTCTGGACTTGAACCGCACGGAGATCGCCCCCCTCAACGAAGGGTGGATCGTCTCATACCGAAACACCATTGAGACGAACTTCTCCCTCCCCTATGAGA
>JAFGUP010000157.1 GCA_016938475.1 Sphaerochaetaceae bacterium
CTTGAGAGTATGTTCTCGCAGGTGATGAACATAAATGACATAGACAGTAATGGCCATTCCCCAATCTACTATGCGGCAACGCAGAATCCTCATATAGAGGTGCTTGAAGCACTGATTCAGCGGGGAGCGTTCCTTGATCTGTTCCTGGTGGAGGAATCAGTCAAGCATAATCAGAATCCTCATGTCGCCATCAGAATATTCAAGGAGATAGAGCACCCGGGACAGGCCGAAATGGATTACCTCTTTCTTCTCAGTGCTGCACATAGAACAGAGAAGACCCTTCCAGAGTTCTTCATAGAAGAAGGAGCGAGTATTGACGCGACGCTCGGACTTGATATCTACCCGGAGTTCGACTGGGATGACGAGCCCGATGAACAGCTTCCTTCCTATCTTCTTGTAGAGGAAAACGCGCTGGTCTTCGCGATCTACGAGAATCCGGATCCGTATCTGATGGTGCCCATCCTGCTTGACCTCGGTGTGGACTTCAATTTTATGGACAGGGAAGGGCACACCGTTCTGTATCATGCACTAGATGATATCGAACTGGTCACGTTGCTTGTTGAGGCGGGCTGTGACCTGCACCGCTGTGATGCGAGCGAGAGGACTCCTCTGATGCTTGCCTGCGAAGGGGAGAACAGTGAGGTTGCACAGTATCTCATAGAACATGATAGTGATATCAACAGGTCTTGCTGTGAGGGAAGGACACCTCTCCACTTTGCTGTGAGCCTTCACTTTACACAGAATCATGAGGTCGTGCAGGCCCTACTGGACAAGGGTGCCGATATACATGCCAAGGATACCAGAGGGCATACTCCGCTTGATTACGCCTATCGTTACTATGCACGCAAGGAGACGATAGAGCTGCTCAAGAAGGTGGAGGAGAAAATCTCCTCCTAATGAGTGACTCCCGTTCTTTGAATCGTTCTGATTCCTGAGTGCTTTCTCATGATCCCGAAGTATATCCAAGGTTTCTTCTCACCCGTTCTTGACTGACGGGAAAGATTTTCCGTAGGATAAGGCATGGATACAATTACGATCTACACAGACGGCGGGTGTTCTGGAAATCCTGGACCCGGCGGTTGGGCATACGTCGTCTCGACCGAAGCAGGTATCGTGGCCTCTTCAAGCGGGGGCGATAAGCAGACAACAAACAATCGGATGGAACTCACTGCCGTAATTGAGGCTCTCCGCTTTGTGTACAGGGCCTATCACCCGGATTCAGTGACTCTCTGCACCGACAGTCAGTATGTGAGACAGGGGATCACCTCATGGATCCACAACTGGAAGAAAAACGGATGGAAGACAGCGAACAAGAAACCGGTCAAGAATAAAGACCTCTGGCAGGTGCTCGACAAGGCACGGGAATATCTATCCATCGAATGGGTATGGGTGAAAGGTCACAGTGGAATCGAACTGAATGAGATGTGTGATTCTCTCGTCTCTGCAGAGATGGATACGCTGAAAAAACAGCGGTAAGTTTATATGACCAGTGTTGACACTTTCAGGTCATCTTGGTACTATCCAACACGTTCGTAACGGGCTACTAGCTCAGCTGGTAGAGCAACGCCCTTTTAAGGCGTGGGTCGCTGGTTCGAACCCAGCGTAGCTCAAAACAATCGGGATGTCGAAAGACATCCTTTTGTTTTGAAAAGATCGGCAGATGGAACTGAAGAATAGAGAAGAGAGCGCTCTTCACATTTCCTGAGATTTGCTGAAAACAGGGACTCTCACTCCCTCTTCCTTTTCCTTTCCATTACACCATACCTCCACCTACTTATGATAATATTCATGTGAGGTTCCTTTGGCAATTTTCCTATACGGGGCAGTTGCACATACTGATAGGATTCAACAGACATTGACTTCACTGTTACCATGATTCTATACTA
>JAFGUP010000158.1 GCA_016938475.1 Sphaerochaetaceae bacterium
GAGATGCTGATGAGAAATGCCGACTTCGCCATGTATGACATCAAGCGGAACGGAAAAGGCGGGATCAAGGTCTACACTCCATCATCCCCTTTGCAGAGCGAGATTTCTGAGTGACGCGGAAGCGTGTAGTGCATACAAGGAGAGGGTAGGGCGAATCTTGTGACTGAAGGCTGTTCCTCATGACCGGGGAGGATTCGTGTCGGCGGTATTCATTCAATCTCCTTTGTTCCCTTTCAATCTCTCATCTACCTTGGTATTCCGTTCATTCGGCCGTTGATTCCGTATGGCATAGCTGACAGCCTTTCTTTCCCCGATCAGGACCAGGGTCTTCCTTGCCCGGGTTACTGCGGTGTACAGCAGATTGCGCTGAAGAAGCACAAAATGGCTCATCATGAGCGGCAGAACCACTATGGGATACTCAGAGCCCTGAGACTTATGGATGGTGATTGCATAGGCAAGAACGAGTTCATCGAGTTCTGATCGTTCGTAGGTGACCTCGCGTCCTTCAAAGGTGATGGTCAGTTCCTGGTCCTCAGAGCTGACACTGGTGATGGTGCCGATATCACCGTTGAAGACCTCCTTATCATAATCGTTTCTGATCTGCATCACTTTATCGTGGAGACGGTATTCGATACCTGCGCGGGTAAGGGACTGCTTATCCTGTCTTTCTGAAAAGGGGTTGAGTCGTTCCTGCAGCATTCTGTTCAGATGTGCAGCACCCACCACACCCCGTTGCATGGGAGTGAGCACCTGAATGTCCCTCACCGGATCTGCACCGTAGTATCGGGGCAGACGGGTTGATACGAGGTGTATGAGTTTTTCCAGAGCGTCTTCGGCACTGCTGCTTTCGATGAAGAAGAAGTCCGAGGATGTACCGTTTGTCGTGTCGATAGGTCTGCCCTGGTGTATCCTGTGTGCGTTCATGATGATCCGGCTTCCCTGAGCCTGACGGAAGATATGCTTTAGTCGCACTACGGGGACAGTCTTTGATTCGATGAGGTCGGAAAGGATGTTGCCCGGACCGACTGAAGGTAGCTGGTCGGTGTCACCGACCATGATGACACTCATGGTATCGGGTATCGCCTTAAGCAGATTGTGCATCAGCAGAAGGTCGATCATTGAGCATTCATCAAGGATCAACACATCGCCTTTGAGTGGATACTGTCCATTTCTCTGGTACCCCTGTGGCGGTTTGAACTCAAGGAGTCGATGGATGGTCCTGGCTTCCATTCCGGTAGCCTCACTCATTCTCTTGGCAGCCCTTCCCGTCGGGGCTGCACACAGAACCTCGCGCCCCGATGCATGATATGCCTTGATGAGGCCGAGTATCGTTGTTGTCTTGCCGGTTCCCGGTCCTCCGGTGAGCACCATGAATCTGCTTGACAAACCTGTCCTGATAGCCTCAAGCTGGATTTTATTATAGGCGACCTGAGATTCTTCTTTCTTTGGAGCCCCGTCAAGGTTTTCTCCCGCGCTGAAATCTTCTATCGGTGAGTCGAGAAGTGACCGAATCTTGTGGGTAACACTGAGCTCGGCAACATGGAAGGGGGGTAGGTAGATAGCCTCATCTTCAACAATCACATCTCCGGTTCGTTCCATCTCAGCCAATATCGGAAGGATTTTTTCTCTCGTAGTCTCCAGCATCCCCTCTGCAGATTCGCACAACTGCTCTTTCGTTGCATAGCAATGTCCCTCCTCCGATAACCTGCTGAGAGTGTACAGCAGACCGGAACGTAGTCTTACAGGAGCATCCTTTTTCACTCCGAGCTTCTCTGCGATAGTGTCGGCCGTCTTGAACCCGATCCCCCAGATATCATCGGCTAGCCTGTAGGGATTCTCTTTGACCACTGCAATACTCTGCTCACCGTAGGTCTTGAAGATCTTTGTTGCGTGTGAGGTGCTCACGCCGTTGCTCTGGAGAAAGAGCATGATATTTTTGATCTCTTTCTGTTCCTACCAGCTTCTTTTAACACGCTCGATCCGGATAGTTCCGATCCCTCGCACTTCACGCAATCGATCGATATCTGATTCGATGACCTGTAAGGTCTCAGTGCCGAAGGTGTTGACGATCTTTTTCGCAAATACGGGCCCGATACCCTTGATCAGGCCAGAGCCGAGATACTTCTCGATACCGTAGATGGTAGCAGGAAGGGTCTCTTCAAAGGATTGTACGGTGAATTGAGGTCCGTAGGTGCCGTCGTGTTTCCAGAGTCCCTGCAGACTGAGAACGGAACCCACAGAAACAGCAGGCACCAGGCCGACAACTGTTAACAGCTCCTTATACCCTTTCGCCCTGCATTTGAGTACCGAGTACCCGTTCTCTTCGTTCTGGAACGTGATGCGCTCTACGACGCAACGAAGCATATCCATGGGAAGCGCATCCTCCTTTTCATCAGTCTATCATACTGCAACGACTTGTGTGTCTTCTTCTGATGGATCAGGAGTATTTCCTGTGTGCTTCTGTTTTGTGTGGGCAGATTTTAGTGTCCAAAGGCCTGGAAAGGAGATCATTGCACGTCAGATGACAGGGTTCGGATCATCCCCTTGTCATCCGGTAGGTGAGTGTGAGGTGATCAACACCGCACAGGCTCTTCACCTGTTCCGTGAATACTCCGCTGTTATCCTTGGTCTCAGTGAGTCGGTAAAAACTTTTAATTCACCATAATATTGTATGCAAACAGATTATCTTGTGTTTGCGAATGATACAGGTGCATACAATACATATCTGAAACATGGATACCTATGGAAGAAATGGTCTATGAGCCCAAAAAACGGTGATCGAGAGGATATGAGCGGCGAGGACACCGGCTGTGAGGTAGAGACTGCAGTGTCAAACGATCGGGAGAAAGCAGGAAAGTCCTGATCTCTTTACACTCCACGAGGGGTTTCATGATGGCAGTCTCTGCTGAAAATCCGGATATCTTTTCCACTATGTAGCTTGTAAAATCTTTGTTGACACAAGTGTCTTAAGACATCAATATAATTGTGACAATTGGATAAAAAGTAGGCCATGCATGGAAAGGAAGCTGATATTTGAAGAGATTTTGAAGTATGTGAAGGAAGGGGTGTATATCGTGGACACCAACCGACAGATCACATTCTGGAATGAATTCGCAGAGAGGATAACAGGCTTCTCCGCTGAAGAGGTCATCGGGCGGTTCTGCTTCGATAATATCCTCGGGCATGTTAATGAGCAAGGGACTTCTTTGTGCAGAAACGGCTGTCCGTTGCATCAGACGATGCAGGACAGTCAAAACCGTGAAGCTCTTGTCTATCTTCATCATAAACAAGGGCATCGAGTGCCCGTGATAGTAAGAACGTTTCCGTTGTTTGATGTAGGCCGGATCGTCGGAGCCATTGAGCTCTTCTCAAGTGATACTTCACCTAAGCAATTGATGAAAGAGATCGAAGAGCTGAAATTGATGGCGATGACCGATCAGCTTACCGGGCTGGCAAACCGTCGCCTGGCAGACGTCTTTCTGACAGGCAAGATCCATGAGCTGGAAGAATTCAGAATCCCTTTTGGGGTTTCTCTGGTCGATATCGACGATTTCAAGGTGGTCAATGACTCATACGGACACGATACAGGTGACCAGGTAATCAGAATGGTTGCCAGGAGTCTGACAGGGGCTGTGAACCAGAAAGATCTGGTGGTGCGCTGGGGTGGTGAGGAATTCCTTATCGTGTCTGCCGGTGTAGATGGAGAACAGTTTCATCAGACTGCCGAACGGATGCGGATGCTCGTTGAAACCTCTTCAGTCCCATATGAAGGGGCGGCTATCAGTGTTACTATATCCATCGGAAGTGTATTCGTCGACCAGAAAACCTCAAAAGATCGGATCATCCGCATGGCGGATCATCTCATGTACCGCAGCAAAGCGCAGGGGAAAAACCTCGTTACCTTGGACGTTATGTCATGATCGTATGAACGGCAATAGCTTCTTCCACTGTGAAGCAACAATCGTTCTGTTCCTGTCATATCATTCACACGCTACGGTGATATGGTCAATTCCTAACTGTCGTCTGATCTGATCGATAAAATCCTTCTTGTAATAATCATTTCCCGCCCTGATGGTGAGAACCATAGCCTTCTGATACTCCGACGTATTCCAGATGTGAAGATCGAGTACCTTCACATGTGATGCTTCTGCGATTTTGTTCACCTGGATCAGTTCATCGGTCATGTCATGATAATCGACGAGAAGTCTCCCGCTTGATTTGAGAAGTCCCCATGCCCACCGCAGAATCACAAGAGCTCCGAGGATGGCAACAAGGGCATCCGGCCAGCTCTGATCGAAGATAAGGCCTGAGAGAAGAGCTGCTATGGCGAGGACCGAGGTGAGTGCATCGGTGAGGACGTGGACGTAGGCTGAGCGAAGATTGTGATCCATATGGTGCTCTTTTGTGTGACTATGGTGGTGTCCTTTTCCGGAAAGAAGGAGTGCACTTGCCAGGTTTACCAGGAGCCCTATGATTGCAACGGTCAGCGCCTGAGCAAAACTGATGGTCTGTGGCGTGATGAGACGTTCGACGGCTTCCTTCATCATGTACAGGGCGGTAACTCCTAAAAGGATCGCATTGGTGTACCCACCGAGGATGCCGACCTTTCCTGAGGAGAAGGCGAATTTCGGATTATCCTGCTGGCTCTGTGCGATACGGTAGGCGATCAGGGTGACGATCAGCGCGAAGGTGTGCGTTCCCATATGTATGCCGTCGGCAAGAAGTGCCATTGATGAAGTCAGCAGGCCATACAGGATTTCCACGAGCATCGTGATGAGAGTGATGAGGACAACAATCGCGGTTCGTCTCATGTTTTCCGTGTGGGAGTCCTCAGATACCTGCTGATTGCATATACGTTGTTTCATTGATACCTCTACATCAGTTCCCGGATCTCTTCCAGGTCTTTGAAGAATGACGCAGCTCGTTCATCTCCGAGAAATGAGACTATCTCTTCGATGAGATGTCCGTGAAGGTGATGATGCATCTCGTACTCTCGTCGCCCCTTCACGCTCAGAGTTACGAAGGAGGAACGGTTATCCTCAGGGTCCTTCTCTTTCACGAGGTACCCTTTGGTCACCAGGCGATGAGCCATCACCGTGAGTGTTCCTGTCGTGACTCCCATTCTGGAAGCGAGATCTTTCATTCGTATCTGTCCATGGTTACCGACTACCTCAAGAAGGTGCATCTGCGGGAGGGAGATCCCTCTGTCAGCTACGATACCGTGTTCCCAGGAATTCATTCGTTCAAAGAATTCCACCAGGATCTGTGAATAGCGTTCTATCATCATGTTTTTTTACCTTGAATATCAAACTATATGCAAATAGTTTGAATGTCAAGCTATTGACCCCTCTTTTTTCGAAAGGGTGAGTGGTAAATCAATGAAGATGAGGGGAGTATGAATGCGGCGGGATTCGAACCCACGACCTCTGCCTCCGGAGGGCAGCGCTCTATCCAGCTGAGCTACGCATCCAGGTATGATACCATGAAACGGTGTAAACGTGATTGATTCTACAGCAAAAACAGATGAAGGTAAATATCTTCAGAGACTGTTCTCTGTGTGATGAACTTCGAGTGTTCACCAGTCAGTCTATCCGTCCTCTGTGATGGTCTGTCATCTCTGGGAAACGTATAAAGGTAGTATTTATATGGAATAAGTGCAAAAGTGTTATGATACGTGTTTATGCTTGTGTTAGTGTTGACATGACTTGACCGGTAGAGTAACCTGAGATATATAAGCGTGGACGGAGGACCGGTGTTGAAAAAAGGATTAGCCCCTGTAATACTGATGCTCTTCCTCTCTTCTGTGTTGTTTGGTCAGAGGACTCTTTTTGTCGGAACCATTCCCCTGAACGGCAGTATTCCTCTTCAGGAGACGTTCTCTGTTGATGTGACGTTCTCTTCAGGTTTTCTCTTTTCACAGGAAGTTGCCGGGAATGAATATCAGATTGCCACCTATCAGTTTTCAAGTAACTCTCCATTCATCCAGTATCAGATGAAGCTCTCACCCGGAAGCAGTGCTTCAGCGGGGCCTGATCTGTTCGCATTCAGAAATATTACGGCCGATGGTCAGAGTGCCGGCGGGCTGCCGATCCCGTTCTCCATCAGGGTAAGGAATTTCTCTGTAGAGGAGACTGTGGCATCCGAAGGAGATCGTGCTCTGCAGAAGAAGGTCGGTGTACTTGAAGGGTCTCAATACACAGAGGTGGGCAGCATCAGTGTAGCCTTTCCCACTCGATCAGAGGGGTTTAATATTGAGGAATTCTCCTCAGGGTTGTATGAGGCGTCAATTCTGGTCGAAGTACTGGCTGATTAACCCCTTCCGAGTTCTTCTGTGTCCCTGTTATAGAGTTTCTCTTCTTGGTATGATATACTCACCCTAACAAAAAGAGACCCCAAGGAGGTTGGTATGAAACCAATTCTACTCGTGATGGCGGCAGGAATGGGAAGCCGCTACGGTGGAGTAAAACAGATAGATGGTGTAGGTCTGGATAACGAAGCTCTGCTCGATTACTCGACCTATGATGCTCTGCGAAGCGGTTTCGGCAAAGTCGTATACATCATTCGCAGGGATATAGAGAAAGATTTCCGTGAGCGGATCTTTGACAGAGTCAGTCGACACTGTGATGCTTCGTACGTGTTTCAGGAGATGAGTACGCTCCTTACTATGCAGCAGATAGAACAGTCAAGAGGCAGGACCAAACCCTGGGGGACGGTTCACGCTGTTCTCAGTGCTAAAGAAGTACTGGATGCTCCCTTCTGTGTGATCAACAGCGACGACTATTACGGTATAGACCCGTTCAAGACCATGGCTCGGCACCTGTCGGATGTTGATGCAGATTCAGTGGAACAGGCTATGGTGGGATATGTGCTCAAAAACACCACGAGTCGAAGCGGTTCGGTGTCACGGGCCATCTGCAAGGTGAAGGACGGCTATCTGGACTCTATGAGAGAGAACAAAAAGATCTATCATGAGGGTGAAAGCATCTACAGTGATATAGACGGAGAGAATCGTCTTCTCCGTGGAGATGAGTGGGTGTCGATGAACTATTTCGGCTACACGCTCAAGTCTCTTGATTTCTTCAGTGATTATTTTGACAGGTTCATCAGGGAGAACGTATCCACGCCGAAGGAAGAGTGCTATCTGCCTGAAGCATCAAGCGAGATGATCCAGACGACCGCGGCCAGGATGAGGTTCTACACTACTCAGGAGAAATGGTTCGGAATGACCTATCAGGAAGATAGAGAGAATGTGAAACAGGAAATCGCCTCGATGATCGACCGGGGGCTCTATCCGAAGAAACTGTGGACGTGAGGTTCAGGAGCGGCTTGACAGATTTGTGAAGCCCTCTCCCATGACCTCGTGCGCCTCCTCGAGGATCATGAACGCCGAGGGGTCGCACTCTTTCACGATCGCGATCAGAGTACTTACTTTCTGGTTCGGTATCACCGTCATGATGACCGGCCTCTCTTTGTGTGTATAGGCGCCTCTTCCATCGAAGAAAGTTGCTCCGTGACCAAGTTCGTCATTGATTCTCTGAGCTATGATCTGCTGCATATCACTTATGATGAGTGCAGTCTTCGCGTACCGCGTCCCGATGTTGAGCACTACATAGTTGATGGAAATACTTGAAACATATAGAGCTATCGCAGCGAACAGTGCCCGCTCGATACCGAATACGGTCGCACCGAGAAGAAGGACGATCCCATCCACGATGAAGAAAGACGTGCCGAGAGACAGAGGTGTGAAGCGACTGATGATCTGTGCCAGAATGTCGATCCCTCCGGTATTTGCGCCCCCTTTGAGAACGATGCCGGTTCCAAACCCGATGAGGAATCCCCCGAAGATCGCCGAGAGCAGGACATTGATCGAATCGCTGTAATCGAGGATCCCCTCGAATCCGAACATAAGACCGAACAGACTGGTCCAGCCACTGAGAAGGAATGTGCCTATCAGCGAGATGACAAAGAATCGGCTTCCGAATATCTTGATACCTGCTATAAATATAGGTACTGATACTACAAATATCGAAATTCCGACATCTATACTGAACAGGTGATACAGGATGACCGCTATTCCGCTTACGCCTCCGCTGGCGAGCTGGGCGGGAGTGATGAAGAGGATCAGACCGAGAGCTATCACTGCGCTGCCGAGAATGATCATGAATCTGTTTCGTATGTTCTTTGCTGGGTTCATGATCAGCAGTATAGTATGAATCGTGCGGATATTACATAATATTGTACAATAAATATGTACCTTTGCAGGTGTAGAGAGTATCTTAATTATTCACCCGTGTTGTGTTATACTCAGGTGAAGAAGCATTCCGGAGGGCATATGACTAGAATTTCCAGTGGTAGACGTTTCTGTGCACTAATAGCTCTTGTTTTCTTTGCATTTTCTGTTCATGCAGGTCTTGTCACGATAGAATGGTCCTGGCGTGCCGCTGATGATGAGATAACTGTATTCAGATACCGTTTGAACGATCAGGAGTGGGTACGCGTCGATTCTTCGGTTACCAGCTATGTTCTTGAGGGAGTTGACGAAGAGCTTGTATATCGGTTCGAGATTCAGCAGTCCTATGATGGAGAGAATTTTTCGACCTCTTCCACCTATGAGTATCCAGGGATACAGGAAGCCTCAGAGAAAGCTTCTGCCGAATTCGATTCATCCCCTGAAGTGATAGATTCTCCCCCGGAAATGATCGGCACTGCTCCTGAGGTGATTGACGCTCCCCCCGAAATGATCACTATGGCACCAGAAGTGATAGAATCCCCTCCTGAAGTCATAGATTCGGCACCGATGATGATCTCCGATCCTGTTGAGGAATCTGCCGTGATCGGTGAACCGGCGGTGATAGAAGAGGAGCTTGTCTTTGAAGAGGATGTGATCCCCGAGGATGAGGTTCCGCAGACAGAGCTGCCAGAAGCTGAGGACACCACTGAGGTAGTCGAAACTACAGCTGAAACACCTCAGGTCGAGCAACTGACTCCTATGAGTGAGGATGAACTGATAGAGGCCCTTGATTCCAATCCCTCCATGGCTGTCGAGCTCTTTATCGGTACCGGAGGAAAGGGAGACAACGTCTTCCTGTCAGATCTTTTCGATTCTGATGACGTGTACACGGATCTGAGAACACGGATCCTTCCTTCCTTCACCTTTGAATATGTGTATCCCGGTATCGCAACGTTTACCCCTGATTCCTATCTCTCACTGCGCGCAGGTATCGGCTTCACGCTCTACGAAGAGGGGGTAAGCGGAGACTCGGTCATTGCTCCGGATATCAGAGCAGGGGTTTCCTATACCCGTCGCTTCTCAGAGAGGTGGAGTGCTGACGCCGCTCTCGGCTTGTCTGTCATGTTCACTGACAAGGACCTCAGCGCCGGCTCACAGGCGAATTTGTTCTACGGTCCATATGTCGCCCTGATCGGACGGTACGATATCAGTGAAGTCTTCTCAATCGCCGCGATGGCTGAGACGAGGTTCCTGATGAGTGACCTCTTTACACCCTACGAACTGACAGGGATTGTCCGTCTTGGCGTAACATATCGATTCTAAAGGTAGTGGAGATGAAAGAACGCAGTATACGACGTCTTCTTGATTATATTTATTTCGTTCAGGAGACCGAGGAATACCACATGAATGAGGAAGCTGAAGAGCTCGTCTACGATGTGCTTGACGGCAAGGTTGAGCCGGATGAGGCTGTATCACGAATTCTAGATGCATACGGTCTGACCGGCGACGACCAGATGACAGATACAGAGGATCACCTCTATCCGGGTACTGATGTGCTGATAAATCTTTTCGGTCTCACAAATCAGGAACTCCTTGATGACATAGAGACCCTGATTGTGTCGGTGAGGATGGCGGAGCTTGTAAAAACCGAGCATGAAGGAGCCTTCGATTTCGAGTATCTCTGTGAGATTCACCATAGACTGTTCAGTGATATCTATCCGTTCAGCGGTTCACTGCGTGAGACGGCCGTGACTCAGAAGACGGTCTTCTGTCTTCCCCAGTATATCGAGTCGACAGCCGAAGAGATCTTCACCAGACTGAGGCAGGAGCGTTATCTCAGAAAGCAGGATTTTGATACTTTTGTCGACAACCTCGCCTACTTTATGGCGGAGGTTCACGCACTGCATCCGTTCCTTGAAGGCAACACACGCGTTCTGAGAATCTTTTTTCAGCAGCTTTCTCATCGTGCGGGGTGGCATATCAACCCCTCCCAGACCGATGATGCCAGACTCCTGGAAGCCGATATCGCAGCTCTTGACGGCGATTATCAACCCCTTATTTCACTTCTGCACCTTGCAGTAGAACCCTTGAATTGAACCAAATAAAGGAGATATTCCCATGGTAAAAGCAATCCTGTTCGATATGGATGGAGTTCTTATCGACTCTGAAGAGTATATCAGTGCCGCAGCAGTGGAATATTTTCATGAACGTAGTGTTCCAGTGACACCTGAGGATTTTATTCCCTTCGTGGGAGCTGGTGAGAATCGCTATATCGGAGGGGTTGCCGAGAAATACGGATACCCCATCGACATAGAACAGGCGAAACTCGATACCTATGCGATCTACAAACGTCTGATAGAAGGAAACGAAAAAGCCCTGCCCGGAGTTCACTCATTCGTCGAGGCATGCCACGCGGCACATATAAGGATGGCTGTCGCAACGAGTGCCGATCCGACGAAGATGGAGATCAACATTGATGTCATGGACCTTGACCGTGTCTGGTTCGATGCGCTCATACATGGGAAGGATGTGGAACGGAAAAAGCCGTATCCCGATATCTATCGTCTGGCTGCTGAACGTATCGGAGTGTCGATAGAGGAGTGTATCGTGTTCGAGGATGCAACAAACGGGGTGGAGGCTGCCAAGAGGGCTGGGGCTCTGTGCGGTGGCATCACCTCGAGCTTCACACGCGCTCAGCTGAGAGACAAGGGTGCCGATTTCATTTTCGAGGGGCTTGGATCATTCCCGTCATTTTCGTCGATCGAAGAATTCAATGAGCTGATACGGATGTTCATCAGCCGGGAGAAGGCTTTTGAAGCCCGTTCCCATGCCTATACCCCCTATTCTTCGTATCCTGTGGGAGCTGCGATCGTCAGCGGAAGAAGCGGTAAGATGTACAGCGGGTGCAACGTTGAGAACGCGAGCTACGGTGCAACTATCTGCGCCGAGCGGGGAGCGGTGATGAAGGCAGTAAGTGAAGAGGGAGAGCTCGATATCGATATGCTCGTGGTGGTCACGAAAGATAATCCTCCCTCTCCCCCCTGTGCAGTGTGTCTGCAGGTTCTTAGTGAATTTTCAGGACCGGAAGTCCCTGTGTACCTGTGTGATGAGCAGGACCATATCACACGGTATCATTTCAGAGATCTTCTGCCGGTCCCATTCAAATTGGAGCAGTCCTAACAGACACCGCCTTCGAGTGACATGATTTTTTCGACTCTCCGCTCATGACGTCCGCCTTCAAACGATTCATCAATGAATGCATCGAGCATATCAAGTACGTCATCCTGATAATCGATCCGTCCGCCGAAGGCGATGAAGTTCGCGTTGTTGTGCTGTTTTGCCATCCTGGCAGCAAAGGAGTTCTGGGGAAGGGCGCACCTGATACCGTTGATCTTGTTCGCCGAGATCGAGATCCCGATACCGGTTCCGCAGCACACGATACCGAACTCATACCCTCCTGAGAGGTATTCCCCACAGGCTTTCGCTGCCATGTCAGGGTAATCGACCGAGTCCTCTGAACTGACACCGAGATGGTTCACTTCGTACCCGTACTTCTCGAGATGGGTGATGATCCGCTGTGAGATCTCCACAGCGCCATGGTCATTCGCAATCACTACTTTACTCATTTCTTTTCTCCGACTGGTGAGGTTGTATGCTTCCATTGTATCCATCAGAGAGGCAATTGCAATACCTCAGACTATCATTTGGCACTGACAGACAGCATCAGATGCGAATGAGTGTCCTACCTGCGGATGTCGAGTACTCATTTCTTCTGATAAAGACGGTACCAGGGAGTTGTAGGATAGAGATGATGCTCAAGATGATAACCGAAGAACCAACAGGAGAGCATCGCGAAGAGATGATGCTTCTTCTGTGTTCTGGAACGATGGACTCCCATCTCCTGTGTGTGGGGCAGACGATGCGGAAGGAAGGTTCCGAAGGTGAATAGTTGAAAGGTCGCAAGAAACGGGGGAATCACCCAGAAGAGGATGACGTTGGACAGGGGAGCTCGTGCGAGATAGACCAGAGCGTTGAACAGCAGTGCCATGGTGATGATCTGCAGGGCAGTTACATAGGTAAAGAAGAAATGAAAGAACCAGGTGAAGTAGTTCTGACTTTTCACACAGAAATCAGGGTCTTGTGAGGAAGCCGAGTGATGGTGGTGCCTCATATGTTTCCTGAACATCTTCCTGTAGGGAAAGGCTGCAAAGAGCCACAGAGCGAGCTGACCGAAGGCATCATTGACCTTTCTGTTACGGCTGATGCTGCCGTGCATGCTGTCATGACTGGTGATGAACAGTCCGGTATACAGATATGACTGTATCAGGATGTGCAGGTACAGGAGAGGGGATGCGTACTGTACCTGAAGAATAAAAAGGGAGAAGAGCAGGTGAGCACTCCAGAGGAAGATGATAGTTGAAGCGACTAGGATTCCCATAACGATGACCCTCCACTATGGTGTAAATACTCTTCGACACTGACCATACCGCTGAGCAGAGCAAGCGGCATCCCTCCACCCGGATGGACTGTGCCGCCGGTGTGGTATAGCCCCTCATACCGGTTCGACCTGTTCCTGTGCCGCAGGAAAGCGGATAGCCGTGTGTTGGAAGAGATGCCATAAAGACTTCCCCGGTAAGAACCTGTTTCTTTTTCAATATCATGGGGAGTGAGAACCTCTTCCTCTTCAATCATGGCACCGACGTCAACTCTCAGTTCCTGCTTCAGTTTCTCAAGTACAGTCTCTCTGAGCCTATTGATCTCCCGGGGGTCGCTCTCTTCACTGCTGTGAGGTGCATTGATCAGGACGAACCAGTTTTCCTTTCCCTCAGGGGCATCGGCAGGGGTGACTTTGCTCGTGATGTTGATATAGATCGTGGGTTCACTCGGGAGTCTGTGAAGCGAGTGTATCTCATGAAACTCTCTGCGATAGTCACTGCTGAAGAAGATGTTGTGCACTGACAGTTCTGTGAAGGTCCCTGCGATACCCCAGTAGAATACTATGGCCGAAGACGAGGGTTCGAGTTTCAGATATCTGCGGTAGAGGGGGCTCTTCGTATCCTTCAGCAGATCACGGTAGAGATGGATGGTGTCAACATCGCTGAACACCGTATCAGACGAGTAGGTCTGTTCCATCACTCTTACTCCCGTGATCCTGCGATTTCTGTCATACAGGACTTTCTCAACCGGGCTGGATGTGTGGATCTTTCCTCCCAGTTCCTCTATCCTTCGCTTGAGACCATCCACGATACCGTAGATCCCGTTTGCAACTGCATAGCCGCCAAGACCGTGTTCGACGTGGAAGATATTGTTGAAAGTGGCGGGAGTGTGATAGGGACTGGATCCATTATAGGTCGCTGCGCGGTTCGCCAGCTGTATCATCCTCTCATCGGAGAACATCGCTCTGTTTGCTTCATCCATCGTTCGCATCGTGTCCACGTGGTTGAACCGGAGCAGTGCATGAAGTGTCTCTCTGTTGAAATAGGTCTCCTTGCGGTGAAGAGATTTCTCCAGGAAAATACGGTGAGTCAGGTCATAGATCTCACGGGTATATGCGGCATATCGTCTCATCTCCTGTTCGGTTACCTCAAGATTCTGACTGATAGATTTCACCATAGCTTCCTTGCTGTCACTGCATACACGAGTGCCGTCAGAGAAGAAGTAGCTGGTTATCGGGTGCAGTTCTCTGAGAGGGATGTAGTCATCAAGAGCTGCTCCACTGAGACTGAATAGTCGCTCGAAGACTTCTTTGAGCGTCACAAGAGACGGGCCGGTATCGAAGCGGTAGGCACCCAGGTATCTCTGCGACGCTTTTCCTCCGACAGCCTCATTCTGCTCGAACAGAATCACCTTTCGGCCGACTGAAAGGAGGCTTAGAGCAGCGCTGAGTCCGCCAAGACCTCCACCGATAACGATGTGAGGAGTCCCTTTCATAGCGATCTCCTCTTGAGAACAGCCTCCTTGAGAGTGGCGTAGCTGATAAGATAGAACCCGAGAAGGCTGAGATTGTACAGGAAGTCTTCAACCGGGATGGAGAACACTCTGACTCCGAGGATGTGCTCGGGTGAATAGAGAACCACAGGAAGGCCGGTGAGTATTCCGTTGACGAGGAAGAATGCCACGAACGAGAGAATTAAGAATCCCAGAGTGTGGCTTTCCCTGAAGACCTTTTTCTGTGTGAAGTTGGCAGTAATGAGCATCAGGGAGAAACTGATGAGGGCAAGGGTGGTGTACTCAGGCAGACCGGCGAGCAGTGCAAGAGCAATACAGAGAACGGCAGGAGTGATCAAGAGGATCGTGATGTTTCGTTCTGAAATGATAGTGCGGACCGGGAAATACCCTGACAGCACCTCATAGATAAATATTGTCGCATAGGGTACGACAAGGAAGAAGAGCCACTCGCCGAGGGGGAGGTGAAAGAGTGTGATGATCCCGCTGTATTCGGGGTTGAACGACCAGTGTCCCCTGATCGTCACCAGTACATCCCAGATGATATACAGTGCTGAGACCGGAAGAAGTGAAAGGAAGAGGTAGGGCCAATGGGTATGGAAATGCACTTTCCTGTCGAAGGAGAGAAGTAAAGGTGGTATGATGACAGCCATGGTGATCAGTAGGTACGTATACATGTTTTCAGTATACCATCAATCGGTTAAAAGTTGAAATGATTATAGTAATGAAGTAGTATAGAAACATTCGGAGGCAATACGATATGAAAAAGGTTGTTGTAATTGGTGCAGGATATGCAGGTTTGAGCAGCGCAGCACTCCTTGCGAAACAGGGTTTTGATGTCACTCTTGTCGAGAAACTCGATACGGTCGGAGGGAGAGCCCGCCATTGGAAGACCGAAGGGTTCACCTTTGATCTCGGACCGTCCTGGTATCTGATGCCTGAAGTGTTCGAACACTATTTTTCCCTCTTCGGTAAGAAACGTGAGGACTATTATACCCTCAAACCTCTTGACCCGTATTATAAGGTGTTCTTTTCGAAGGAGGAGGCGGCCCTCCTGAGTGCAGACCATGAAAAGAACGGAGATCTGTTCGAATCATTTGCAGTCGGGGGGAAACAGCGGTTCAACGACTATGTTGACAGTGCCACCTATAAATATCAGGTTGCAATGAATGAATTCCTCTACAAGGACTACAAACATCTCGGTCAGTTCTTCAATAAAAAGA
>JAFGUP010000159.1 GCA_016938475.1 Sphaerochaetaceae bacterium
CAACTGGTTCGACCCGCCGATGGAGTTGACCGTGTCCGTAGAGGCAGACTACCTGGAGGAATGCGACGACAGCTGGAGGGGCAACAACTCTGGATCATGCAGCGTGCAGCTGAACGATACATACCCGACCGAGGAAGGATGGCCAATCCCAGTCGACGGTGTTGTTGGCACCACTCCGATGCTCGTTAATCTGGACGAGGATACTGATCTTGAGATCGTTGCGCTCACCGGTACATCTTTGACGGCATTCGAGAACGACGGATCGGTCATATGGAGCATGAGCGACCAAGGGTTCACATCGGGCAGTCACCCAATGGCAGCTGATCTCGACCATGACGGTACGGCAGAACTCCTGCTCGCATCCGGTGACGGGATCAAGGTCATAAGTTCCGCAGGCACCGTGATCGATTGTGTGAGCGGTTCCTACTGGGACTGCTTCGTGGTCGGCGACATGGACTCCGGCACGGGGCTCGAACTGTGCGTTGCGGATGGCGATGTCCTGGAACTCTACCGTTGGAACTCGATCAGGAACGAATTCGCCTTCGTGAAGGACGAGGATCTACAGGCAACGGGCATATGGTTCGGTGTTTCCATTACCTGTGCCGATCTGACAGGCAGTTCCTGCGAAGACGTGGTTTACTGCTTCAACAGCCTGGGAGGACAGACAGTAGATCGCTACATCGATGTATACGACTGGGCGGCCGACAGCGTTGCGTACTCAAATAACTGGACCGTATCACCTTATGTTTCATACGTCGCAGCCGGAGAGCTGGCTGGCAGGAAGGAAGTAGGGTACTCCTTCGGAAGCTACTTATCAGGGTCTTCCGATCCTGCTATGCTCGTTGAGTTCAATGGCTCTGTCCAAGTACATGACTGTGATGAGGGAGATACCAGCGCAGGCAGTCTTCTGTGCGGTGTGTTTGCTGACTGGGTTGCGGGAGAAGGCGCAGATGTCTTCGTACTCCCTTCAGAGATGCAGTGTCTTGCATGGGATGATGAAGGAACAATGTTGAATGACTGGCCTACGGGAATCCACTCCGGTTCTGTGCTCGGTTCTGCGATAAGCCCAACGGCACTGGGCGACCTTGATGAGGTGGATGATTCCGATGTGCTTTTCGCTACTATGCTTTCTGGGAATTGTGCAATGCTTGCGTATGGTTCTGATGGATTATCTTTAAGTGGTCTGGATTTCCCGATAACTCTTCCTGAGGATGTGTCAGCCCTTGGTGGATTCAGCATAGCTGATATTGACTGTGATGATTGCATAGAGATCGTTTTCGGTACCAGTGACGGTCTTCTCCACTGCTGGGAACTTGGGGACTGCAGCAATGGCTATGCTCCTTGGACTCAGTTCCAGCATGATCACGGCAGGACAGGAGTCCTCGAATGACTGGTTTTCTCCTACTTCTTCTCGCCCTTCAGGGAGTCACGCCGAGTCCCGGGTGGAGCGACCCAATAGTGGTCACCGACTCTGCGAACACTCAAAGATTGAGCCAGTTCATCAGCAGAGACTCTCTAGGAAGATTTCACCTTGTATGGGCAGGATACAACGATCAGCACAGGATCGCCTATAAGATTTTCCTGATCGACGGCACTACTGTCTATCCTGAGACAATGATTTCCAGGGATGTTAATAGTGCCTACCTAAAGAGAACAGTAATGGAGGACAGTCTGATTGCCTTCTGGAGGGAGTACGATCCAGTCTACTATGCAGCCCGGAGCCTTGCGGATGGAAGCGAGGTCACTCCTGCCACTTATCTCTTTACATCGTATACGCTCTATCCATACATCCGGGCCTGTCCCGACAGCCTGGGGCGCCTGCACGTTCTGTACAATGATGGCGGTGACGTTTGCTACGCAGTTTGGACACCAGCTCCGGGTTCAGGCTTCATTACAGAATACGAGTGGAAGATCGAGGGTGCTGATGCGGGCGGTGTTCTGCTTGTTGACGGCAACAGAGTACACGTAGTCGTTCAGGATCCGGTCTACCATACATACGAGTACATACAATACGATCTTGAAGGCAACACAGTAATTCCATTAACGGATTTCACAGCAGATGATATTGAAGGTTGTTCAAGATTCCCTGAACTCAATTTGGATACAGAAGGCAACCTGATGGTAGTAAATCATATAGCACGATCAGGTCAAGAGTATCGCTATGTACTCTGGAAAATTGACAAGAACACTGGAATTACACTTATAGACGAGAAGATAATCGTGATCGGTATTCCTCCCAGGATGTATGTGAGCGTAGACTTCATTCTCCGGAGGCTTCCAGGATTGGACCAGTATTACCTGTGCTGGACCGATTCAGGGAAAGACGATCAGATACTCTACATGCTTATCGATGGTGACGGTAATGTCCTGCAGGACTGGCAGGTTGCTTATGATTACAGCGATGAGTTTTCTGAGAATGTAAGAAGTATCGATGGAGTAGTTGATACCCAGGGAAATCTATACATAGTCTATTCACAAGTAGAGACAGAACCGCAGATAGACTACTTTCCGACCTTCGGCTGGTTCGACCACACTTACCTTGGAATCGAGGAGGAGGAACAGTCTGAAACCATTGTTCCCCCTTCCATCTCAGCTTCCTGCAATCCAGTCACGGGCAGTGTCAGCTTCACGGTCACAGGATCTTCATCGAATGAGCTGGAGGTCTATGACATCTCCGGGCGACTCATAGTGACTTTACCTGTCAGTAACGGTGTCGCATTGTGGAATGGTAAAGATGCTTCGGGAGAAAGACTTCCGTATGGTGTTTACCGGGTATCATGCGGATATACTTCGACTACTGTGATACTATTGGGGGACTGATGGAGATTGGATGCTTCGTCTTAGATCTCTGAGTTCTCTCTCCGTCACCACCTGCCTATCCCAGTAATCACCAAGGTCCTCTATCTCCCGCAGCTTATCCTCAGACAGCTTCAGCAGACATAACCACTGAGTGATCCGGTCTGAAGAGACTCCATGTCTTTCAGCAAGCTGCTTCCTTGTCAGGTTGTCTCGGACCATCTCTTCATACAATTCTCGGGCATAGATGACGGGATTGCGGTACTTCTTAAGAACTTTCCTGATTGAATCTAGGTTAGGACGTTGGAAGACAATAGGATAGATTTCGCATTTTTGGGTTTGAGTGACTAGAGGTCCGGTGTACCAGATATTCTATTGAAAAAACATTTATGCCATAATATATGATTATAATTATATTAGCCAGATACTTCTACCACCCAGGCATTCCGCCGCCACCTGATGGAGGTCCTCCACCAGGGAATCCTCCCGGAGGGCCGGCGCTCGTTTCCGGAAGTTCAACGACTATACGGGCTACACCTACTGAATTGTCTATCTCAAGAAACATGCCAGAACTTGCTTGGGGACCTCTCCCTGGAGGACCTCCACCGGAGGGCCGGTCCCCTGATATGGACGGACCCATCATCTGCATTTTGCCGAAGATACCCCATGGCTCTTCCTCGGGATCGAAAACGGTGTCACAATCCAGATCATGAAAGACCAGGACACCATAATCCGAGGGTTGAAGACTGTCTATCTCGGCGTAGACCGCCTGGTTTTCTATTTCTTCAATCATGCATATAACAGCGTTATTGGGATCTGGCGGAACAGACCACTGTCCTTCAGTGAATACACAGACTACAGCTTGCCCCTCATTCGATTCGAAACCCACTGCCTCAACGATAATTATGCCTGTACCAACAGGAAACGCCTCTGCAGGATCGGCATCGGAGTCCATCTGAAGCACAAGCACGCTAAATAGCAGCCATATCATTTCTTCTCCTTCCCCTTCTTCTATAGCACTGATCTTGCATCTATACTGAGCCGACGTGATTCTTTACCTGTAGACCTTCACCACCGAGGGTGGATTTCTCCACCTGGCAAAACATCGACTTGTTCCCAAAAGTGGATATCTGAATAGCCAGGTCTATCCACTCACGGCCATACAAAGCTATCGAATTCTTGAGAAGAGTCATTCCGTCCGTTCTATCTTGATGTGTTACCCTCGCTGAATCAGCATCATATCATGTATTTGTTTCAACAGAATTTATGCATTGTAACAGACTGTATCATGACATCAATGGAAATCCCTGTGTTGGTTACCTGTTTCAACACATGATGTGGAAATCAAGCCGCATTGTACCGGTAAAAATCATTGAGGCTACAGAAGACCCTTCAAAGGGAGGAAGATGGAACAGTATGAGATTACTGAATTCCCCGTGGTTAGGATTCCGTAGGAATGCTACTGCATGCTATTCTTGCCGCTGCTCTTCCAAACCCGGACCGCTTCATCGCCTAGACCATAATTGCTGTATTTCCCGATTCGGGTTCTTTCAGCGATGCCGCCCCATTCATGAACAGGTCGAACAATAACTCCTTCGTTACCTTCCGACCTTCAGGATCGGTACGTATCCTGCCCGAGAGGAACATCATTCCGTGGAAGAACCAACTCAGAACGATTGGGGGAATGTCGTTTCTAACCTCTCCTCTTTCCACACCGACACAGATCAGCGGTTTCACCAGTCCGTCAAACAACGATGTGATCATCCCCATCGGTCCGGTATCCTCTTCACCGGGAACCGGCAATTTGCCCGACAGGAAGAAAGACATGAGAAACAGTATCTGGTGCCCGAAGACAAAATCGTCTATGTCGGAAGCAATCATCACAAGTTTCTCCTTGTAATCCCTGTCGGATACAAGCAAGGACTGCATCACCCTCTCGCGAAGCTGGACTATTCGTTCAGAGATCACATGCTCGAAGAGCTCCTCCTTGTTGCCGAAATATGTGTATATCGTTCCTTTCCCTACTTTGGCCTCTGCAGCAATACCGTCCAGGGTGACCTTATCCGGTCCTTCCTTTGCGCATAACTTTTCCGTCGCGGAGAGTATTCTCTCTCTTGTACTCTTTGGCACTTCATGCTCCTTTCAGTACTGACCAGTCAGTTTTTATAATATCTATAATTGGCATATTGTCAATAAGTTAGTATCGTTACAAACCGTTACATTATCGTAACAATGAGGTTATATGCGCTCACTATCATCAACTCATGCTCCTTGATAATATCGAATTGGAGGTAGTCATGCCATTTAATCTGTTGCTAACATCTATCCTCGCAACCTCACCCGCATCCGGAGGGCTTGAACTTGAGGAAGCTATACAGGTAGCGTTGGAGAACAGGAGTGAAATACTCTCCTCGCAGATGTCCGTCAGCTCCTCAGAGTTGAACGAGCTGGATTCCGACCTCTGGTTTCTGCCGGACATAACTGCGAACGGCACCATTGCTGCTTCAGGTCTCCCTGATGATTCAGGCACCGGTTACTCTTCCGGGATTGGTATCAATGGAACCCTCCCTATACTTAGCTTTCAGTCAATGGCCGGAAGCAGGATGGCATCCATTTCAACTGATATCTCGAGTCTCCAGCTTGAAGCTGAGAAACAGGATGTAATTGTTGATGTGGTCCTTGCATACCTGGATGTGCTCTATGCAATGGAAGTGCAGGAAACACAGGCGCTTAACCTTCAGATGCTCGAGGAATCCTATGAGACTGCCACACTGAATTACAACTCGGGCACAATAAGCAGGTACGAGTATCTTCAGAGTCATGTGGCCCTCGAGAATAGCAGACCGGCCTACACGGCGGCAGGGTATTCTCTCGAGGACGCATACGAGAAACTCGCCCTCAACATGGGTGTGGATCACGCATCAATTTCACCTCTGGACGGTTCTATGGAGGACGCTCTTCCCTTCAGGATGCCATGCACGCTTGGAATGGCGGTTGAGTTGATGGAAGAGAACTCACCAGAACTCGCGATCGCCGAACTCGGCATCAGGTCAGCGGACGCAGCCGTGGACATGGCGGATGCTGCATTCACTCCAACACTCAGCGCGTCGGCATCAATGGCGTGGTCGGGTGTTGATGAGCAATTCGGCAGTATCGATACTGACAAATGGTCGGAAAGCTGGAATGTGGGGATCAGCCTGTCCATCCCGATAATGAGCGGATTGGGAAGCATTACAGGCTCCAGGTCGGCAAGGTATGACAGGCTGGCGGCGCGAGCCTCACTGGAGACTACGGGAATGACTCTGCAGCAACAGCTCAACCAGGTCTGGAACAGCTACCTTCTTGCTGGCGAGAACCTGAGGGGAGCCGATGCCCTGATACTTGAGGCAGAGGAGGCTTTGAATATTGCCATGATTTCCTATGAATCCGGGAGTATCACTCGTCTTGAGCTTGATAACAGCACCTTGGCACTGATGCAGGCGCGCAACAGCCGTTCGAAAGCTCTGCTGGATTTGAGGTCTGCAGAGATTACAATTGTCCGGATCACAGGATTCGCAATCGGTGGCAAGGAGGTCAATTAATGGAATTCAGGATGAGAGCGGTTCTTTCTACTTTCTTTGTTTCACTCATCTGTGCCTGCGGTTCTGGTTCAGGTGGACCGGGTGAGGGTATGGAAATGCCGATAACAGTGCGGGTGGATACCCTTGAGTCTGCTACACTCACTGTCTGGGCCGAGAGTTTCGCAAGGGTTGAAGCGGAGAGACAGGCCCTGGTGTACGGTACTGGCGGTTCGACAGTGGAAGCTCTGTTGGTCGAACAGGGAGACACAGTAAGTAATGGGCAGCTACTTGCGATCCTGGACACTGATGCGGTGGCGGAGGCCGGCACATCCCAGGCCTACGCAAGCATGTCGTCAGCGAGGGCGTCTTACGACACTGCCAAGGATTACTTCGAAAGGATAAATCTTCTATACGAGGCTGGGGCCCGTAGCCAGCAGGAGCTGATCAGCGCCGAGAACGCTTTGAGAAGCGCAGAGAGTTCTCTGAGATATGCACAGGCCTCCCTGCAGGCTGAGGCAGGTAGGACTGGCAACTCGATGGTCACTGCTCCCTTCGACGGGATCGTTGGAAGGATCTGGGCAAGGGAGGGCAATACCATCGACGGCAATCCGGTCCTCTCTCTGACATCTGGCTCCCCCATCGTTTGGATAATGCTGCCTGAAACTGACGCGGGGCGGATCGAGGAGGGAAGAGAAGCTCTGATAACCGTTTCCGGTCGTGACAGTTCTCTGTCAGGGACGGTAAGCAGCGTTTCCCCCACCATCGATCCAACAACCGGGCTGGTATCGGTCAAGATCGAGATCGATGATCCCGAGCATGACCTTATACCGGGAATGGCGGTGAGGGTGCGAGTATGCACGGAAGTGATGGACAACATCCTCGCGGTGCCTTCCACGGCACTCATTCCAACTTCCACAGGATACAGCGTGGCGCTTGTAGAGGAGGGAACCGCATCGGTTGCGCCTGTAGAGACTGGATCATGGAACGGGACGATGGTCCAGGTTACATCCGGTTTATCGGCCGGTGACCATGTGATAGTCCAGGGTGGATACATGGTTGTGGATGGATCCCCGATTGTGATCGAGGGTCAGGAGCTTCCGGCAGGCATGCCAGAAGGAATGCGGTAGAGAAATGGGCGTGATTGAGACAAGCGTAAGGCGCCGCATATCCACCATAATGCTGTTTATCGCCATCCTGGGCGCCGGAGTATACGGATATTCACAACTTGGTCTTGGATTGATTCCCGACGTGAGTTTTCCGGTTGTCAGTATCACGACGACTATGACTGGGGCCAGCCCGGAGGAGATGGAGAACCTGGTCACTAAGGTCATAGAGCAGGCCGCATCAAGGGTTTCCAATGTACAGGAGCTGTCATCATCATCAATGTCCGGCATATCCCAGGTAAGCGTGGAGTTCGATTACGGAACAGACCTGGAGCAGGCAGAGACTGACATCAGGAGAAACTTAGAAGATTACTCATCCATGCTTCCCGATGACGCAGACGATCCCAGAGTCAGTGTCATGGATGCGTCCTCAATGCCGGTTGTGATCGTTGCGTTCTGGTCAGACAACATGAGTACATCGGATCTTAGAAATCTGATAGAAAACGATATAGATCCTATTCTCAACCGAGTGGAGGGAGTGGGGTCCACGAGCATCACCGGAGGCCTGCAGAGGGAGATACAGATAGAACCCGATCCCGCGAAGCTGTCTACGCTCGGTCTTGCGCTGGGTCAGATTCAACAGGCCATCTCCGGAAGGAATTACGACCAGCCTGCAGGTGAAGTGGTCGGAGACGGCATGCGGACCAGCATTACCGCCGAGATATCCTACTCCTCCATTGATGATATTCGTCAGACCGTTGTGGGGATATCCGGTGAAGACCCTATCTACCTGTCCTCTGTAGCAGAAGTCAATGACGGTTACGAGGAGGTCACCGCCCGTTCACGGGTGAACGGCAGTGATGTGGTCTCGATACAGGTATACAAGAGAAGCAGCGCCAACTCGGTAAGCACATGCCAGCAGGTGCGGGAGACGCTGGCAGAAATGGAAAGGATTTACGGCGACGCACTGGGGTTCGAGATAGTCATGGATGAATCCGACTTCATTTCCAGTTCGATATCGAACCTAGAACAGACATGCATACTGGCTTTTATAGTGGCGATCTTGGTGATCTTCTTCTTTCTCAGG
>JAFGUP010000160.1 GCA_016938475.1 Sphaerochaetaceae bacterium
ACACGGGGAAGTAAGATACTGAAACAGGAAGGATCTCAGATGAAACAGATCCTGAAGGAGTACCATAATGAGTAAAGCAGCAACCGGCGGATTGAATATGCAGATGCCCGATGAGAGGGGATATTTCGGAGAATACGGAGGAATGGTTCTTCCTCCCGATCTGGTATCCATTATGAATGATATCACTGCCAACTACATGGAGATCAAGGAGAACAGTGACTTCATCAATGAACTGACAAGACTCCAGCAGACGTACACGGGACGTCCTTCTCCGGTATATCATGCCAGACGTCTCTCTGAAGCCCTGGGCGGTGCACAGATCTATCTGAAAAGAGAAGACCTCAACCACACCGGCGCCCATAAGATCAACCACTGTCTGGGCGAAGTTCTTCTCGCAAAAAAAATGGGAAAGAAGAAGGTGATCGCTGAAACCGGGGCAGGACAGCACGGGGTGGCACTTGCAACCGCTGCAGCACTTGTCGGTCTCGAGTGCGATATCTACATGGGTTCGATCGATGTGGAGAAGCAGGCACCGAACGTTCATCGGATGAAGGTGCTTGGAGCAAAGGTCGTTCCAGTTAATCAGGGAACACACACATTGAAAGATGCGGTGGATGCTGCCTTCGTTGCTTACCTTCAGGATCCTGTTACCACCATGTATGCTATCGGGTCAGTCGTTGGGCCTCACCCCTTCCCGATGATGGTCAGAGACTTTCAGAGTGTCGTCGGCCGGGAGGCGAGGGAACAGTTCCTTGCCATGACCGGCTCCCTTCCCGATACCCTGATGGCCTGTGTGGGAGGAGGTTCTAATGCGATCGGGCTGTTCAGTGGATTCCTTGATGACCCTGAAGTGGAGATCTACGGGGTTGAACCCGGAGGGCGGTCGAGTGCCACCGGAGACCATGCCGCGACGATCACCTACGGGAAGAAGGGAACGATTCACGGGTTCGAATGCTATCTCCTTCAGGATGATGCGGGCGAACCGCTGCCGGTCTATTCGATAGCAAGCGGACTGGACTATCCGGGTGTAGGGCCTCAGCATTGTCATCTTAAGGACATTGAAAGGGTTAAGTATGTCAAGGCAAGTGACCGTGAGGCACTCGTCGCATTCTACGATCTGTCTCGTCTTGAAGGTATCATCCCAGCCCTTGAGAGTGCGCACGCTCTTGCCTATGCCATCAAGACAGCCGGTCAGAGAAGTAAGGACGATACGATCCTGATCAACCTTTCAGGCCGTGGAGACAAGGATATGGATTACGTCCTTGCTCATTACCCTCTTGAAGAATATGAGACCCAGAAGATGCTGTTCTAGCCTCTTTCCCTATCTGTATACGTCCCCTGCACGGCACGCTCTCTGCAGGGGATGTTTGTATGCATAGAATCATACTCCTGACCACACACATGATGATTGTTCTGAAAAAGAGTGAGTGCGGGTTGCTTAGGGCATATTTTTCGTGTTGTGATGCTTCTTCATGAGCGACTGACACCAGAGAAGCGTGTCTTCTATACTCTGTCGAAAACTCCTCGTGTGGTAGTGAAGCTCTGTCTTTGCTTTCTCGCTGCTGAAGTTGCTGTTGCTTGCCAGGGTGGTGATCGCATAGGGAGAAAACAGAGGTTTGATGTGCCAGAGACGGTAATGGAGGAGTGCTAATGGACTCACTGCGAGGGCGAGCCAGCGGGGGATACAGGTAAGGCGTTTGTGTGATCCGCTGAGTTCCTTCATCAGTCTGAACAGCTCTGCGACCGAGTGATACTCTCCGGCAAGAATATAGGATTCTCCACTTCGACCCAGCTCCTGTGCCTTCAGGATTCCGTCAGCGACATCCCTGACATCGACGAAGTTGTATCCTCCGGAAGTGAAACAGGAAAGGGCGCCCTGCAGGTAACGCGTTATCATCGAGGCGATATGTCCCATCTGATAATCATCCGGTCCTATGATGCCGGAAGGGTGAATGATGACGGCATCACAACCGGTTTTCACTGCTTCAAGTACACAGCGTGTTCCTTCCGCCTTGCTTTTAGCATAGGCACCGCGAATACTCCTGATGTCGAACACACGGCTCTCCCGTATGACTTCTCCCCGAGGACGATCGGGCAGTGCATGGACACTGCTTATATAGACCAGACGCCTGACCTGTTCTCTTTGTACCGCCTCCAGAACATGCTTCACACCCCCTACGTTGATATCCCACATCGCCATACGTCCCTTTGCTGTCCCGCTGATGTCTATGATGCCCGCGCTGTGGAATAGGACGTCGATACCCTTGCATGCGATGGTGATGGAATCCAGGTCCCTGACGTCCCCGTATAGAATATGGTCACAATAGGGAGATATCCTGGATATGTCCTCACGTGGAAGAACGAAGGCTGTCACACTGTCACCCCGTTTCTTCAGCGCTTTGACCAGTACTGTTCCTATGTGTCCGGTGGCACCGGTAACCAGAACCTTCATCCTTCACTCCTGTATATCCATGATGTCCAGTCCCTCTTCAATGATTGAGAGGAAGGTATGAAAACGATTCTCTCCCATGGACTGAAGCATCATGGAGCACCATTGATCGACCTCTTCGGCAGTCTCTTTCAGCCTCTGCATCCCCTTTTGGGTAGGAGATACTTCAATTCGCCTCCGGTCCTTCGAACCGATTGATCGGGTGATGTGTCCCTTTCTTTCTAATGAGGAGAGAGCACTGGTGACACTCGGCCGCGTGATCTGGAGATAGGCAGCCAGTGTAGAGGGATGTGCTGAACCCGTTGAAACAATGAGTGCTTCGATAGCCCTGAGGACCGCAGTCTCTCCACGATAGAATTCTCCGAGTTTTGCGGTGAAGGGTGTACCGCTGAGCCGTGTGAGGATCGACTGAAACCGTATGAAAGAATCCATGCTGCCTCCCTAAACAATTAGATATACTAATCATTAGCTATTCTAATTATATACTCTTCACGATTCCTGTCAACAATTCATTGCGCTTCGTGCTGCTTTTCACTAAGCTTAAGGTATGCACCAAGCAGGAAGTGAACCGATACCACTGGATACCTCGGCCGTCATCTACCCCCCGACTGTAGCGCGGTTCAATACCCATGTCTTCAGGATCTCCATGGATCTGCATGTCCCGGTCGAGAAGGATCTGCTCCTTGCCGCCCTGAATGCCATCATGCCCCGCTTTCCCTACTTCTCCCACCGAATTCACAGCGGATTCTTCTGGTACTATCTGATGCAAAACAGCCGTCCGCTCGAGGTATATGAGGAGGTGAGCGCTCCCTGCGGGCACCTTGATCTCAGAAAAGGCGCCAACGGGTACATGTTCAAAGTCTTGTATACCGGGCACAGAATTGCTGTCGAGTACTTTCATGCTCTCACCGACGGTACCGGCGGCATCACCTTCCTGAAGTCACTTGTCGCTGAATACCTGAGGCAGAGAGGTAATGTCGTAGAAGCTGATCCACAGGTGCTTCTCCCGGATGAACCGGTCGATCCACAGGAGACCGAAGACTCTTTTGCCAAGATATATCGTCCGATGAAGTCTGTGTTCGATCTCGAATCACGTGCTTTCCACTATAATCCGAGGGGAGCACACTACAGTGATGACCACTCCCTCATCAGTGCGGTGATGAATGTCGATCAGGTCAAAGAACAGGCGAAGAAATGGTCTTTGACGATTACTGAGTACCTTGTGTGCGAGGTCCTTTCCGCGTTGCAGGAGCTGCAGAAACGTACAGTACCCAGTGAAAAGAGATGGAGACCGGTACGTTTGAGTGTGCCTGTCAACATACGCAGGATTTACGGATCGAAGTCCTTGAGGAACTTCACTCTTTTCGTTGTGGTTGGTCTGGATACGAATCTCGGCACCTATTCCTTCGATGAGATCGTCACAAGTGTCTATCATCAGATGAGGGGAAAGGTGAACGAGAAGTCACTCTCACTCCAGATATCCCGAAACGTTGCCGGCAGGAGAATTCCTCTGATACGATATGCACCTAATGTTCTCAAACGTCCACTCATGAAGCTACTCAGCGATTCCTATGGGGACTCTATCTACTCATCGGTGATCAGTAATCTCGGTAATGTGACGCTTCCTGACGGTATGGAGAAGGACGTCAGAAGGGTCGACTTCTCGCTCTCTCCAAGTCAGAAAAACAAGTTCGCCCTCGCCGTGATCAGTGCAAAGGGACAACTCGTATTGAATATCACCTCAATCCTTGCTCACAACAGAGAATTTGAGAGGCTCCTGCTGGTACATCTGGTGCGCAAGGGATTGAAAGTGACCGTTGATTCAAATGGGTAGGAGGTAGTATGGCATATTGCGTCGAATGCGGTGTCGAACTGGCCCCGGGGACACAACAGTGTCCCCTGTGCGGCAGGAAGGTCATAGCACCGAAAGAGATCATACAAGAGAAGGAAGAGAGCCTCTTCCCCTCTCCTTCCTATGGCACTGTCAGAAACGCTCTCCGTCTTGACAAGTACAGGCAGGGAATCACTGAACTGGTCCTGACCTTCGCTGTCATCGCCATCCTCACTCTCACCATCACCGGAGTTGCTTTCGGATCGGTTCTGATGTTCTGGCGGCCGGCTGCCTACATCGTGACAGGGACGTCTTTTTTTCTTGTTCTCCTGTTCTCCACGCTGAATTACCGGAACATAGCGACCTGGTACTCCCTTCTCACTATCTTGACCCTGATCGTGGCAGACTCACATGATCTGCAATTCACCTGGGTAGCTTACCCGTTTACCGGACTCATCCTCTTCTATACCTTCAGTGTCTTCATGCTGTACCGCAGGATACCAATTGCGGTTCGTATCCTCATCAGCGTCACGGTCCTTCTTGCATCACTTGCACTTTTCGATCTGTTCACACATCATGCCCTCACCTGGTTTATTCCGGTAGGGGTTCCGGTTGTCGCTGTGGTGATCATCACATTGTGCGTAACTTTCATTCGGTATGTGAAAGGGAACCCTTCGATAACAGAAATGATACTGATGCTCCTTCTTTCGGCTTCAATCAGTACAGTTTCAGGTGATTTCTTCGCACTGAGATGGAAGGAGAGCGATAGCCTCCTGTCATGGTCCTTCAGTCTTTTTGTCATCTCACTCCTCCTGTGCGTATTCATCATCATAACGATGAGTGTGAAGAAGGTGAGGTATTACTTTCACAACAAGATCACCTGAGCTATGACGCTCTGATCAGAGGCTGTTCAATTCTTTTTCCAGAACCAGGGAGTCAGCACGACAAGGACTGTGTAGATCTCAAGCCTTCCGAGGAGCATGGCAAAGCTGAGGAACCATTTGATCCAGCCCTGGAAGAATGCATAGTTCATGGTAGGTCCTACTCTGCTGAAGCCCGGTCCGATGTTGCCAACAGTCACAAGTGCTGTGGAGAAGGAGGTGAGGATATCATATCCTCCGAAGGCGACAACAACAGTTGTTGCCAGAAGCGCTACCATGTACAGGAAGACGAACCCGGTAATGACACTGATGATGTCATTTCTGAGTACCTGATGGTTCAGTCTCAGGTGGAAGACACCCCTCGGGTGAATGAAGCGTTTCAGTTCGCGTCCTGCGAGCTTGAAGAGAGTGACTATCCTGACGACCTTGATTCCGCCACCGGTGGATCCGGCACTTCCTCCGATGAACATCATAAGAAACAGGACGATCTTCGCAAAAGCTGGCCACAGGTCGAAATCGGTCGTCGCATAGCCTGTGGTGGTAAGTATCGAGGCCACCTGGAATGCTGCATATCTGAGTCCTTCGTTGAAACTCTGATACACCCCATTGTTCACCAGGGAGAAGGTGATGGCAACAGATGCTGCCAGAAAGATTGTCAGATAAGCCTTCATCTCCGTATCAACAAGGATATCCCTGATCTTGCCGGTCAATAGCTTGAAGTAGAGTATGAAGTTCATTCCAGCCAGAATCATGAATGTGGTGATGACCCAATCAACCCACGCAGAGTCATAGTGGCCGACACTCGCGTTCTTCACGGAGAACCCTCCTGTAGCCATGGTCCCGAAGGTGTGGGTCAGAGAATCGAAGAGATTCATTCCCCCTGCCGTGAGTAGCAGTGTCTCTATGACTGTGAGACCGAGATAGATCAGCCAGAGGATTTTGGCTGTCTGTGTAATTTTCGGGGTGATCTTGTCGACTGAAGGACCCGGTGCCTCTGCCTTGAGCAACTGCATCCCCCCGATTCCAAGAAGAGGGAACACTGCGACAGTAAGGACCACGATTCCCATACCTCCAAGCCAGTGTGTGAGACTTCTCCAGAAAAGGATGGAGTAGGGGAGCCCTTCGATCGCAGTGAGGATCGAAGCTCCCGTCGTGGTGAAGCCAGACATAGTCTCGAAATAGGCATCGGTGTACGCGGGAATGGCTCCGGAAAGATAGAAGGGGAAGGCTCCGAGTGCCGAGGCGCTTACCCATGCAAGGGTGACAAGGAGAAATCCGTCCCGGGGGCTGAGCGTCTTGTCCCGTTTCTTCTGTGTCGAAAAGTAACTGAGGGCGGCAAAAGGCAGCAGGATAAGGATGGGGATAATGAACGCCCACAGACTTGCCGTCTCTCCGTAGTACAGTGCAATGCCTGCAGGGATCAGCATGAAAGCCGCGATGATGAGCAGCAGGATAGTCAGTACGTTAATGATAAGACTGAACTTCATGTTCGCTACCCGCTGATGAGTGCTTCAATACGTGCGATCGACTTTCTTTCAAGGATCATGACCAGATGGTCCTCCTGCCGCACTATTGTATCGCCGGTCGGGATGATGTCCTGGCCGTCACGTGAGATGAAGATGATCAGAGAGTTTGCTGGCAGCTTGATCCTGCTGATTGATTTGCCCTGCAGACTCGATTCTTCACTCACCCGGAACTCGATCACTTCAAGTCTGCCGCCGGGCAGTGCATGCACGTTCTTGATGTTCCCATTCCTGATGTGTTTCAGAATGGTGTTGACAACTGTATCATTGAGACATACGGTCATATCAACAGCGAGATTGCGTGCCATGGTACGGTAACTGTTGCGTTTGACCAGCGCAAGAGCTTTCTTCACACCCTTGGTCTTGGCATAGATGCTTGTTATGAGGTTCAACTCCTGATTGTTCGTCGCACAGACCAGAAGGTCCTGTCCGTCCAGGTATTCCTCTTCCTGGAAATGGTCCTCTGTGATATCTGCATGGGTTATCATAGCCTGAGGATACCGTTTTGCCAGTTCATCACACGTTTTCAGGTCACGCTCTATGATATGAATCTGTTTCTTCCCCTTACCCTTCTTTTTCTTTCCACCCTCAACCAATAGAGGATCCTCTTTCAGGGACGGGTTCTCTTCTCTGGACAGAAGGAGGTCTGCGACATAGGTCGTGATGTGTCCGCCGCCGACGATAAGCACTTTGTTGAGCTCTTTACGCTCCTTGAACTCCATCCGGAAGATTGTGTCGAAGCCTTCAGCGGTGGAAAGGAAGTATATCTGGTCATTTTCGATGATCCGGGTGTCGCCGGAGGGAATGATGAAGCTGTCGTTTCGCATGATGGCTGCAACGAGGAAGGAGAAATCATGTTCCTTCCTGATCGTCTTGAGATCCTTGTTGACGAACATTGAATCACTTTTGATCGTAAGATCTCTCATCTGAAGTGATGCATTTTCGAAGAGCATGATCTCACTGTTTGCCCCATGCGTGATCGCATAGCTGATGATTTTTGCTGCCTCAATTTCCGGATTGATGACATGGTCGATGCCGAGAAATGAGTGAGATATCATTTTTGTACGTGAATAATCGATATTTCTGACCCGTGCAATCGTTTTTACACGGGGGAATTCAGCTGACACCAGACCGCAGGCTATAAGGTTTGTCTCATCCGATGCTGTCACACTGACAAAGACATCCGCCTTATCAATCCCTGCCTTCAGAAGGCTGTCTAGGTTGTTTCCCTCATCATTGATCACGATACAGTCAAGCATACTTGCCGTATCCTGTGCCTTGTCGGCATCATGTTCTATGAGGGCAACGTCTTTGTTCTCTGCGATCAACTGTCTCGCAAGCTGGATTCCGACGGTACCTGCGCCGAGTATTACAATATACATAATACCAGAAGCATAAGCGTATGTAAAAAATCTTGTCAATGTACTGTGAGCAGGAGATTGGCCTATTTACCTCCAATCTCCTGACTGGAATGGCATTTTTTACCCTCGGTGCATTATTTGTCATCTATCGCGAAGGGAACTGCCAGAGCTGATGGTGCAGCGAAGGCTCCCTTGCGATTGTTGTTTGCGATTGTCATCACAGAGAGAGTGAAGAAGGTGATGAGATACGGAGCGATAGCAAGGAACTGAGTGGGGATCACCATCTTGACACCGGCAGCCTGCAGGCTGAACTGGAGTGAGGTGATTCCTCCGAACACGAGAGTGCCGATCACGGCCTTCCCGGGGTTCCATCCGGCAAATATGACCAGAGCAATGACGATCCATCCTTTTCCCCCTGTCATCCCGTCATTCCATGATGGAGTGAAGGACAGGGAGAGACAAGCCCCGCCCAGACCTGCCATCATCCCGCCTATGACGGTATACAGGTATCGTATCGCACTTACATTGAGTCCCATTGCTGTCGCTGTCTTGGGGGATTCCCCCACAGCCCGTATGGCAAGTCCGAAGCGGGTCTTGTACATAAAGAACCAGCTGAACGGGATGATGATATACAGTGCATAGGTGAGGATACTCACATCAAAGAACGCTCCCAGTACCGGGATGGATTCGAGCCCAGGGATCGCAATATTGTCAAACTTGCTGCTGAGATTCATTCCTACAAGGTTGAAGTTGTTTGATTCAGGGCCGAGTCTCTGCCCGAGGAAGTTCGCAAGTCCTGTACCGAATAACGTGATCGAGAGTCCGCTCACCACCTGATTTGCTCTCATCGTGACAGAGAGGAACGCATGGATGAGACTGAACAGACCTCCGGTGAGAATAGCTACAACAAGGGCGAATGCCAGGTTCGCGGTATAGAACGCTGTTGCGAAGCCGCTGAGGGCTCCCATGAGCATGATCCCTTCCATACCGAGGTTGAGGACTCCGCTCTTCTGAGTATATATCTCACCGAGAGTGGCATAGGTGAGGCTTGTTCCCATCGCAATGGTTACTGCCAAAAGTTTCGTGATAAAGTCCATACTGGTTACTCCTCCTCTCTGATCAGTTTCAGATGATAGTCATGGAATACCGATCCGGCCAGGAGCGGTATGAGTACCAGACCCTGCAGGACGGCACCCATCGATTCAGGGAGTTTCATCGCTATCTGCAGAGCATCGGCTCCGGTAGTGAGAGAGGCCATGACAATGGCAACGATGATAGATGCGAAGGGGTTCAGGTTCGACATCCATGCAATGATGATGCCTGTAAAGCCATACCCTGCATTGACCCCGCGGGTCAGGCGGTGCGTGATGGCGACGGTGTTAAGAGAACCTGCGAGCCCTGCGATTGCTCCGCTGATCAGAAGTGCGATGACGATGCTCTTCTCGATAGATACTCCCTGGTACCGTGCCGCGACCGGATTCTTACCGATCATGTTGAGTTCAAATCCCCATGTTGTCTTGTACAGCAGGAACCAGAGGACCACAACGAGGGCCAGGGCGATGAACACTCCGGAGTGCACCTTACCCCAGACCTGGGAGAGCTGTGTGAACTCGGGGAACTCGGGAGTTCCAAGTATCCCTTTAGGAGCCTTCCATGCTTTGATATACAGGTATTCTGCAACTCCGATAGCAACATAGTTGAGCATCAGAGTCGTGAGAGTCTCATCAACTGCCCAGTAGGCTTTGAGAACTCCCGGAATGCCGGCCCATAGAGCTCCTGCTATCATACCGACGAGGATACCGGCGGGCAGGAGAAGCGGGTCGGGCAGGAATGTCCAGAACTGAATGACCCAGGTGACACCGATTGCTCCCCAGACGAATTGTCCTTCGGCTCCGATATTCCAGAACCTGAGGCGGAAGGCTATACCGACACTGAGCCCGCAGATCAGAAGCGGAAGAGCTTCGACAAGGGTGTACTGGAAGCGGCGCGCGTTTCCGAATGCACCTTTCGCCATTGCAACGTAAGCCTGTATCGGGTCCGCCTTGCTTGCCGCCAGTACGATTGCTCCGATCAGGAGGGACAGAATGAAGGAGAAAAGAGGAATGAGAAGAGACATTCTTTTCAATCTTCTTTCCCGTTTTTCAAGTACGAGTCTCATGCGTCACCTCCTACGCCTGCCATCATCATTCCAAGTTCTTCGGTGTTGGTTTCACTGACCTTCCGTATTCCCATGATCCGCCCCTCGAACAGGACCGCGATCGTATCAGCGACCATCTGTAGTTCATCAAGCTCTTCAGATACAAGGAGGACGGCACTGCCTGCATCGCGCTGAGCGATGAGATTCTGCCTTACTGCTTCGGTAGCCCCCACATCGAGTCCCCGGGAGGGGTATACGGCAATGAGAATTCCCCCGCAGGAGTCTATCTCACGGGCAAGGATCGTCTTCTGGATATTTCCTCCCGAGAGGAATTTGACAGCAGTATCCTGATTCGGTGTCTTGATGATGAAGCTCTGAATCAGTTTGTCTGCAAACAGCCTCAGTCGAGAGCGCTTGACAACCGGACCGGTGCTGAGCTCATGGGTGCGGTACTTCTTCATGGCAAGGTTGTCACCCACACTCATATCCCCGACTACTCCCATTGCTCCCCTATCGGCGGGGATGTGTGAGACTCCTGTCTGAATGATCTGCAGTGGAGTGCACTTTGTCACATTCTTTCCGTCGATCTCAATTGATCCTTCGCTCGCTTTAAGCAGACCGGTGATCACCTCGGTGAGCTGTGTCTGTCCGTTGCCTGCGACACCGGCAATTCCGAGGATCTCTCCGCGTCGTATGCTCAGCGAGATATCATTCAGATAAGGCCGGCTTCCCAGCGGGTTTTCCACGCTCACATGTGATAAGCGAAGACGCGGCTCGCCGGGATTGAAGGCGCACCGGTCGAGTGTGAACAGAACATCGCGTCCGACCATCATATTTGCAAGATCTCTCGGTGTAACCGAAGCTGTGTCGATCACATTGACACTCTTTCCTCTTCGGAGCACCTGCACCTTATGGCTGAATTCGATCACTTCATCCATCTTGTGGGTGATGAAGATGGCGGATTTGCCCTGACTGAGCATCTTCTTGATGATTCTGTTGAGATCTCTCGACTCTCCGGGGGTGAGTACCGCTGTGGGTTCATCGAGGATCAGTATCTCTGCTCCTCGATATACCAGCTTCAGTATCTCAACCCGCTGCTGTTCTCCGACACTCAGGTTGTGGATGATCGCATCCGGGTCGACCTGAAGGCCGTAGGTGTCACTGAGTTCCGTTATCTTCTTTCTGATCGTAGCCACATCGGGGACAACGGGCAGGTCTTTCAGACCAAGTATGATGTTCTCCAGGACGCTCATGTTGCCTACGAGCATGAATTCCTGATGGACCATACCGATACCGAGAGCCATCGAATCCTGGGGGGAGCGAATGTGCTGCACTTCACCCCTGATGGATATCGATCCACTGTCAGGTCTGTATAGCCCCACAAGCATATTCATGAGGGTGCTTTTACCGGCTCCGTTCTCACCAAGAAGGGCCAGGACTTCACCTGCATACAGTTCAAGGGATACATCGTCATTAGCCAGCACACCGGGGAAATGTTTCGTGATGTGCTGCATGCTTACGACGGGAATTCTTTCACGTGTTTCCATGCCATATTTACCTTTTGTTATGAGTATCGTGATCTGTGTCCAGAGGGGCCCACAGGAAGGTTCACAAGAAAGGGCAGACACTGCTGTCTGCCCTTCGAGCAACTCACGTAAGCAAGTCAGTTCGTTGAGCCGATAACGCCCTCTACGAACCAGTCCATGGAAAGCATGTCTCCATCGCTCATTTTCTCACCTGCACTCTGGCGAACCTTGCCGGTGTTATCCTTGAGTTCACCCCAGAAGACATCCCACTGGCCGTTGGCGATCTTTTCCTGAGTGGTCGCTACATTCTGGACACAGGTTTCGGGAACGAGGGGAGAGATCGGTGAAAGATTGATCATGTCATCCTCGAGTCCACCCCAGTATGACTGGCTTTCCCAGGTGCCGTCGATTGCTTTCTGGATCTGCGGGATCATGTAATTGCCCCAGGACCACATCGGGGAAACCAGCACGTTGTCGCTACCGGTGATCTTGCGGAAATCAGCGTTATATCCAACGGCATATTTCCCTCTTTCGATCGCGGCTTTTGCGGGTTCGGTCGTATCCTGATGCTGTGCGATCACGTCCACACCGCCATCAAGAAGAGCAACAGCTCCCTGACGTTCGAGGGAAGGGTCGAACCATGTGTTGGTCCACACGACAGTGACAGTTGCATCGGGATTGGCTGCACGTGCACCCAGGGTGAATGCGTTGATACCTCTGATGACCTCGGGGATCGCATAGGCACCGACATAACCGATTTTACCAGTCTTGCTCATTCTGCCTGCGATCATACCTGAGAGGTATCTCATCTGATACATTCGGCCGAAGTAGTTCGACATATTGTCATCTGAGAGATAGCCTGAGCAGTGTTCGAAGTAGACATCGGGATTCTCTTCTGCCACCTGGGCCATGTAGTCCATGTAACCGTAGGAATTGGCAAAGATGATGCCGCACCCTTCATCGACCATCTGTTCCATTGCACGGGCAGCTGCATCGTTCTCGGGAATTCCTTCCATCCGGACAACTTCGATCTGGTCGCCGAAGTGAGCTTCAGCCGCCTTTGTCCCTACATCGTGCATGTAGGAATAACCCATATCTCCGGGGCTGCTGATGTACAGGACTCCCACCTTGAACGGGCCTTCCTGGGCAGTTTCAGCTTCCGGGCTTCCCTGTGCTATCAGGGTGCCGGTAAAGACGAGGACCAGAATCAGTAACAGAGCTAGTTTCTTCATACCATCTCTCCTTGAGGTAATTGATTTAGTGAATGGATATTCACTGACAAAGTGTATGCCATGGATGAGCTTCCTGTCAAATATATATGAAAATATCGAGGGGATACCG
>JAFGUP010000161.1 GCA_016938475.1 Sphaerochaetaceae bacterium
ATGGAGAAGGAATATGGTACGTACATCTGCATGAACGGACGCTGTTTCAACTGGGATTCTGTACGCAAAAACACAAAGAAAGGTGTGTTCGAAGCACTGAACTGAGCTGCACCTCCCTCGATTGATAGAGAGGATCCCGTGATTCCCAACCTCCACGACTCAGGTGTGATTCAGACACTCACCGATGAACAGCGACAGTGAAATCACCTCGATTCTCTCGTGCAGAGGATATCGCTCCTTTCCGGGATAAATAACATAGATGCTATCAAGGGCAAGGTCCTCAAGCGCGACATACATCGATTTCGTTGGTTTCGGAGCCTCCGACAGCTGGTACTCTATTCCTATCCGCCTTCCGTTCTCCATGATCAGCAGCTCTCTCTGCATAGCGATCAGAGAGTCCACCGGAGCGGCCCCCCCCTCATACCCTGATATTTTCGCACAACAAAGCAGATACATCTGATGTTATATTTCCCCTACAGAAATTAATCATCATACATATTGCCTTATACATTACACAGGTCTCGTAACAGGGAAAAGCGAGCTTTAAAGCAATTAATTTATTATATAACAATATTTTATAAATTTTCTATTCGTCGAAAAACCCACCGGAAAAACTTTTTATCTTTTATGTTGACAGGTGAATAAAGTCATATTAGGATAGTAAACATCCAACAAATCAGATATGAATCATGTTGGTTTGAAAAAGATACATCATACAAATTAGGGAGTTACCACATATGAAGGCTATAGTAAAAACAGGTCCCAACCAGGGAGCGGTACAGAAAGAGACCCCTACTCCCACCCCTGGCCCTCGGGAAGTACTCATCGAGGTGAAGGCAGCCGCTATCTGCGGGACTGATGTCCACTACTACTTCTGGAACAGTGCTGCAGAAAACTTTTCTAAGAAGTTCGGACTTACCTTTCCCTTTACGCTGGGTCATGAAGTGTGCGGTACGATCATTGAACTCGGGTCGGAGGTGACGACACTGAAGGTCGGTCAGAAGATTTCTGTAGAGACACATATCCCCTGTGGTGAGTGTTATCACTGCAAGACAGGAGAGGCTCACAATTGCCAGAACATGAAAATCTACGGAACCAGTTACAACGGATGCTTCTCCGACTATGCACTGGTGCCGGAATCAGTCGCCTTTCCCCTCCCTGATTCGATCTCCTTTGAAGAGGGCAGTCTGTTCGAGCCCGCGGGTGTCGCCATGCGGGCGATCGAGGAGAGCAGGATCGAAGCCGGTGACACCGTTGTGATCTTCGGTTCCGGTGCGATCGGCCTTCTGGCGATGATGATCGCGAAGGCAGTAGGGGCAGGGAAGATCATCGCCGTCGATATCGACGATTACAAGCTCTCCCTTGCAAAGAAATACGCCGACGTGACGATCAACTCCCTTGAGGAAGACCACGTCAGCATCATCCTCGAACACACGAAAGTTCGCCGTGGGGCCGATGTCATCATCGAGATGAGCGGTTCTCCACTCGTATATAAGACGATGTTCGACTGCCTTCGCCTCGAAGGACGCGTGGTGACAGTCGGACACCCTGCAGGTGAAGTGTCCATCAACATCACGCAGAACGTGAACACCAAAGGTGCCAGCATAAAAGGTCTGTTCGGCAGGAGACTGTGGAGCACCTGGCACTCCCTTCTCTCTCTTGTCGAGAACGGCAGGATAAACCTGCTTGACGTGGTTACCCATACATTCCCGTTCGAAGAGTTCGAACAGGCATTTGAACAGACAAAGAAAGCAGGTAAGATTCTGTTCGTAAGGGATGAGCACAAAGCATAACAGATATGAGACGAGGAGGTGTTCTCCTCTGTACCATAACAATTTCAACAAAGGAGGAGAGTATGAAGAAACTGATTGTTCTTTTACTCGTCATGGTTCTGGCCGTATCGTTCATTACGGCTCAGGGAGGTTCGGATGCAGCTGAAGATAAGGTGATCACACTGAAACTCGGTTCATCTCAGAATGATGGCACAGCGGAGCTTGAGGCAGCAAAGGAGTTCGCACGACTTCTTGAAGAGTATTCCGGCGGAAAGATGAAGTGCGACGTCCTTGGAAACGGCCTTGCAGGCGGGGAACGGGAAATCGTCGAATCCCAGCAGCTCGGCACACTCGACATGTCTGTCGTATCCGGTATTCTCCAGAACTTCGACCCTGCCATGATGATTCTTGAGTATGACCTGCTGTTTGTCAGCGAAGACCATGCAAAGGAAGTATTCAATGGTCCGGTCGGAGAGAAGATCTACAACCGCCTGATCGACACCGCGGGGATCAGGATCCTGAACATGTACATGAGGACTCCCCGTCTCATGACGACCAGCAGACCGATCAACAGTACGGCAGACCTCGCCGGCCTGAAGATCCGTGTTCCGGAAATGCCTGCCAGAGTCGCCCTGTGGAAAGCTCTGGGAGCCAGCCCGACCCCCATGGCGTTCACTGAAGTCTACACAGCTCTTCAGACGGGAACCATCGACGGTCAGGAGAACCCGATCAGCACGATCGATTCGGCAAAGTTCTACGAGGCTGTTGACTATCTGGGAGTCACCAACCATGTGTACGGTTTCATGTTCATCAACATCACCGAGGACCGATGGCAGAAGCTCACTGACCAGCAGAAGGAGTGGGTCGCAAAGGCAGCTGCAGAGTCAGCCGTCTTCAACGACAGACTCGCGAAGGAGCAGGAGAACGAACTGATGGAGAAGGTCTCTGCACAGATGACCGTGACCTATCCTGACACCTCTTCCTGGAGAGCGATGACGAGGGACGTCTACAAACAGTTTGCCAATGTCGACGGATTTGTGGAAATCTACAGTGCAATCGTTGAAGCCGGGAAAAAATACGAATAATCTATACACACAGGTATCAGGGCTTTCCATCGTGAAAGCCCTGATAGGAAGATGAAACTTTGGAGGAAACGTGAAACGTTTTACTGCTATCAACACATACATCGAGAAAATCCTGATGGCGTTCTGCCTTCTGCTTCTTCTTGCGATGGTCGTATCCACCTCTCTGCAGGTGATATCAAGGTATCTCTTCCCCTACTCGATTTCGTGGACTGAAGAGATGTCGCGCAGGATGATGTCCTGGCTGCTCTTTCTTGCATCACCTATCGCATACAGGAAAGGAGCGCAGGTGGGAGTTGACCTGTTCGTCAACGCCCTCTCGACAACGTGGAAGAAGTACATCCACATAATCGTGCATTCACTGATAGCGGTATTCTCAGTCGTGATGATGCAGCAGGGATGGATCTTTGCCTTCAAGAGCGCGAAACAGATCTCGAGTGCAATCAACATCTCCATGCGGACCGTCTATCTGGTCATCCCGTTCTCAGGCTTTATCATCCTTCTCTTCGCTATCGAATATGTGGGCAATGCCATCACAGGCATTGAGCCGGAAAAGGAGTTGCCGCTATGACTATCTTTCTGATAAGCTTTCTGTTTCTTATCGTTCTGGGCGCTCCCATCGCTTTTGCCCTCGGCCTTTCCAGTGTCGCTTTCGTGATTACGAACGAGAGCCTGTCTCTCCTGTTCATCGTGCAGAAGATGTTCTCGGGGACAGACTCCTTCCCACTCCTTGCGATTCCCTTCTTCATCATGGCAGGGAACCTGATGAACATGGGGGGAGTGACACGAAGACTGCTCGACTTTGCCAATATGCTCGTCGGGCACTGGAGAGGCGGACTCGCCTCGGTATCTATCGTGGGAAGTATGATCTTCGCCGGAGTGTCGGGTTCTTCCGTAGCCGACGCCTCCGGACTGGGCTCCATCCTTATCCCAACGATGAACAAGGCAGGGTACGACAAAGAGTATTCGGTGGCGATCAACGCGACCTCCTCAACTATCGGCATCCTGATTCCGCCGAGTATTCCTATGGTGCTGCTGGCATCCATCGCGAATGCCTCGGTACGCGATATGTTCTTCTCAACTGCCGTAGCAGGTATCCTGATCGGTCTGGGAATGCTCGTGCTGAACGCGCTGATCTCACGCAGAAAAGCCTACCCGAGAAACGACAGGGTGAAACTCAGTGAAGTACCGCGCATCCTCCTGTACAGCCTCCCTGCCCTCGTCATGCCGGCAATCATCATCCTGGGGATCGTGTTCGGTATCGTCACCGCCACTGAGGCTGCAGTGATGGCAGTCGTCTATTCACTGATCGTCGGGAAGTTCGTGTATCATGAGTTGACAGTACGGACGGTGATCCATGCCTTGAAGGAGACAGTCATCCAGACCTCGGTCGTGCTGTTCATCATCGCGACCGCCTCGATTCTCTCAGGGATCCTCTCCTATCTCCTGCTTCCGCAGGCACTGGCGACCTGGGCGGTCACCTACCTCCAGAGCAAGACCCTGATTCTCGCCTTTATTTCCATCCTTGCCCTGTTCACCGGCCTGTTCATCGATGTGACCCCGGCACTGATCCTGCTCGGTGCGATCTTCGCACCCGTGGCCGCTGCGGCCCAGATCAGCCCGCTTCACTTCGGAACCGTACTGGTAACTTCCCTTGCTATCGGGCTGTTCACACCTCCGGTGGG
>JAFGUP010000162.1 GCA_016938475.1 Sphaerochaetaceae bacterium
AGTGGAGCTGAAGGGACTATGCAGGCATTGGTCCCTTCAGAGTATCACGCTCAGACCCAGTAGGGGGCCATTCTCTTCACCAGTTCCTCTTCATAGGCAACCCAGTCAGTGATCGGTTTCTTTGCCAGCCCTTCGGCACAGGCAGCCTTCGCGACAGCAACGGCCTCCCAGCTTATGACCCGTGGGTCAAAAGGTTTGGGGACGATGTACTCTCTACCGAAAGAGAAGGCCTTCCCGCCATAGGCTTTGGCTACAATCTCCGGTACAGGCTCTTTTGCCAGAGCTGCAAGCGCTTTCGCTGCTGCCATCTTCATCCCTTCCGAGATGGTTTTCGACCGTACATCGAGAGCTCCCCTGAAGATGAAGGGAAAGCCCAGCACGTTATTGATCTGGTTAGGAAAGTCACTTCTTCCGGTGGCCATGATCACGTCACTTCGCGTTGCGACTGCCAGTTCATAGGAGATTTCCGGATTCGGATTACTCATGGCGAAGACGATAGGGTCCTTTGCCATCGAGGACAGCATCCCGGGGGTCACACAATCGGCAACCGAGAGTCCCATGAACACATCAGCACCGGCCATCGCATCTGAGAGCGTTCTCTTATCGGTTTCCCGTGCGAACTCCAGTTTTTCTTCTGTCATCGACTCCTTTCTACCTGCGTACACAACACCCTTCGAGTCAAGCATCGTGATATTGTCGCGTGAGACTCCGGCAGCGACAAACATTTTTGCACAGCTGATACCTGCAGCCCCGGCTCCGTTGACGACAACCTTCACATCTTCAAGCTTCTTACCAACTATCTCACAGGCATTCATCAACCCGGCTGTGCTGATGATGGCAGTCCCATGCTGATCATCGTGAAAGATCGGAATATCACACTGCTCTATGAGAGCCCGTTCGATCTCAAAACACTCGGGAGCCTTGATATCTTCAAGGTTCACGCCCCCGAAGGTCGGCTCCATCGCCTTTACCATTTCAATGATCTTCTTCGGATCGGTCACATCGAGCTCGATGTCAAATACATCGATATCTGCAAATCGTTTGAACAGCACACCCTTACCTTCCATGACAGGCTTAGAGGCGAGTGCCCCGCGGTCACCGAGACCAAGGATAGCTGTTCCGTTCGAAATCACGGCAACGAGGTTCCCCTTAGAGGTGTACCGGTAGGCGTCTTCCGGGTTATCGGCTATCTCAAGCACCGGTTTTGCAACCCCGGGGGTATAGGCCAGTGAGAGTTCATCTGCTGTCGTACAGGGTTTGGTGGGTACGACCGACACCTTGCCGGGTTTTCCGTCTGCCTCATGGTACCTGAGGGCTTTCTCTTTCAGAACATCCATAATAGTATACTCCTTCACACTCGGTTCATTCGAAATCGAATGAATAATTCAGATTATAGGTATCGCGCAGTTCCACCATCATCTTCTGAAGTGACGGGGGTACGGGACATCCGTGCTCTTTACGGTATTGGTAGGCTTCCCATTCCTTCTCTCCGGCTGTATAAATACGATCTTCGCCGGGGGCCTTCTGACTTGCCCTGATCTGTCTGCAGATCGTTCCGGAAATACGCTTGAACACATCAAGTCCCAAAAATCGTGCCGGATCAATGGCGACGAAGAAATGTCCGAGTGGATAGGGAATCGGTTTGTGATTCTCGTCGAACCCGTTCAACTCTTTCATGAAAGCTCCGTCCTGGAGGGCTGCAGAGAGAATCTCGACGACCATCGCATAGCCGAAGCCCTTATATCCGCCGGTCTGGTCACCGATACCGCCGAGGGGGGTAAGGGCAGCTTCTCCGGTAGTAAGATCTTTGAGGACCTGTGCCGTGTCAGTCCGGGTCGTGCCGTCAAGACCGATCACCCAGCCGGGAGGAAGGTCTTTGCCTGCGCGCCCATACACTTCGATTTTGCCCCGCTGTGATACGCTGGTCGCACAGTCAAGGACAAAGGGGAACTCCTCATCTGTTGGTAGTCCGAAAGTAAGAGGATTGGTTCCCAGCATGTTTTCGACACCGAAGGTGGGAGCTATCGAGGGCCTGGCATTGGTTCCTGTGATCCCTATCATGCCCGCATCGGTTGCCATGGTCACATAGTAACCCGCGATACCGTAGTGGTTAGAATTTCGTACTGCCACCATACCCATTCCGTAGGTCTTTGCCTTTTCAATGGCCATTTCCATAGCCTTTTTCCCAACTACATGCCCCATTCCGTTATGGCCGTCAAGGACAGCAGTAGTCATATCATCCTTAAGCACCTCTATCTCGGTGACAGGATTCATGATCCCGATATTGATCCGGTCAATATAGATCGGTTTCAGGCGACCGATTCCATGGGAATCAATTCCTCGTTTATCGCTTTCGATCAGGACATCCCCGATGATAGCTGCATCCTCTTCCTTGATGCCCACTGCTTTGAGGGCATCAACCATGAACCGTTCCAGGGTCTCAAAATCGAGCCATGAACAATCCTTATAGTCATCTGCATACGACATAGTACACCTCCTATCCTATTACGAGGGAGATATCCCTCTCTTTCAACTCTTCTGTGTTCAATATCTTACCGCCATCGCTATCGGTCACGATGATATCTACCGAATCAATACCTGCTGTCACGAAATTTGAGATCACTCCGATCTTCTTCCCGTCAGCGACCACTATCACCGACCCTACGGTCCGTTCGATCATCTGTCGTGTGGTTTCAGCCTCCTCCATGACAGGGGTCGTAAGACCTGAAGTGACACTGATCCCATCCACTCCGATAATCGCCTTGTTTGCATAGATCTGGTGTATGAGGGGGGATGAAAGGGAACCGGAGACACTGTGAGAACGGGAGCGATAGACTCCGCCGATACACACCAGAGTGAAGGCGGCCCCCTCATCGACGATGCGTGCGGCATCGATATTATTCGTGACGATGGTAACCCGCTTATCCCGCAAGGCACGTATCACCTCGAAGGTGGTGGATCCGCTGTTTATGAAAAGTGTGTCTCCTTCTTCAACAAACTCCACGACCTTCTTCGCTATTGCTAGCTTCTGCTCTCTCTGTTCCGCGAATTTTTCACTGTACAGGGGTTCCACAGGCAGGGATCGCCTCAGGGTTGCACCACCATGGGTTCGTTCTATCAACCCCTCCGCAGCCAGCTGATCCAGATCTCTTCTGACCGTCAGTTCACTGACACCGAAGTGTTCACTGAGATCATGCACCTCCACAGCGCGGTCGGTGCGTATTATCTCCATGATCCTTCTCTTTCTATCTGCAGGTATCACAAGGAAACTCTCCCCTAATAATGAACGTATTTGAATTATATGTTTCGTTTTATCAGATAGTCAATACAAAACGTTCAGAAACACCTGTAATATTCCATACATATCAACAAAACGTTCAGACCCTTTCAGCCTACCGTCGGGGTTGCATATCCTCTTCTTTTCTGCTATCTTCCATGTGTTACTGGTGCCGTACCCAAGTGGTAAGGGACAGGTCTGCAAAACCTCTATGCATCGGTTCGAATCCGATCGGCACCTCTTATCAGATGGTCCTACTGAAAACGGTAGGACCTTCGTCTTTGTATGTGGGTTTTTGTGGTGTGAGCCACGTGTACTTCGCAATGACAGAATGTGTGAGGTCAGATCGATATCACCACATCTTTCGAGTCATTGATTCTGTTTGTGAACAGACTGTTCGAGACATCGAAATGGAATGCTTCATTGGCAAGATGCTGATCCGCTCTTATCCTGCCTGTAATTGCACTTTCAGATGTTGTTTCCTGTATGACCAAGGCACCTGAGGCCTGATCATCATGGATCTATTTCAGAGCTCAGGATCTGAAGACGCTCTTCGTTTTCAACAGTAATCCCTTTTCCATTCCTTCGCAACACACCCTGGTCTTCAAGTTGAGAGATGACCCTTCTCAGATGTCGTCGAGAACTGCCCAGCAGTTCTGCGGCTTCCTCAAGGCGTGTGTTGGGAATAAAGGCCAATCCTGTTGAAATCAGGTAGTGTGCAAATCGGTAGATAAGGGGATAGCTCAGATTCCTTGCAGCGGCGAACGAACTCGTTCGAAGCTTGGAAGCAAGTGCCGTCGCAAGAGCCTTCGAGAGCTCGGGATGTTCCTTCTCGATCGTTTCAACGGTACGATAGGGGATCCTTCCCACCGAGACCTCACTCATGCACTGCACAGAACAGGTAGCTTCACAGCCAAGGTAATATTCCACATCTCCCACGATGTCACCTGAAGAGTGTATCTGGTAAAGATGCGCCCTTCCATTGGCAAGATTCTGAGTCACCCAGGCTTCCCCGGACATGAGGAAGAACAGATGGTCTATCGTGTCCCTCTCACGAACAAGGAACCTTCCTGACGCATACGTTTGGAACTGTACCGATGGTATGAGAGAACTCAGGTGGGGAAAAAGTGAAGAAAAAGATTCACTAGCGGACATATGTCCTCCTCAGAGCACAGCATATCATGTATACCTGTAGGACGCAAACTCGAGGGGGCTCTGCAGTGCTCTTCATCATTATTTCTATTCTCATAGGATGCGGCATCTCGGTCATGATAAGTGTAAACGGGGAACTATCCGCACAAGCGGGTCAGATTCTCGCACTCCTCATCATCTACACTGTAGGACTGACCGGCTCCTCATTTCTCCTCCTGTTCTCTAAACGAAAAGTCGGGGAAAGGGGAAAGAGACCTCCCCTGTACTACTTCATCACGGGAACGCTCGGTCTTGTGATAGTCGCACTGAACAATGCGGCTTTTCGGGCAGGCGGTGTAGTCCTCGTTCTCAGCGGGATGCTTGCAGGACAGACGCTCGTCGCCTTTCTCTTCGATCTCTCCTGTGCTAACAAAAGATCGCGTCTTGCAACAGACCTCATAGCCCTGCTCCTGATTGCCGCCGGCGTCACTGCGGTCGGGTTCGCCTATGCCATTCCCGTAACAGCCATCCTTCTTTCTGTCGCACCGGGAATCATTCTCATGCTGCAGATACTGATGAATTCCGCCCTCGGCTTCTATTACGGCCATATGAGAACACTGCAGATCAACTATGCAAGTGGCCTTACCGTCATTTTCCTCCTCGCTCTTCTTCTGGGCATTCTGTCTGCGACGACCCGGGTGACTATCATGGCGATACCTCTTCCTCTGCTTCTGTTCGGAGGTCTCCTCGGGATCGTCGGGATGGCAGGACAGAATATCCTGGTGAAACACATGAGCGCCCTTGCTCTGGTCCTGGCAACCTACGCAGGAGAGTTCTTCATGGGAATCATCATAGACACCCTCCTGGGAAAGCCGTTCAGCCTGATACATGCCGCAGGTCTGGCACTTGTCCTCGGCGGACTCGCCGTGAGAAATATTCCCTTCAGACCTTCAGTAGAGAAATTCAGCGGTACGTGAAGAAATTTCCTCTCAGAATCTATATCCTTACCTGAAAAAACACTGTATCCTATGGATCAGTACATACAGTGGTTCGGGAGGGCTTTCGCAGGTTCACAGGAGCGGTAGTGAAATTTATTGAACAGTTTCAGATCAATATCTATGCAGTGATCATGCTTGCAGCCCTGCTGATCATCATAAAAGGGCAATCGCAGATTGTCTTCCAATCGAAGCGGCTGCTGACATGGATCATCGCGGCAACTCTCCTCAGCATCGTGACAGAACCCCTCTCCTGGATATTCGATGGCACTCCTACCGGGATCGGGTTCGTTCTCAATCATATTGCAAACGCACTCCTTGTTCTCCTTGCCCCTGTCATCGCAGGCCTGTTCGCCGCGTATATCGACCTGAAGATCAACAACGACTGGAGAAGGCTGCAAAAACGGTACTTCTACCAGATAGCCGCTCTCATAGTCGCTATCCTTCTTCTTATAAATCTCGCCTTTCCTCTCTATTTTACCATTGACCCGGCACAGAACCATTACGAGCAGCTTATGTTCCACTTGTTCAACCATATACTGGTTGTTCTGATCTACCTCACCATACTCGCTCTCACTTTCCGGGCCCGTGACAGGATAGAGACGAACGTGTACCGCACCGTCTTCGCCTTCCTGTTCATCCCGATCATAGGCATGGCAGTGCAGGCGGTGAACATCCACCTCAACTTCTCCTGGACAACGGTGGGTATCGCGATACTTATTGCCTACACATTCCTTGAATCGAGCGCAGGAGAGAAAGATTTTCTCACCGGCATCTACTCCCGCTCGATCTACGACAGGTATGTGAGCACCCTCATCTCGCAGCATGTTTCCTTTCGTCTCATGATGACTGACCTGAACGACTTCAAGGGCATTAACGATGAGCACGGGCATCTGGCCGGAGATCTTGTGCTTAAGGAATTCAGCAGGATTCTCCTTCACGTGTTCGACGGGGAACGGATGGTTGCCCGCCTCGCAGGCGATGAGTTCATCATCGTCATCGAACATGGCGAAACGAAGGAAGAAGATATCATTGCACAGATTACAGCTGCCTGTACGGCCCATCACGATCCATTGATTCAGAACCTTCGTTTCAGTTACGGTCTTGAGATGTTTACACCCGGCATGCCCTATGACGAACTCTACACACGGGTTGATGAGAAGATGTATCGACAAAAGAAGGAGATGAAGAGATCTTCTCCGCCGACTGAATCATTTCCGTGAACAGCGATTGACAGCAGGTGGTGAAACACACTACCCTGAGTCTGCTGGATCTGGAAAAACGGAACGGGGTGTGATTCCCCGGCGGTCCCGCCACTGTAATCGATGATGAACACAGTCAATGCCATTGTCCTTTCGGGATGAGAAGGCCTGTCAGTAAGTTGATTCGTAAGCCAGGAGACGCTTCCAGAGAACAATTCTTCGTGGAAAAAGAGTACAGCATGCTGAAAATGGGTCTTCTCGAGTTCCCTTTCACCCTCCATGGAGTTTTGCATCCGGACATCATTCCCTGGAGGCCCTTCATGAAGAAGCGCGGAATCTTCTCTCTGGTCCTACTGCTCACCATCAGTTCTCTGTATGCAGCAGAAGCGATCGCCGATCTCGGCACAGCCTTTGAGCTGGTCATTGCCAGTGCAATCTCATCTGATGCACAGACGAACAGTTCGTCATCCGTATCAGTCATCTCTCAAGAACAGATTGAAGCCTATCATGCTCAAACGACCGCAGAACTTGTGGGAAAAGCTATTGGTACATCGTTCAATTCTGTAGGCTCTCTCGGTGCCATGCAGAATGTCGTGATCAGAGGAGCGACCTCCTCAAAGAACCTGATCTATCTTGACGGAGTCCCTCTCTCCTCTGCTCATGATGGATCATTCGACCTCTCTGCCATCCCGGTGGATATCGTAGAGCGCATCGAGATCATCAAGAGCGGGCCTGGCAACCTGGGAAGAACCAATGCGATAGGTGGAATAGTCAATATCATCACAAAAAAGGGAGTGGAATCACAGACTCCGTTCTCCGTATCCTTTGAGAACGGTTCCTTCATCCCTTCACTCTCTTCAGAAGATCTCCTCTCGATCCTGGACAGTCAGAAACTCGATATAGCCTATGCAAACAACGAAATCATAGCGACTGTCGGTGGCCAGATTGCGCAGAACGCCTATACCTATGATAACGGCACAGCAACAGAGGTTCGTGATAATGCGCAGCTGTATGAAGGGCATGGAAGTTTCAAGGTGGACACACGTGTGAATGACACTCTGTCGTTCCAATCACGAAATCTGTTCAGCTACCGGGATCTGGGTGTCCCCGGAGGTCTTGTCTGGGGTCTCACCGCTGAAGATAAGCAGAAAGCTCTCCTTGCAGGGACCCACAACACCTTCATTCTGGACGATCCGGCAGATGTAATCAGTGAACTGCAGGCTGACATGGACTACACCTACGGAAGGACGTTCTTCCACGATGCAGATTATCAGGACAGCATCCACAACACCCACAAGGGATCGGTACAGCTCTCTGGCATATGGAACCTCTCAGAGCGATACACACTCACAACCGGAGCTCTCTACTCCCTTGATTACGTCGACAGCACAGATGTGGGAAAAAACAGCAGACAGACAGTTTCAGGATACGCACATGCAGGTATATACTCAAGCGACGGACAGCTCAGCATCTTCCCGAGTCTCAATATCGCCTACCTCAGTGATCTTGCCACTCTCTCTCCCAATGCATCGCTCGGAGCTCTGTATACCATCAACGGTGATGTGGAGGTGAGGGCGACCGTCAGTTATGCGGAAAGGACTCCCACCTTCAGTGAGCTCTACTGGCCGTTCATGAGCAATCCCGACCTCGAGACGGAGAAAGGGTGGAACGGTGATGTGGGGGTAGCCATCAGCCGGGAGAATCTCTCGTACGAGGGGACACTGTTCATACGTGATATCTATAATGCAATCACCTACGAAACACCGACGTATCTGCCGGCGAATGTTGCACACTCGTTCTACCTTGGAACCGAACAGAGCGTCAGCGTATCCATCTCTGAAGACCTCTCTGCTCAGGTATCCTACCAGTACAACAGAAGTTTCGACCTCTCGGGCGGACAGACACTCCGGGATGATGTAGAAGTGACTCATGTGAGAAAGCACACAGTGAAAGGAGCCATCTTCCTCTCTCGGGAGAAATATGACCTCACTCTCAGCGGTGAATACCTCGGTGGAACCAGTACGCTCAATGAAGCACTCCTCATCAACGTGAGCGGTACATACCGAGTCCATGATACGCTGTCTCTCTATGCAGCCGTTGATAATCTCCTGAACACCTCCTACGAACTGACAGGCGGAGGCTACCCGATGCCGGGTGTGAAGGTACGGCTCGGAGGAGATGTGAGGCTGTAGTGATGGATCATACTACCCTCGCTTCTTTGATGAACAAAGGAGGGGCCGTCATGTGGCCTCTCTACATGCTCTTTGTCACCATGATTGTCATCATCATAGAACGGATCGTGACTATCATCGGGGCATCGAGGGAACAGCAGCCGGTATCTAAGGAGCGGCTTGAACGACCCCTTTCGATTCTCGACCTGATAGCGATGATAGCTCCTGTCACGGGCTTTCTGGGTACCGTCACAGGCATGATCAATGCTTTCAAAGCGGTGGCTGATGCTGCTTCTGTACAGCTTCAGACGGTCGCTTCAGGGCTTTATGAAGCGCTGTTCACCACTGCTTTCGGTCTGATCATATCGCTTGTCGCCACGATAGCAGGTTTCTTCCTGGAGTATGCCATCGAATCAGTATGCGAAAAAGAAAAGAGCTAGCTCAACCGGGCGACATCGCCTTTCTACTCATTATATTCTTCCTCCTTCTGGCCGGAGTGGGTGCTTCCCGTGCGATCCCGTTGAAGGTGGAACCCAGCTCGGGTGGAGAGGACACTGTCGGAAGGACACTCTCTGTAACTCTGAGACAGGATGGCAGGGTCGCGACCGCCACTGGAGTACTGGAGATTGAGCAGCTCGCAGCAGAGTTTGACGCTGCTACACGCCTCACACTCATGGTCGAAGGACAGACCCGGTGGCAGCAGGTGGTACATACCCTTTCTCTCATTTCGCAGAGCCCCGCTGCCTCTGTGAATCTTGAGGAAGTACCATGAGACGGAAACGAACTCCCTCGGCCTCTGCCCTCACCGATATCGCATTTCTTCTCCTCCTGTTCTTCCTCATTCTCGCGGTCACAACAAGGCAGCTTCCAGCTGACATTACGCTGCCACACACCGCATCAGCACAAAAAGCAGATGAATCATCACCGACTTTGACGGTGAACGATCAGGGGAAGGTATTCCTCGAACAGGAGGCCATCACAATCCGTGCTATTCCTTTCAGTGAGACCTACACGCTGATAGCACACAGAGATACGCCTTTCACACACATCGCTCCGGTTCTCGAACATCTGAGGAGTCTCAACGTAGAGGTGCTTGAATGCATCGTGGAGGAGCGATGAGAATACACGGAAAAGTCCTGATAGTAGTTATGACGACACTCATTATGATAGCCATCCTCTTCATACCCATCAGCTTGACCCCGCAGGAGGTTTCTGCTCATTCTGCGTCAGTGAAAATCAGACTGACTCCTCCGGCACCCATAGACGATGTTACCATTGAAGGAGATAGACTGCGAGAGGAGCAGGTGAAGAGTGAGCCGCAGAAGGAGCCGCACGAACAGAGATCTCAGACCTCTGACACAGAAGGATATGAGAATTCCACGGATCTCCTTATGCCCACATTCTCACAGCTGGCCGGCCTGAGTGACACTGTGGGAGAACAGATGCCTCTTATAGAGCGACCACAACGACAAGCCTCACCGCAGCAAGTTGTACCCTCACCAGACCAGAGCTCTCATACCGGAAAGGAACAGGAATGGACTGTGATGCACTACCATTCTCTCGACGAGGTCACCACTGCCCCCGGCTTCGACCGTGCGCTCCTTGCTTCTCGGATAGTCTATCCCGATCTGGCAAAACGGCAGGGAAAGGAGGGCCTTGTCATGCTGAGACTCTTCATCTCATCTTACGGACAGGTCGAACGGGTCATTGTAGAGCAGGACCCCGGCTACGGTTTTGCCGAGGCCGCTGTGCGGGCATTCCGGGGTCTCACAGGAAAGCCGGCAATGAAGCAGGGGGAGGCAGTTGCAGTAACCCTGCTCTATCCGGTACGATTCACCCTCTCCTGAGTGAAAAAAGTCAATGCCCTCCTGTCAGGAGGGTTCAGTACACCCCGTCAGTTTATGCATCTTCTCCTTGAGAGCAGAGGTGATAGCTTCAGGACCTTCAGCAGATGCTGAGGTGATCAGACGGACGAAGGCGGAGCCCACGACAACGGCATCTACATGAGGGGCAAGGAGAGCGGCCTGCTGACCGGTACTGATCCCGAAGCCCCCGAGTACTCTGGAGGAACCCCTTACACGTTCGATGAACGAGAGTATAGATTCATCAAGATGAGTCTGTTCTCCAGTGATACCTGCTCTGAGGGCTGCATAGATGTAGGGTCTGTTCTCCCTGGTCATCTTCTCGATACGCTCAGCGCTCATCGAAGGCGCTGCGACGATGACCGAGGTGATACCGTACTTCTCACAGGCTGCATTAAGGCCTTCGTCCGCATCGAAGGGAAGATCCGGGATGATAAGCCCCTCTGCACCAGATTCCTGTGCCGATGCCACAAAAGACTCTATGCCGATACAGTAGGCAAGGTTTGCATAGGTCATGATGAACACAGGCACCTGCGGGTACAGTACCTTCAGATCTCTGATCGCCTTCATCCCCTGAGCTACCCGGTACCCTCTCGAGAGAACTTCGGAGCAGGCCTTCTGTATGGCAGGCCCGTCTGCCGAGGGGTCACTGAAAGGGAGCTGAATCTCCAGATAGGCAGCTCCGCCCTCTACAAGACCTCTGGCTGCCGCATACATTCCTTCATCATCGGGGTATCCCGCGATGAGATGGCTCATGATTCTCACCTTAGACATCTGTTTCCTCCAGTCGTTTCAATTCATCGAGAAGGAAACTCCTCCACTCTTCCTTTCGCAGTACAGCAGAGGTAATGAACAGATCCTTCTCTCCCCGGCCGGACATGTTGATGACGGTCTTTCCCTTCAGACTCTTCTGTTGCGCCAGTTTGATGGCAACTGCAGCCGCATGGGCACTCTCCAGAGCGAACAGCACGCCTTCATGCTCTGCAAAGAACTTCAAGGCATCAAGGGCTTCCCGGTCACTTGCCCGGGTGAATGTTATTCTTCCTCTTTCCCCAAGAGATGCGAGCTGAGGCCCTATCCCCGGATAATCGAGTCCAGCGGAGATCGAATGGGTATTCAGAACCTGACCGTCCTCATCGACGAGAAACCTGCTCTTGTACCCCTGGATGATAGCATCACGAGAGCTCTCATCACTCATCCGCACTGCATGTTCACCCGATTTCTCTCCTCTTCCACCGGCTTCTACACCGATCATGTTCACCGCATCGTCTGCAAGAAACGAGGAGAAGAAGCCGATGGCATTCGAGCCTCCACCGACACATGCAATGAGTGTATCAGGGATGAATCCCAGCTCTGCCGTCTGTTCCTTCGTCTCCTTTCCGATGATCGACTGGAATGTTCTCACGATATCGGGATAGGGAGCCGGACCGAGGGCAGAGCCAAGTACGTAGTGTGTTTCACCGAAGGATCCGGCCCAGTCCCTGAGAGCCTCATTGACTGCATCTTTGAGAGTCTTTGAACCGCTTTCCACCCTGACTACCTGAGCACCGTACAACTCCATGCCGGCTACATTCGGCTGCTGTCGGTCTGCGTCGGTGCTCCCCATATACACAACACACGGCATACCGAGATGGGCACAGGCTGCGGCAGTGGCAATTCCGTGCTGACCGGCTCCCGTCTCGGCAATCACTCTGGTCTTTCCCATCTTCTTTGCCAGCAGAACCTGGCCGAGGGCATTGTTGATCTTATGAGCACCGGTATGGGCATAACCCTCCAGCTTGATGTAGATCTCAGCATCAAGGAGACGAGAAACGTTCTCGGCTTTCATGAGGGGGGTGGGACGACCCACATACTGATGCTGCATCCGCTTCAACTCCTCAATGAACAGAGGATCCTCCATTGCCTCGTTGAAGGCCCTTTCCAGCTCCTCAAGTGGCTGATAAAGGATCTCAGCGACATACCGTCCACCGAACCGGTCAAAATATCCTTTCCTGTCAACGTTCACCTTCTACACTCCTGTATAAACTTCTTCACTAACTCTGCATCCTTCTTTCCAGGTCTCAATTCCAGGGCGGAGGAAGCATCGACAAGGTCGACATCATAGCCACTGAGCATCTGCCTTACATTGTCAGGAGACAGCCCTCCCGCGATCCAGAGAGGTCCCGCATCTGCAAGTGTGTCCAGTAGAGCTTCGTGTACCTGCATGCCGGTTCCCCCTGCCATCCCCTTGAGGTATCCATCGATGAGGATGCGTGGTTCTCCTTCTCTCATCATGGAAAGGACAGTGGCTACCGAATCCTGATCTTTCACCCTCACCGCATGATAGCCGACCGGCAGAGAAGAATCACTACGTCTCACGCCATGATACTGAAGTCCGTCGAAAACGCCCTCCATGTAGAGTCTCTGAGCAAGAGCGAACCTCGGCCCCTGCGTCTCTGTCACCACTGCGATGAACATCGGTTTTTTCACTGCAGGCGACTCATTTATGGCCTTCCGTATCTCTCGGGCTGCCGTCTCATCTGTCTCTCTCTCACTCTTGGCACATACGGCACCGAGGAGGTCAGCTCCTTCCTGTATGGCCACCAGAGCATCCGATGAGCAGGCAAGTCCACAGATCTTGACAAGCGGTCGCTTCAGAGTAAGCAGAGCCATGCGTCTCCAGAAGGCTCCCTGACGGTAATCGGCATCATCGGCACAAGCGGTAACATACTCGGAAGCTCTTGAACAATCACGGGAGACTGCTTCTCCGATCAGGACTCCGGTAAAACCGAGAGACCGTGCATAGGTACACATCCCCGGATGATGGATCCCGGATTCGTAGACAGCTGTGCAGGTAAGAGAATCAAACAGCAATGCAGGCTTCAGAGGATCGATACGAAAGGTACTCAGGTCACGACTGTTCACTCCCGCTATGATGGAAGGACAGCGGATACTGTTCAATTTCTTGACATCCTCCTCATCACGTACTTCGATGAGCGGCGTAATGCCGTACTCGGCACAGACATCGGCGCACTCCTGAAGCGTATAGGTGTCAAGAACTGCACAGATAAGAAGAACCGCATCTGCTCCGGCCAGGTAAGACACCTCAATCTCGTCGGCGTGTTGAATGAAGTCCTTTCGAAGCAGTGCAACGTCATCAATTGCATCCCCGACAGCGATCAGGTCATCGAGAGACCCGCCGAAGAAATTCCCTTCGGTAAGAATCGAGATCTGTTTCGCTCCCGAGGAGCGGTAGGAAGAGGCTCTTGTGACGGGATCAAGGTTTGCATTGATGATACCCTTGGAAGGGGAAGAACGCTTGATCTCAAGAATCGCTCCGGGAGAAGAGAGAAAGGGGACAAGGGGTCGCCGACGGTGACTGGGAAGCACAGAGCCGAAGGTTTTTGTGAGCCTCCGGTAATCACGCTCCCGCCTTTCACAAATTTTTACGAGGATATCATCCATTGGTAATAGCTCTCACTTCATTGATTTTTGCTTTCACACTTCCGTCAAGAAGATGTGTACGTGCGATCTCATACCCTTCTCTGATCGATCCGGCTCTACCTCCTACGTACAGGGCTGCCCCTGCATTCAGAGCGACAGTGGCTATCAGTCCTTCTCTGCCGTTCCCGTCGAGAAGTTCAAGGGCCATCTTTGCGTTATAGGCAGCATCTCCACCATTGAGAGCTTCCACCTCACCGGGGTCAAGGTCGAGGAAGGAGGGATCGAAGATATCACGCTTTAAGGTTCCATCGGGAGAGACAGTCACAATATCGTTGATGGCAAAGGGAGAGAGTTCATCGAATCCGTCCCGTGAGTGTACGCTCATCACATGGCGCACTCCCAAGAGGTGAGCGGCTCTGGCGACCGGTTCAAGAAGGTAATCTGCATAGACACCGATAAGCTGGTGGGAAGCGCCGACCGGGTTGGACAGCGGACCGACAAGGTTCATGATTGTCTTCACTCCCATAACCTGTCTCACCGGTGCCGCATGACGCATAGCCGAGTGATACATGGGAGCATAGAGGAAGCCGAAACCGGTTTTCCTGATGATATGTGCCGTTACTTCGGGGCTCGTCTGAATATTGAAGCCGAGAGATTCATAGAAGTCAGCGCTTCCTGCCAGGGAGGATACGGCCCTGTTTCCGTGTTTTGCTACCTTGAGACCGCAGGTTGCGACCGTAAGAGCGGAGAGTGAGCTGATATTGAACGACCCTTTTCCGTCTCCACCGGTTCCAACGATATCTATCACATCACACGAAAGAGGTACACGTCTCTTTTTCTTTCCAAGAACCGTGGCACAGCCGGCTATCTCTTCGGCTGAAGGACCTTTTGCAGCAAGTGCCGTGAGAATCGACGCCGTCTGTCTCTCATCGAGTTCGCCATCGGTCAGATCTTCCATAAACAGCTTTGCGGTCTCGAAGGACATAGACTTTCTTTCGAGTATATCTGAGAGTATCTTCTTGAAGGGGAAGGTTTCAAGACGGTAGGAGAGAAAGGCTCTGAATACCTTTTTCCCATCACGAGAAGCGATGGACTCAGGATGAAACTGAACCCCTTCCACCTGATATTCGGGATGTCTGAGCCCCATGATCTCGCCATCTGCAGCTCGTGCGGTGATAATGAGCTTTCCTTCGATGCTCTCTTCACTCACGGCAAGTGAATGGTACCGGGTGAACGTACCCTTCATTCCGATTGTCCGGAACACCCCTTTTGCATCAAGGTCCATCTCTTCAACAACTCCGTGCTTGATGTGCCTCGCCTGCCTGATCTCACCACCGAAGGCGTAGCCGATAGCCTGATGACCGAGACACACACCGAGAATGGGTATCGTCGGTGCATAATGACGTATCGCTTCGACACTGATCCCCGCATCTTCAGGACGTCCGGGACCGGGGGATATAATCAGGTGTGAGATATCGAGGGCATCCAGTTCTTCGATGGTGATCTCATCGTTACGGATAACTCTCACTTCCTCGCTCGTCTGCATGGAAACGACCTGAAAAACGTTATAGGTGAATGAGTCATAGTTATCGATTATGACAATCATACCGCACCTCCTGCAAGAATGGCGTGGAGAGCTCCCAGTTTCTGCCCGGTCTCTCTCCACTCATTCTCAGGTACCGAATCCTGGACAATGCCTGCACCTGCCTGCAGAACCCAGGTTGAATCCTTCTTCAATGCACACCGTATCGAGATACAGAAATCGAGATCACCGTCTGCCTCGAGATACCCGACAGCCCCTGCATAGAAACTTCTATCGAGCTTTTCGATCTTACTGATCCGCTCGATAGCTTCGATCTTCGGCGCTCCGCTCACCGTCCCTGCGGGAAAGGAGGATTTCAGGACATTGATCGGACGGTATCTTTCTGTATCGAGAGTGCCGATGACGTCACTGACGATGTGAATCACATGGGAGAACATTTCGATATCCATATAGCGGGTGACTTCGACCGTTCCCGGCCTGCACACCCTTCCGAGATCGTTTCTCGCGAGATCCACGAGCATCAGATGTTCACTTTTCTCCTTCGGATCGCCCAGGAGCTCCTCACTGAGAACAACATCCTCCGCTGCATCCTTACCCCTCCTGCGTGTTCCGGCTATCGGTCGGATTGAGGCTTCAGCATGCTTCACCTTCACGATACTCTCGGGAGAGGCTCCTATCATCTGGAATCCACCGAAATCGATGTAGAAGAGATAAGGAGAAGGATTGGTCGAACGAAGGCGTCGATAGACGCTGATGGCAGATTCCTCACAGGCGATCTCGAGACGTCTGGAGAGCACAGCCTGAAGCAGATTCCCTTTGACAATATGTTCCTTGATCTCCCTGACACCTTCGATGAAATCATCATGAGACGATTTTTCATCAGTGATAATGGTAGAAGGGAGGGGTGGAGCCGGCATCTCAAGATAGGAAAAATCGAGAGAGTTGATCCGTCTTCCGATTTCTTCGATCGCCTTCTCGAGATCGATTGCTCTCAGTGTGTAGTTCAAACCACAGATGTGAATGGTATCGGTGAAGTGATCGAAGACAATATAGGTATGACCTACAAGAAACTGTGATTCAGGCACGCCGATCGTATCTGTCTGAGAGGCGATGTGGATTGTATCGCACCGCTGCGCATAATTGTAGCCGAGATAGCCGATTCCGGAAGCAGGGAGAGGAAAATCCGTCTCCCCTTTTTTGTGCTCTCTCGCGATCATGTCAAGAACCTCGAGGATATCGGAACTCTCAGCGCTCCTCTTTTCACCGTCAATCGTGATTGCGACCGTATCATCTTCCTGAGTGACGCGAAACGCTTCGTCAATGAGAAGGATCGAATAACGCGCCTTACCATGGGTGAAAGAGGCAGATTCGAGTATCGCTGCGGCCTTGAGTTTCTGTGCCAGAGCGAAGGGGGTAAATCGCTCACCCGGGAGCGTGCGAATCAGTATCTGTGGTAATGGAGTCATGAATATATCCTCCTTCTGTGTGCAAGGCACAGAATGTTTCTATTAATAGAAACGTATGATACACAACCAACATCGTTACTGTCAATAGAAACACCTGACAGGAGAGTATTTTCTCAAAAAACATCCGCCCGAAGATGAGCGGATGTCTATAAGAAAGGGCATCAGATCACGGAATAAGTTTCTTCTCCATCTCTTTGAGGAAATGGAATGTTGAATCACTTTCTATGAACGCCCAGGATTTTCCCCGCTTCAATACGATACCCTCGACAACCTGCTCTACAGAGTGGATCCCGAAGGACATCTTCCCCTGATCGTACGAGGTCAGTGCGGTTCCATAGCGCTGTACACGCCGCTTTCCTGCCGGTATGGTAACGGTCGTCTCAACATCAAGAAGAGTTTTAGCCTGTACAGCACTCTCGATTCCGTTCGCAAAGTAGCCAGTCGAATTCTCCAGTCCGAGACAGAACGTCTGATCGGCTCCTCCCTCATAGAGAGCCCAGGGATTGAATGTCCGTCCGCCGTACTGCATCCACAGGTTATTGTATCGCAGGGGAATCTCATCCTCACCGAGGGCCGAAGGGCCGGGAAAAAAGGTGAAGTAGACCATCTGCTG
>JAFGUP010000163.1 GCA_016938475.1 Sphaerochaetaceae bacterium
ACCGGAATACCTGCGCTCTTGGTCTGCTGAAGCTGGTCAAGAACACTGCTTGTGTTGAGAGCTGCCAGTGCAATAGCAACAGGATTTTTTGCCATCGCGTTATTGAGCATCTCTACCTGAATCTGAACGTCACTTTCTGAAGGAGGTCCTTCAAAGGTGATATCCACTACAAACTTTTCGGCTGCAGCATTCGCTCCCTTTTTAACCTGCTGCCAGAAATCGTGCTGCTCTCCCTTCGAGACAACAGCGATGTACGGCTTGCCGCTTTCTTCTGCACCCTGAGCAAACAACGGGGTGAGAGAGACGAGAACAACCAGTGCCATAAGGACTACTACGGTTTTCTTCATATATACCTCCATGTATTTTTCGGGCTTTCTGCCCGGGTTAACCTGATTCAATGTTCTTCAGCCGCATAACGTGCGGTTACTGCGTGCTGAATTCCTTCTCCTGCTTCTTAAGTGCTTTTCTTTCCTCTTTTTCCTGTCTCACCATAGAAGCATAGTTGACCTTCAGCTCATGTTTCAGCTCACTGATCTTCGCTTCAGCATCAGGTGTCCCTGAGGCCTTCAGCTCTGAGATCTTCTCCAAGGCTTCTGTCTTGAACTTTGCCGAGGGAGCAAGAACACGCACTTCTGTTGCTCTCTTGGTCCTGTAGATATCAAGAAGGACGGCACCGAGTACGACAACACCGGTGAAGAACGTCTGATACTGGCTCTGCAGGTCCATTGATGGAAGGCCTGCTCTCAGAACACTCATGATATACACACCGATGATTGTTCCGAGAACACTTCCTGCTCCCCCTGAGAGGCTGGTGCCTCCGATGACGGCTCCTGCGATGGCGTACAATTCAAAGCCCTGCCCCTGATTCGGCATGACAGTCGTATATACAGCAGCGAATGCTATACCGCCGACACCAGCGAGGAAGCCACTGACGACGTAGGCCATCATTTCCCATTTCTGCACGTCGACACCACTGAGACGTGCCGCTTCCTTGTTACTTCCTACTGCAAAGATGTATCTACCCATCTTAGTACGTGTCAGTATGATATAAGCTATCAGTGCGGTACCGAAGAACACGATCGCACCTGTCGGAATCGAAGTATTATCTTCTCCGATGATCTTGAATATCCCCTTAAACCATGCATCTTCGGCGCCGCGAGCGGGGAAGGTTGCACTACGGACATTCGATACGATCGAACCTACTCCGAGAGAGATCATCATCGTACCGAGTGTCGCGATGAACGGGGGGAGCGAGAGCCGTGACACCATCCAGCCGTTGAAGAATCCAAAAGCTGTTGATACAACAAGGATCAGGAGGAGGGAGAGCCACATCGGCCAGCCCCAGGTCTTATATGCGGTACCTCCTATGATGGTTGCCGCCATCATAACTGTCCCGCACGAGAGATCAATTCCTCCCGTAATAATGACGAACGTCACTCCGATGGAGATGAATCCGATATAGTACGAGGAATCGAGTATGTTGACCAGCGTGGTATACGAGAAGAAGTTCCTTCCGAACAGACTGAAAAATGCATAGACAAGGACCAATGCGAGAGGAGCAAGAAGCTTCTGCATATTCAGGCCCTGGGTAAGGGAACTCTTCAAACGTGTATTAGTACTTTTTTCCATCAAAATTCTCTCCTATCCTCTTGTCGCCAATGACATAATATGTTCCTGAGTCGCGTCTTCGATATCGACGAAACCGGTGAGTCTCCCTTCACACATGACCGCTATCCTGTCACTCATTCTGAGGACCTCATTGAGTTCGCTGCTTATCATGATGATCGACTTTCCTTCCTTCTGAACAAGCTCGTTCATCAGATGGTAGATTTCACTCTTCGCACCGACATCTATACCGCGGGTAGGTTCGTCGAAAATAAGAACCGAACTGTTCTTGATCAACCATTTCGCAATGACCACCTTCTGCTGATTTCCTCCCGAGAGATTCTTCACAAGCTGATCAAGGCTTGGAGTCTTGATTCTGAGTTTTTCTGAATACTCCTGAGAGACCTTCTTCAGCTCCTTGTTGTGGATCAGGAAGTTTGGTGCAAGGTCCTCGAAACTCGACATAATAGCATTCTCATGAACCGAAAGCCCGATCGCAAGGCCGTATCGTTTTCTGTCCTCCGAGAGGTATCCGATACCGTTTCTGACTGCATCCATGGGAGAGTTGATCAGGACTTCCCTTCCATTGACCCACACGCGTCCGGTAGCGTTGTCAGCTCCGAAAAGAGCCCTCATAGTCTCGGTCCTTCCGGCTCCCATAAGTCCGGCAAACCCGAGGATCTCCCCTTTACGAAGTTCGAAGGAGACATTCTGCACCTGCGGACCTGCATCGAGATTCTCGACCTTCAGCACAACGGGGGCATCAGCAGCTACATTTGACGTACTCTTTGGTTTTTCATAGATCACTCGTCCCACCATCATATTGATCATCTCTTCCTTGGTGAGTTCGCTGGTATTCTTTGTGCCGACATACTCTCCGTCACGGAGGACGGTGACCCGATCAGTGATAACACCAATCTCATCCAGACGGTGGGAGATGTAGATCATCGCAACACCCTGCTTTGCAAGGTCCCGCATGATGACAAACAGATCATCGATCTCCTTCTCGGTCAGAGCTGCTGACGGTTCATCAAGGATAAGAACTTTCAGGTTATGCGAAACAGCCCGTGCTATTTCGACCATCTGCTGCTTACCGACGGTAAGCTCACTCATCTTCTGTGCAGGATCGATATCCATATTGAGACGCATGAACAGCTCACGTGCTCTCTGGTTCTGGCCTTTTTCATCAAGCCACCAGGAGGTCTTCTTCGTGGACTCTCTCCCGATGAACATATTCTGAGCCACACTGAGATGTTCCATCATATTCAATTCCTGATGAACAATGGCTATCCCTGCGGTGAGAGCATCTCGTGGATCAAGAGGGTTGAACAGTTTTCCGAGGTACCGGATCTCTCCGGAATCCTTGGGGAAAATACCGGTAAGGGCCTTCATCAAAGTAGACTTCCCTGCACCGTTCTCTCCCACAAGAGCATGGATCTCCCCTGCACGCAGATTGAAGTCGACACCTTTCAGCGCATGGACACCGGCAAATCGTTTATCAATCTTTTCCATTGACAGTACTACGTTATTCACGACTGATACTCTCCTTCATACATTCTATGTTCCCACAGGATATCGGAGAAGTCAAGAAAAATTTGTAAACGTTTACACGGTTTTGTTAAATTATGGTTAAAACTTTATTTTATAAAATTTTAGATGCTATCAGGGAAGAATCGGAGGTATAAGGAAAGGTTGCCAGAGACGCGCAGGAAAAGGGCAAGATTGCAGAACAGCGACTACTTGGAGTCGCTGTCAGTCTTCAGGACGGCAAGGAAAGCCTGCTGTGGTATCTCAACGTTACCCACCATTTTCATCCGCTTTTTGCCTTCTTTCTGCTTCTCAAGAAGCTTTCTCTTTCGGGATATATCACCACCGTAACACTTGGCCGTCACATCCTTTCTCATTGCATTGATCGTCTCACGGGCAATGACAGAGCCGCCTATCGCTCCCTGTATGGGAATCTTGAACATCTGACGGGGAATCTCTTCCTTGAGGCTCTGGCACACCTTCCGGGCCCGGAATGCGGCGTTATCACGGAAGACCAACTGACTGAGGGCATCGACAGGCTCCCCATTGACGAGGATGTCAAGACGCACGAGGTCGGTCCGTCTGTATCCGATGAGATGATAATCGAACGACGCGTAGCCTCTTGAGACCGATTTGAGACGGTCGTAGAATTCAAACAGAACCTCCGCCAGTGGCATCTCGTAGATGAGTTCAACCCGTTTCTCATCGAGATGATTGAACCCCACCTGAACCCCTCGTTTTTCGAGACAGAGATTCATGATATTCCCCACATAGGTACTTGGTGTGATAATCTGGGCCTGAATATAGGGTTCCTCGGCATGATCGACCTTCATGGGATCCGGATACTCGAGTGGATTGTCTATAAAGATCAACTCACCGTTTCTCAGTGTCACCTGATAGCGAACAGAAGGGCTTGTAAAAACTATGGAAAGGTCAAATTCCCTCTCTATTCTCTCCTGCACGACTTCGAGATGAAGCATACCAAGAAAGCCACAGCGGAAGCCGAAACCGAGGGCGGCCGAGGAATCCTTCTCATACACAAGGGATGCATCGTTGAGTTTCAGCCTGTCTATTGCCGCTAAAAGTTCTTCATAGTCATTCGAGTCAACCGGATAGATCGAACTGAATACCACAGGTTTCACTTCCTTGAACCCGGGAAGCGGGGACTGACAGAGCCTTGAGGCAAGTGTGACCGTATCCCCTACCCGGATATCCTGAATCGTCTTGATACCTGCGATGAAGTACCCCACATCGCCTGCATGAAGTTCTCCGGTATTGTTCAATCCCAGTTTGAAGGTGCCGACCTCCTCCACGAAATACTTGGCCTTCGTGGAAAAAAGCTGGATCTCATCACCCTTGTGGATCATACCGTCGAAAATCCTGAAATGCACGACCACACCACGGTATGCATCATAGTGGCTGTCGAAGATAAGGGCCCGCAACGGATCGCTGTCCTTACCTGAGGGTGGTGGAATGTGCTCGATGATCGACTCGAACAGTCCATCGACTCCTACCCCGGTCTTCGCGGACACGAGGGAGACGAGATCGGTGTCGAGCCCGAGGTCATGGTCTATCTGATGAAGACAGGATTCTATATCTGCACTCGGTAGATCTATCTTGTTGATAACGGGAAGAATCTCAAGGTCGAGTTCCATCGCCATATACATATTGGCCAGGGTCTGGGCTTCCACTCCCTGTGCTGCATCTACAAGAAGCAGAGCTCCTTCACAGCTTCCTATCGCCCGTGATACTTCGTAGGAGAAATCGACATGCCCCGGCGTGTCTACGAGATTGAGGGTATAGGTCTTCCCGTCACGCGCCGTATAGGGAATAGAGACTGCCTGACTTTTTATGGTAATACCCCGTTCCCTCTCTATGTCCATGCTGTCGAGCATCTGATCGACAGCGGGCCCTCGTTTGGTGACAAGCTTTGCCATATCGATAAATCTATCTGCAAGTGTCGATTTACCGTGATCTATATGAGCAATAATACAGAAATTGCGAGTGAGCCGTGCTTCTTCTTTCATACGTGTTCCTGGCTCTCCGTCACGAAGTGAGAGAACTGCTGTGGTCAGATTTCTCGAACCCGAGAAGTTCCCTGATCTCATCATCACCGAGTGTCTCTTTATCTATGAGAGCTTCTGTGAGTGTGTCGAGCTGATCTTTGTGTTCGGTGAGGATCCTTCGAGTGTCAGCCAAAGCCCCCGTAAGGATCTTCGAGATCTCTTCATCGATCTTCTTGGCCGTATCCTCCGAGTAATCCTTGTGCTGTGCGATCTCACGACCGAGGAACAGAGGTTCATCATCCTTACCAAATCCGATGAACCCGAGATCGCTCATTCCCCATTCGGTCACCATTCTTCTCGCTATGTCAGTGGCCTGTTTGATGTCATTGCTGGTCCCCGTGGTGGTCTCACCATAGATAATCTCCTCCGCGACATAGCCTCCCATGGTCACCTTGATCCAGTCGAACAGGCTGCTCCTGTTCTTCGTGTAGGCATCTTTCAGAGGAAGACTGATAGTAAGACCCAAAGCTCTTCCGTGGGGAACGATCGTCACTTTATGGAGTGGATCAAGGTGATCGAGATGATAGTGAAGAAGTGCATGCCCAGCTTCGTGATATGCTGTAGCCCTCTTCTCTTCAGGGGTCATCACTTTAGAGACCTTGGCTACTCCAAGGAGGATCTTGTCCCGACCTTTCTCAAAATCATCCATCTCGACAAGTGTCCGCTTCGAACGAGCTGCAAAGAGAGCTGCTTCGTTGACGAGGTTGGCCAGATCTGCTCCGCTGGTGCCGGGAGTCGCACGTGCAATCCGATTGAGATTGACATTTTGTGCAAGCTTGATCTTCTTACAGTGAATGGTAAGAATCGCTTCCCTCTCGGACACATCAGGCATATCAACGACAACCTGCCGGTCGAACCGTCCAGGCCGAAGAAGTGCAGGGTCAAGAACATCGGGTCTGTTGGTAGCGGCGATGACTATAACTCCGGTGTTGGCGTCGAACCCATCCATTTCCACAAGCATCTGGTTGAGTGTCTGTTCCCGTTCATCGTGACCGCCTCCAAGACCGCTTCCTCGTGTCCGTCCGACTGCATCCAGCTCATCTATGAAGAGAATACATGGAGCACTTTTCCTGCCTTGTTCGAATAGATCACGAACCCTCGAGGCACCGACACCGACAAACATTTCGACGAAGTCTGAGCCGCTCATATGGAAGAAAGACACGCCGGCTTCACCGGCAACAGCCTTGGCAAGCAGTGTCTTACCGGTCCCCGGAGGACCAACGAGCAGAACCCCCTTTGGAATCTTTGCACCTATATCACTGAACCGTTTGGGGCTCTTCAGGAAATCCACAACTTCCTGCAGCTCATATTTCGCTTCTTTCTGCCCTGCCACATCATCGAAGGTAGTCTTTACATCACTGTCCATGTACTCCTTCGCCCTGGACTTGCTGAACGCCATGACATTCCCGTTCGCCCCGCGCGTCTGGCGCCAGAGCATCACGGTAAAACCAATAAAAATAATCCAGGGGAGCATCTGGAGGATCACCTGCAGCATCGATATACCCTGGAGTGTTCCTGTGGTCTGTACATTGTGTTCCTTCAGGAGATCCATGAGCGATTCATCTGCATAGGGAATGCGGGTCATCGCACTCATATTGTTTCTCAGAGAGAACGTGATGAGCGATTCGTCCTCTATCTCAACTGAATAGACCTGGTTATTCTCAACATATTCGATGAACGAGCTGTACGGTACTTCCTGGAGCCCCATCGTATCACCTTCATTCATCAGCATGAACAGGAATGAAACTATGAGGAATAGGAAAAAGCCGAGTGCAAGCCGGTTTTTTCCGCTGAAATCAAATTTCGGTCCCTGAGGATTCTTATTCTTCTGAGAAGAATTCTTCTGCCCCTGAGATCCTCCCAGGCCATTCCAGTATCGGTTATCCTTATCAGAGGAAGGTTTTCTCGTATCGTTTCCGTTCTCGGAACCGGGCTGTTCCGGTTCGTTCCGTTCGCCTTCCTGGTTCTTTGTATCTTCTTTCTCTTTATCCACAATCATGTCCTTTATCTTTCCGTACACTATATAATGTAGTCTCATCAGGAGCAAGGGGAGTAGCACGCACCCGCTGAGCCACTCGGTCTCTTCCTCCCCAGGCTGCTCCAAAAACAGCAAGCACTCCAATGTCATCACAGAGGATAGGAACCTCCCAGCGTTTCTCCCGCGGTATCTTCCATCCTCTCAGCATGTCAGATATGCGAGTCTTCATCCCTTCAAGTTCCAGAAAGTCCCCCGGCCGTGCTGAGCGGACCACCACAGGTCCGACGGGTACTGAAGATGGCAGCCAGACTGCATCTCTGTCCGCATTCGTATCCACTCGACGCTTCTGTGCACAGAGAACAAAGCCACCACACACATACGTCTTTTCAGAATATACTAAAGAAGCATAGCCTGAGGAAAGTGCCGGCATCCCCTTTTTCCAGATGAGCACTCCGTCCTGATAGTATACATGGCTGTCGGGAGTGACCACCCGTGAATGCCCGCTCCTCGTGACCATACTCAGAATCTCATTCACCTGACCGTCACTGAGACGCCTGGGGGCATCGAAGGAGAGTGAAGAAAAGGCAAGGAATACCAATCGTCTTAAAAGCGGCGGCTCCAACCTGATCCCGTCGGTAACGGTGAGAGTGACACGTGACCCTTCTTTGTTCACATCGATAACGGTTCCAGCCAGCAGCTCAGCCCGCATCTGAACAGCCCGGCTCAATTGGTTCACCTCATCCCCCACCCGCTCAACAGCAGATTCCCATCCGGGAAACACCTGAGAGAGCGATGGTACGAGAACATGCCGTATGCTGTTCCTGAGGTAGGCTGTATCGTCGTTAGTCGAATCATGAACACCGCTGCTGCCTTTCTCTCTGAGATACACATCGATCAAGTCTCTATCAACTCTCAGCAGCGGACGGATGATCATATCATCGGTTACAGGACTTACAGTCGAACCGAAATGAAGACGGCTACCCTGAAAGAGCCTCATCAGGTGAGTTTCGAGCACATCGGTGCGGGTATGAGCTGTTGCGATGAAACGGTACTCCAGCTCTTCTCTTACAGCCCGAAGCACCCCGTATCTCAGATGTCGGGCAGCTTCCTCTGTACCCGTTCCCCGTTCAGCCGAGACTCTGTCAACCTGTCCGTGGCCAAGTTCGCGGTACAGAAAAGGGACACCGAGCTCCTCACAGCGCTGTGCATTGGCTTCTATCTCCAGCTCAAGCTCATCGGTTCCTCTCAGGTGATGATTCACATAGAGAGCCTTCAGAGCACTGGTGCCGCATACTGAAGCAAGAACAGACAGAAGGGTAAGGGAGTCTGCACCCCCGCTGAAGGCAACGAGGATACCTTTTTGCGGTGAAAGCTGATAGGTATGAAAGAACTGAACGACTCTCTTATGAAGTGTTCTTTCTGTTGTAGAGAGCTGCGACATCACTGACACGCTGTCCTCCTATGAGATCTATGACTGCCCTTTTCGCCTGGTCCATCCCCGACATGAAGAGGTCCCTATCAGAATCATGCTCGAAAGCAGACAGGACATGCTGAACAACGGTCACAGGAGCAGCGGGCCGCCCGACCCCTACGTACACCCTGATAAAATCTGAGGAACCTATCGAAGCTATGATTGATTTCAATCCGTTATGCCCGGCACTTGAGCCTCCCTTCCGTATTCGTATCATGCCCGGAGGAAGGTCAAGGGTATCGCACACGACAACAATCTGTTCGGCATTATAACGGCGGGGAACGAAGCGAGAGATCGCCTTACCACTTTCGTTCATAAAGGTGAGTGGTTTGACAAGTACTGACGAATCGGACACGTGTGCCAGCTGATAGGGACGAAAACAGCGTTTCTTCATGGATACATGAAAAAACGCTGCCAGTTCATCAACTACGAGAAAACCTGCGTTGTGCCGTGTTTCAGCATACTTTGTCCCGGGATTCCCGAGACCTGCAACAAGAAGCAGACTTGCTACCTCTACTCTTCAGAAGAGGTCTCGCCTGCTTCCTCACCACCTTCTGTTTCAACTTCAGGTGCGCTGACTACTTCTTTGAGACCCTTCACAGAAGCGATGGTCAGACCGTCTGCATGAATGAGTTTCACCCCTTCAGGAATCAAAAGCTGCTCCACCTGAATGCTTTCATTGAGGTTGAGGCCGCTGACATCAACGATAATTGACTCAGGAAGATCCTTGGGAAGACATTCCACTTCAAGTTCATGCGTAACCTGATCGAGAATACCACCGAATTTCGCTCCGGCAGGGTTCCCTTCGAGCACAACAGGAACATGCGTTCTGAGCGTCTCACCTTTGGTAACCTCATACAGGTCAACGTGGACTATGGAATCGGTCATCACATTTTCCTGGAAGTCCTTCATGAGAACGGAATAACTCTTTCTTCCAACCTTCAGAGTCAGAAGTGTTGATTCCGAAAAATGACGCATCTTGTTCTGAAACTCTCTTGCATCAAGAGAGACATGAACAGGGTCATTCTTCCCATAGATAACCGCAGGAATACGTCCTGCTGCCAATAGGCGACGAGATCCGGCCGAACCGAAATCTTCAGTTCTCTTTTCGCCTTTCAAATTCGTATCTTTCATGAAAAACTCCTCTTGCAAATCCTTTTCAATACAGGGGCGGCAGGATTCGAACCTACGCATGCCGGCACCAAAAACCAGAGCCTTACCACTTGGCTACACCCCTAAACACACGTAAGATGGGTGTCACGAGCGTGACATCCCCACCAAAATACAGGTTTTCAGGTGATTTGTCCAGTCATAC
>JAFGUP010000164.1 GCA_016938475.1 Sphaerochaetaceae bacterium
ATCATCAGCTTTATAGTTCCATACTTCTTTACCCTCTGTGGATATCTTCTTGACATGTGCATCCGATCCACCGGTATAGATGAACCCGTTGCAATCAGCGACAACTGTGTTGACTGCATAGGTGTGGCCCTTGGATGTCCAGATGAGGGTCCCGTCCGTCGGGTCTATTTTGCGGATCTTGTAGTCTCCGCCCGAAGTATAGAGATATCCCTGTTCATCCATAGTAAGACCTGATACCCAGTCATTGTGATCTGAGAAGGCCCATTGTACTTCTCCGGTCTCATTTCGGGACTTGACCAGAGCCCGGTCATGGCCGATCGTATACATAAACTCTGCGCGGGTGGATTCAGAGCCATCCTGCTGCTGTGAGGGATACTCTTGTGATGACTGGGTCGTCTGCTGTGCGGGTGCTTCACTGTCGTCTTCTTGTGAAATCGAGGTGGGGCCAACAAACGGGCCGAGCAGGCTTGATGCGCACCCGGTTAAGACAAGGGCGAAAACGATCAGGATAACAGCCGCAATATGCTGGCGGATTGAATTCTTCATTATGCCTCCTTCGAAGAGCGTACTCATATCTGTCGGATGCTCACAGGAACTCTTATACATAGGGTACCATAAACGATACTGCAAGTGAATGAAGAGAACTGAGAATATTTTACTCAATGATTCCACAAAAAACCTGTTGGATGGAGGTCGTATGACTCGTCATTTTTGACTTCTGTAAGGGTATCGGGTAGATAGTTTATCATTTAACTTCCTTCTCAAACAGGTTGAAATAGTTGTCTGTGTAGGATTCTGGTATTGCCGTCAGTCATGGGAGAGGCTATGGTATTTTAGTCCCACGCATGCGAAGAATAGTGTGGTGCATCTGGATACCGAGTACATCTCAGTTCCACCCTCGGGTGTTGCTGTAGATGAAGAACATGATATCCTGATGCATAGCGGATACTGGGAACAACAAGGTTGCAGGGTATTCTGGGTGGCCTGTGGCGAGTGAAATTTCAGCTGACATCCTGACCGGACAGGATGCATGGTTTAGAAGCAGTGCCGGGGTATCGCTGACGCAGTTGCATGCTTTTTATAGGCTTGCTGTCGACAAGGAGTATCATCTGTGGGTCGCAGATCAGGGAAACTACCGGGTAATGAGAGTCTGATCACTCCCGGGGTTCTTGGTATAAGAGTAGAAAGGAATGAACAGGCCTGTTTATTCAATAATAAAATATCGAATACTGTCGAAAAATGACTCAGTGCAAGGGCGGATAGCCTGTTTTTAGCTGAATAGATACGATGAGATAGAGTCTTTTTAAGTGTTTTCGGCTTTCCCGTTTCTTTATCCGATAAATATGTATCGGTAAAAAGGATAACCGGAAACTTTTTCTTGACAATTATGAGGTAATCCCTAATACTAGGCATATGAGTCATTATACAAACACGAGTTCAAATAATGATACAAGTTATCCGCTGGCTACTACGGTGATGAAAGCGCTCACATTGCTTGAGTTCGTTGCTCACCATCAGCCGGTGCAGCCAGCTGTCATTACACGCGAATTGAAACTGACGAGAGCGAATGTGCATCGTCTGCTTGCAACGCTCGTGAGAACAGGATATCTGGAAAAAGTGCAAAATGGTTATCAGCTGTCTTTGAAACTGTTTCAGCTTGGCTCCACAGTACCTATAAAAGAGCAGCTGAGAGAGTTGGCTCGGGAACAGATGCATGTTCTGGAACGCCTGGTGCGGGAAAATGTGTACCTGACTGTGCTCTACAATGACCAGGTGATAGCGATTGAAGAGGTGAAGAGCGTACATACCGTAGTTCTCAATCCCGATATTGTGTACACCTATCCGGTCAACACCTGTGCATCGGGAAAGATACTACTCAGTTCGTACACTGATGAGAACCTTGATGCCTACCTGGATTCACTGGAGATGGTGAAGAGAACCGAGTTCACTATCATTGACAAGAATGAATTCAGACGACAGATCCGCAAGGCTGGAGATCAATGTTATGCTCTTGAGCTTCTCGAACATGGTGACCATCTGAACTCGGTAGCCAGTCCTATTCGGGACCGTAATGGTGATGTGATAGCGGCTATCGGTGTCTCAGGGCCTTCTATGAGACTAACCGAAGAAAAAATACAGGAATGTATCGAGCCGCTGAAAACGAGCGCGGCTCTTATTACCGAAAAGATGATACAGAATAACAAACCTCTGAATTGGTAGAGATAATTCAGAGCGTAAAGAGAGGATATATATGGAAAACGAAAAGATGTTTGAACAGATGTCTATGGCTGGAGCACCTAAGATCACGACAGTTCCCCCCGGACCGAAGTCGAAAGAAATTCTGCAGTATCAGGCTGATAATGAAAGTTCAGTAGTCTCATACTCTAAAGGAATGCCGATGGCGATAAGCACCGGTAAAGGTGCTACAATCCAGGATGTTGATGGAAACATCTATATTGACATGTTCAGTGGAGCCGGAGTCATGGCACTCGGACATGGCCATGCAGAGGTACTTGCAGCTGCTCACGAGCAGATCGATATGGTCACCCACACCCTTGATATTCCATCCCCCACACGCCAGAAGATGGTTGAAACCCTTAAGGCTCTTCTTCCCAAAGAGCTTACCCGTGTATTCTTCGGCGGACCGACCGGTTCCGATGCTGTCGAACAGGCAATCAAGCTTGCCAAGTATAATACGGGACGCAACGGAATCATCGCGTTCGAAGGTGCCTACCACGGCATGACCGGTGTTGCTCTTGCCCTTACGACAGATAGCTCACACAGAGACGGAGTTGGGCAGCTTGTGCCCGATGTCAAGTTCATTCCCTACCCGTATGCATACCGTAATCCCTTCGGTTGTCCCGATGAGGATGTAGACCTTCAGGCGGCAGCCTACCTTGAAAGAATTCTTGAAGACTCACACTCAGGCTACTCCCTCCCTGCAGCAGTCATTCTCGAAAGTGTTCAGGGCGAAGGCGGTACAATTATTCCTTCTGAACGTTTCATGAAGAGAGTGAGAGAGATCACCGAGAAGCATGGGGTTCTGATGATCTGTGATGAGATCCAGTCCGGACTTGGGCGTACCGGTAAGATGTTTGCGTTCGAACACTTCGGCATCGTTCCAGACATCATCACAATGAGTAAGGCTCTTGGTGGAGTAGGGTTCCCGATCTCTGCTATTGCCTACAGAGAAGAACTCAATACATGGCCTGCAGGTAAGAGTATCGGAACCTTCCGCGGTAACATGGTAGCCTTCGCAGCCGGAGCCACTGCACTGAAATGGATGACCGATCACAAGATCCCCGAACGTGCTTCAGAGCTTGGTGATAAAGCAATGGTGAAGATGAAAGAGATTGAGAAGACTTATGATATCGTCGGTGAAGTGCGCGGTATCGGTCTCATGCTCGCTTTTGAGATGGTGGAGGACTCTGCCAGCAGGAAGCCCTCGTCAGTCATTGCGAAGAAGGTGAGAAAGTACGCGCACCAGAGAGGTGTCATGATCGAAGTAGGTGGACACCACAATAACGTGGCTCGTCTGTTACCCCCTCTCGTGATTTCTGAAGAGTATCTGATGAAGGGCATCGATATTATCGAAGGCGTTATCAGAGATATCCAGGACGGAAAGGTAGAGTAGGAGTAGTATCATGGCAAAATCATATACAGTTGCAGTAGTAGGAGCGATGGGAGTGGTCGGCACAGAGATGTTGTCGACGCTCGAAAGACGGAACTTCCCTGTAGGTACGCTTGTCCCTCTGGATATAGCAGCCCATGCGGGAAAAAGTGTCACCTTCAAGGGGCAGAAATGGACCGTTGCTGAAGCGAGGAAGGGTGCCTTTGAAGGAGTCGATATCGCTATCTTCTCCGCAGGTGGCGATGCCAGCGCAGTCCTGGCTCCTCTGGCAGTCAAAGAGGGTGCGATCGTGGTAGACAACTCCAGTCAGTGGAGAATGGATCCCACCTGTCCTCTCGTCGTTCCTGAAGTAAACCCGGAGGATCTTGACTGGCACAACGGGATCATCGCTAACCCGAACTGCTCGACGATACAGATGCTCGTTGCCCTTAAGCCCATTCACACTGCAGCCACGATCAAGCGTGTTGTGGTATCGACCTATCAGGCGGTAAGCGGTTCTGGAAAGAGAGCGATCGATGCTCTGGAGAATGAGGCAAAAGAGATGCTCGCGACAGGCAAAGTCTCCACTCCGCAGGTATATCCCTACCAGATCGCCTTCAATGCAATCCCTCACATCGATGTGTTTCAGGAAGGCGGCTATACCAAGGAAGAATACAAGATGGTGAATGAGACGAAGAAGATGCTTGATAAGAATATCGAGGTATGTCCCACCTGTGTAAGAATTCCCGTATGGTACGGTCACTCGGAAAGTATCAACATCGAAACCGAGAAGAAATTGACTGCAGAAGAGGTCAGAGCCCTTCTTTCGAAAGCTCCGAGCATCAAGGTTGTTGATGATGTTGCAAATCAAGTGTATCCTATGCCGATACAGAGTAACGATGAGGATCTGACGATGGTGGGGCGTATCCGAGAAGATTTCACCATCGAGAATGGTATCAACCTCTGGGTTGTATCGAACAATATCAGAAAAGGGGCTGCCCTGAATGCTGTTCAGGTCGCTGAGACCCTTATTTCAAGAGGACTAGTATAGTGGATGATATCAGCGTACTGGTAGACGAACTCTATGAGGAGATCGTTGACCTGAGAAGGGATTTTCACACCTATCCTGAACTCGGGTTCCAGGAATTCAGAACCTCTGAGAAAGTGGAAGCATATCTCCAGACCCTTGGTCTGGAGACTTCCCGGGTCGCTACGACCGGAGTTGTAGCCACTTTGAGTGGAGATGATGACCATGGTCCTGTACTTCTGATGAGGGCTGATATGGATGCCTTGCCTGTTGAAGAGGATACCGGGCTTCCGTTCAGCTCTGCACACAAGGGTGTAATGCATGCCTGCGGGCATGATGGTCATATGGCAATGATGCTTACCGCTGCAAAGATACTCAGTGGTAAGACAGATCGATTCAAAGGGAAGATCAAATTTGTGTTCCAGCCCAATGAAGAGATTGCAGGTGCCCAGATCATGATCAACCAGGGAGTGCTTGAGAACCCGAATGTCGATGCCGCAATGGGCGTTCACCTCTGGTCTCCCATACCCACCGGTCGTATCGGTATACGTAGTGGTGCAGTGACAGCCAGCATGGACGTATTCAAGGTCAGGATCAACGGTAAGGGCGGACATACCGGCTATCCTGACAGTGCTATCGATCCGGTTGTATGTGCAGCCCAGATCATTACTCAGGCACAGACGATTCAGACCCGCTTCATCTCCCCGATGAAGCCCATTGCTCTCATGTTCGGCCGTGTCAGCGGTGGAAGTAAAGGAAATATCATTCCCGAGAGTGTTGAACTGGAAGGGACGATCCGATACCTCTACTCCACGAGTCCCGGGGAGAAGGATTATCCTACCGATGCTTTCAAGAAGATGGTGAATTCCGTGTGTGCCACCTATGGCTGTTCTGCCGATATCTCCATCGACCACGAAAATGATGCTGTAGTGAATGATCTCCATATGACTTCCATAGCCTATGATACAGCATCAGGCCTTGTGGGAAAGAATATGGTTGTTGAACATCAGTCGATGGCGTGTGAAGATTTTGCCGCCTTCGGAGAGCATGTGCCGGCTGTCTTTGCTTTTATAGGAACTGCAAGTAATGAGGCGAGAAGTACCTATCCCCACCACAATTCCAGGTTCACGATTGATGAATCGTCACTTGCGATCGGAGTGAAGTACCTTGTCTCGGCAGCGCTTTCCTATTTCATCGACAGGGATGCTCACTGACAGCAGGGACCTCGAAGTCTTGGAGGTGCTTTCGGGGAAAGATTTGAGAAATGTATACGATTTAGACGAATCGTAGAAAAATAACAGGAGGAACGTATGAAGAAACAATTCTTTATCGCATCACTTATTCTTGTGCTGCTGTTCAGCGGTGCAGTTGTGTTCGCACAGGGAAGTGAAGAAGCAGCTTCAAAATCATATGAAGTGCGCTTCCCGACCGGTGAGTCAGAAGGCGACTTCATGACTGTGTGGGCAAGGAACTTCGGAGAGTACATGGCCGAAGAGACTGACGGCAGATGGACAGTCAATGTCTTTCCGTATGGAACACTTGGGGAGAATGATGACATAGTTGAGCTTGCTCAGAACGGTGTTGTCGAATTCGTGTTCGCAGACTATGGCTGGCTCAGCGCCTATATCCCGCAGACCAATGTTCTCGCACTTCACTATGTATGGCCGAGAGAGGGCCTCATCGATATCCTCGACTGGGTAAACAACAATGGTGCCTTCATGGCTCAGCTTGAAGAGAAATACAGAGAAAAGGGTCTCATTCCCCTCGGTGTTTTCTTCGAGGGTTGGCAGTGGCTCACTACTAAGAACACCCCGATCAACTCTGTCGACGATCTCGTAGGTCTCAAGACTCGTATCATGGGTTCAGCCATGCTTGCAAAAGACTACGCTGCATACGGTATCGATCCCACTCCACTTCCCTACGGAGAGATCTACAGCGGCCTGCAGACTGGTCTGATCGATGCTCAGAGCCAGCCGATGTTCGCTAACTACTCAATGGCCTTCTATGAAGTCGCCGACCATTTCGTACAGCTCTGGGCTGAACCGTTCATCGGTATCCCGGCAGTGAATGCAGATGTGTTTGACTCGCTCTCTGCAGCAGACCAGAAGCTTATCCGCGACTACTGGAAGTCAGTTGTCAAGGAAAGCGGTGAACAGTTTGCTCAGAAGAATGCTGATTTCAAGAACACCATTGCAGAAAAACGTCCTGAAATCTCCTTCAAAGAACTCAGTGAAGACCAGGTCGCACAGTTGAAAGATATGGCTATGACCAAGGTATGGCCTACCTTCAGTGAGATCGCCGGCGAAGATTCTGAGATGCTTCTGGAAGTACTCCAGAAGGATATTGCAGACGCTCAGGCAGCTCTCGGACTGTAATCACGCACAGATACACCACGTACCCTGTGTCCAGAAATGGACACAGGGTTCATAAGGGCAAAAACAGATGGGTAAACATACCGGAACAGATCAAACATTCCAAAATAGAATGAAGAAGGCCGGGGCGGTACTCTCGAAAGCTGTAGACAGATTTGAGGTTACTATCCTGGTGGTGAGTACAGCGGCACTCGCTATTCTTCTGATAATCAATGTAATCATGCGAAACGTGTATAGAAGTATTCACTTCGCAGAAGAGCTTTCCAGACTCTTCATCATGCTGATAACATTTGTTGGTACCAGCTATGCCGCAAGAAAGGCACGACATATCAGAATGGGAGCACTTCTCGAACTGCTTCCGACGAAAGTCGAGAAGGTTCTTATTATTATCATATCGATCATCAGCGCAGCCATTTTTTTCATCCTCGGAGCAATCGCTCTTGAGTATGTCATCGTTTTGTACCAGAGACAGACAGTGACCTCATCGCTCAGAGCACCCTACTGGACCTTCGTGCTCATCGCACCGATCGGTCTGTTCATGGCCTCGTTCCAGTACGTGAGAACCGTGATCAAGAATTTCAAGGAAGAGGAAGTATGGCTGAGTCCCGAGCAGAAGGGAGAATTCGAGGACGAGGCAGTCATGCTGGAAGAAGCCAAGGCAAGCATGACCTTCGGTTCGGAATTGCCTAAGGAGAGTACATAATATGGGTATGGGTATAGTTGGATTATTGATGATAGCACTGCTGATGCTCGGTTTTCCCTTCGTCATCACGCTCCTTGCACCTCTGCTTGCATACTTCGGGGTGAATATGCCGAACATGAACCTGCAGGTTGTTGTCCAGCAGCTGATTCGAGGCTTCTCGCCAGCTTCTCTGGTTGCAGTGCCGATGTTCATTCTGGCAGCGAATATCATGACAAGCGGAAAGGCCGCAACTCGTCTTGTTGAGATGATTCGTGTCTTTGTCGGGCATATCCCCGGAGGGCTGGCCATCACCACCAACGCAAGTTGTACCTTGTTCGGTGCTGTCTCGGGTTCGACACAGGCAACAGTATCTGCTATCGGTGGAACAATGAGGCCGATGCTCCTCAAGGCAGGGTACTCATCTTCATTCACCCTCGGGCTGATCATCAATGCAAGTGATATCGCGCTCCTGATTCCTCCCTCGATTGGATTTATCGTATACGGGGTAGTGACAAGCACCTCCATCGGTAAACTGTTCCTGGCAGGGATCGGACCCGGAATCATGATTTTCATACTCTTCAGTATATTCGTCTTCTTCTATTCGAAGACCAAGAAGATAGCGATCATGGAAAAGGCGACTACCAAAGAGCGTATTCAGGCTTTGAAGGACGGATATCTCGTCCTGGGGTTCCCCTTTATCGTCGTCGGCGGTATATATGCAGGTATCTTCTCACCCACAGAGGCGGCTGCGGCCGGGGTAGCATATGCTCTTCTGCTTGAAGCTGCAATCTACCGTACCCTCACCTGGGAGAAGATGGTCAAGGCTATTCTTGATGCCGGTATCGTCACCGGAGTCGTGTTCATTCTTGTCGGAGCGGGACAGGTGTTCAGCTGGACGATCAGTTTCCTGAGAATTCCTCAGGCAATCATGCCCGGCATCATCGGTACCGACCCTACTCAGTTGCAGCTCATCATTACTGTCGTTATCGCCTATTTTGTTGCCTGTATGTTCGTAGACCCGATCGTTGCGATCTATGTTCTCTCTCCGATATTCCAGCCGTACGTAGAGATGACCGGTATCGACCCTGTTTTCCTCGGAACACTGATCGTTCTTCAGGCAGCCATCGGATCGGCTACTCCTCCCTTCGGGTGTGATATCTTCACTGCGCAGCTGATATTCCGTCGACCGTACCTTGAAGTCATCAGAAAGACTCCTCCTTTTGTACTTATCCTTATTCTTTCGACGGCTCTGATTATTATGTTCCCGCAGATCGCACTGTTCATTCCGAACGCGGCCGGGTTCTAGAATCTACACGGGAGTGGAGGCTCTGAGAGAATGAAAGTCACCGCGCGGGGCAGACAGCTGAGTTACGGAGAGGCCATCGGGATCCTCCTGATAGAGAACTATGCCCCGTTCATACCCGGGGATACGGCAAACGCGACGAGTTACCGATACCCGGTGAGGTTTCAGCCCGTTATGGGTCTCACCGTGGAGAAGCTGTTTTCACACGATACGAGCAGCCTTGCAGAGCTTGAGCGTTGTGCTCTTGCCCTGCAGGAAGCAGGGGTGAGGGCCATCACCGGGGACTGCGGGTTTCTCGCCCTGTTTCAGAGGGAACTGAGCAAAACCATCGAGGTTCCTCTTTTCCTCTCATCTTTACTTCAGCTTAACTTTATGTTCCCACTGTTTTCACAGAAAGCCGAGGTCATCATCATCACTGCCAATGCACCTTCGCTTACACCGTCTCTACTCGAAGCGCTCTCCGTGCAGGAGCAGTATATCGAGCGATGCAGGATAATAGGGCTCGAAGACTGTGAGGCTTTCACCGTGCCCGTCGTTGAAGAGAAGGGCATCTATGATACCGAACGTGTACAGCACTGTGTGGTACAGAAGGCTCTCACGATGAGAGAACTGTATCCTCAGTCGAAGGCGATCCTGCTTGAGTGTTCGCTGCTTCCCCCGTTTGCCCATGCAGTACGTGAGGCTACGAAATTACCTGTTTTTGATTATATCACCATGATCGACTACGTTCATGATGCTGTGGTACAACGTACGTTTACCGGACATATGTAAATTACACGAGGAGGTCGTTATGACTGTATTTAAGAAAGCGGAGTATCAACGCCGCATTGAACACACAAAAAAACTGATGAGTGAGCGGGGGGTAGATCTGCTCATGGTTTCTCATCCTGCAAATCTCAACTATCTTACTGGCTATGATGGATGGAGTTTCTATGTTCATCAGTGTGTCCTTGTCTCACTCGACAGGGAGGAACCTATCTGGATCGGACGAGGAATGGATGCGAATGGTGCCAGGATCACCTCGTTCCTGTCGAATGACAGCATCTATCAGTATGCAGATAACTATGTACAGTCGCTTGAGCGTCACCCGATGCACTTCGTTGCCGACATCATCAAACAGTACGGGTGGGCACAGAAGGCCATCGGTGTCGAGATGGATCAGTTCTATTTCACCCATCGCTCTTATGTCGAACTTGAACGCTCACTTTCTGAAGCAACATTCAAGGATGCCAATGCACTTGTCAACTGGGTGCGTGTGGTCAAGAGTGATGCAGAGATCGAAATGATGAAGATCGCAGGTACGATTGCCGAGAAGGTCATGGATGCTGCTGTGAAACATATCAGACCGGGAGTGAGGGAATGTGACGCGGCAAGCGAGATCGTCCGTGCTCAGTACGCAGGAACCCCTGCTCACGGAGGAGACTACCCTGCTATCGTTCCCCTCATGATGGCCGGTGAGAAATCAAAGACACCTCACCTTACATGGACCGATGCTCCTTTCAAAAAGGATGAAGCCGTTCTCCTGGAGCTCTGCGGAGTCTATAACCATTACCATACCCCCATCGCACGAACGATCTTCCTGGGCAGCGAACCTCCACAACTTATGAAGGATACTGCTAAGGTCGTCATCGAGGGATTGCAGGCGACACTTGACTGGATCAAACCGGGAGTCACTGCAGCAGATGTTGAAGCGAAGTGGAGAGCTGCAATCGCCCACTCTACTGTCGTCAAAGAATCCCGTCTCGGATACTCGATCGGAGTGAACTATCCACCAGACTGGGGCGAGCACACGATCAGTCTCAGAAGTGAAGATGCCACGATCCTGAAACCGAACATGACACTCCACCTGATTCCCGGTATCTGGTATGACGAGGTCGGGTTCGAACTTGATGCATCGATAGTCCTCACGGAGAACGGCTATGAACCGCTGTTTACCTACCCGATGGACATCGTCCTCAATCCGTAGGGTACACGGTATGAAAGAAGTCACCATAGCCTCAGTGTTTGAGGCTTCCCGAAGGATATATCCCACTGTCAGGCACACACCGCTGCTTGACAGTGAGTATTTCACTTCGTTGCTCTATGCCGAGAGAATCGCGTTCAAAGCCGAGATGTTTCAGGAGACCGGATCCTTTAAGGAACGAGGGGCTGCGAACCGGATCCTCTCATTGAGCGATGAACAGAAGGAAAGAGGAGTGATCACCTTCTCCACCGGAAACCATGGTAGGGCTGTCGCCTCTGTAGCATCACGCAATAACATCAAAGCTGTGGTGTGTGTGTCGAAGCGGGTCCCGTCCTATCGTGTTGAGGCAATGAAAGCTCTCGGTGCCGAGGTTGTACAGGACGGTGACAGTCAGGATGAAGCAGAGTTGATATACGAGCGACTGAAGAAGGAACGGAATCTTATCCCTGTGGTTCCCTTTGATGATCCATACGTGGTCAGTGGTCAGGGGACGATTTCTTTGGAGCTGTATCAGCAGCTCGAAGGACTCGATACACTCATTGTCCCTCTCAGCGGGGGCGGCTTGCTTGCCGGCACTGCCTTTACAATAAAACAGCTGAAACCTTCGGTTCAGGTGATCGGGGTTTCCATAGAATGTTCTCCGGTCATGCTCAGGAGTGTTGAAGAAGGAAAGCCGGTTCAGATCGCTGAAAGTGACACCCTGGCAGATTCTCTTCTCGGAGGGATCGGTATGGAGAATCACTATACGCTCGACCTTGTCTCCCGCTTCGTCGACACCCATGTCGTCGTGAACGAAGAGGAGACAGCAACGGCTATGAGAGCTCTTTATCAGAACATGGGTCTCGTGGTCGAGGGAGCCGGTTCAGTCCCGCTTGCCGCCGCTCTTAGCGGGAAGCTGGATCTGAAGGGAAAGCATGCCGCACTCGTGTGTACGGGAAGGAACGTTGATTTCAACCAGTACCGGCGGGTGATCGAGGAATGATGAAACACACGATACAAAGGAAACGTTATGAAGAAAGAACCTATTCTGATTGTCAATGAAAAAGAGCTGATGGATAACATCCCCCTTGATGAAGTGCTTATCGAAGAGATCGAGAAGGGCTTTGTCGCCCTCAGTGAAGGAAAAGCGACGGTACCTCCTATCATGATGATTCCGGTTCCCCAGCGGGACGGGGAAGTTGATATCAAAAGTGCGTTCGTCCACACGATGGACCTGATGGCAGTGAAGATCGCCTCCGGGTTCTTTGAGAATCCTGACCTGGGCCTTCCCAGTCAGTCAGGTCAGATGCTCGTCCTTTCCACCGTCACCGGGATGCTTCATGGCGTCCTCCTCGATAACGGGTATCTGACTCAGATCCGTACCGCCGCCGCCGGAGCAATAGCTGCTAAGTATTTTGCAAAAAAGACCATACACACCGTCGGCGTGTTCGGTTCAGGTGTGCAGGCACGCTATCAGATGGAGGCCCTGGCGCTGGTCAGACGGTTTGAGAGGATCGTCATGTTCTCCCTTGATCCGCCCGAGCGGAAACAGGCCTTTGTTGATGATATGAAAGAGCGTCTCAATGTTGAAGTCATTGTTGCAGAAAACGGTGCAGACCTCGTAGCTGCAAGTGATGTAGTGGTAACGACGACGCCGAGCAGGAAAGCCTATTTCTCACCTGAATGGGTCAAGAAAGGACTCCATATCACATGCATGGGAAGTGATGCTGAGGATAAGCAGGAACTGTATGCCGATGTGTTCAGGAAGGCAGATGTTATTGCCTGTGATCTGCTGAGCCAGTCAACCAGACTTGGAGAACTGAGGGCTGTCAAGGAAGCTGGAATCATCACCGACTTCTCCTCTGTGCGTGAGATCGGACAGGTCATCTCAGGAACGAAGAGCGGACGCCAGAGTGACGATGAGGTCACCATCTGTGACCTCACCGGGGTCGGCGTTCAGGATACGATGGTCGCTATGCTGGCCTATACACTTGCAAAGAACAAGGGACTGGGAATCTCAATCTAGATTCCACAGCGGAGGTGAAATGTGAAGACGCTGCCTTTTGAAAGTGCTGAGTATGCACGACGGGTAAACCTCGTGAAACAGACGATGGATAGACGGGGAATCGAGATGCTACTCGTGCTTGACCCGTCTCACATGAATTATTTGAGCGGTTTTGATGGATGGAGTTTCTATGTCCATCAGGGGCTTCTGATCTTTCTTGATGAGGAACATCCTCACTGGTTCGGCCGTGCGCAGGATTCGAATGCGGCCCGGTTGACAACATATCTGCCTGAAGAGAATATTCACGGGTACAAGGATGAGTATGTGCAGTCACGCTATATCCACACGATGGAGTATGTCGGAGCCCTTCTCAGGGGACGGGGGAAACGCCTTGCCATTGAAATGGACGGCTACTGGTGCAACCCGAAGATGGAGAAGGTTCTGCATCGGGAACTTCCCGGCGTTGAGATTGTAGATGCTGAGAACATGGTCGGATGGGCCAAGACGATCAAGAGTCAGAGCGAGATCTCCTATATCCGTCAGGCGGGAGCCATCACGGTGGAGACGATGAATATCGCTCTCGAACATATCCGTGAAGGGGTCGCCGAACGGGAGGTTGCTGCACTGGTATCGGCATCCCAGATCCGCGGTGTCAACGGGTATGGGGGGGACTCTCCGGCTATCTTCCCGATCCTTCCCTCTGCCGAACGAACTTCATCTGCTCATCTTACTTATGACAGTGATCGACTGTATCAGAAAGGGGATGTCGTTTTATTGGAGATCGGGTCTGCCCGACACCATTATCATGCACCTCTGTCGCGTACGGCGTTCATCGGAGAAGCCCCCGCAGACCTTCGTCATGTCGCTGACGTTGTCGTGAACGGACTTCAGAAGACTCTTTCACGAATCGGGCCCGGGATCACAGCAGAAGAAGTCGAACGGATCTGGAGAGAACAGCTCGTTGGAACCGGCGTTGAGAAGCCAAGCAGAGTAGGGTATTCATTCGGACTGGCATTCGTGCCAGACTGGGGAGAGAAGAGTGTTTCCCTCCGACCGGGTGACAAGTCTGTTCTGCAGAAAGGGATGACCATTCATTTTATGCCCGGTATCTGGCTGGATACCTACGGTTTCGAATGCTCTGAGCCCTTCCTCGTCACCGATAGCGGTTGTGAAAAACTTATCGAATACCCTCAGAAATTGTTCATCTGCTGACAGATGAGCGGGTGAACGCTTAGAAACCTCGTATGCCCATAGGTGAAACAGACCTGTGGGCATCTGTTTTTCCACCCGCCGGCAGCATGGCTAAATGCAACTGCATCACTGTACAACAGGCATGTTTTTAGGTATGATACTATACTCAGGAGGATATGTGCATATGCCAACACTCGAGACAACATATATGGGACTTACACTCAAGAATCCGGTTATTATCGGGTCTTCCCCTCTCACGAGTACCCTTGATGGACTGAAAAAATGTGAAGACGCCGGCGCAGGTGCTGTCGTCGTAAAATCAATATTCGAGGAACAGATAGATTCTCAGTCTGCTCAGATGGTCAAGGAAAGCAGTGACTATGTTGCTCACACCGACGGCTCCGACTTTCTTGAAGAAGTCTCACGGAACTTCTATATCGACCGCTATGTCTCCCTTATCGAACAGGCTAAGAATGCCCTCGATATTCCGGTCATCGCATCGGTGAACTGCAGGAGCCATGGCAGCTGGGTGGATTACGTCGAACGTTTTGGTGCTGTCGGTGCCGATGCTCTGGAAGTCAATCAGTATATCCTCCCCAATGATATGTATACCACCAGTCAGGAGATCGAACAGGAATACCACACTGTCGTGAAAGAAGTGAAAAAGAGTATCTCCATTCCTGTCGCTATCAAGATGGGACCATATTTCTCCTCTCTTGCCCATACGATAAAACAGTTTGATTCGTATGGTGTCGAGGGGTTCGTACTGTTCAACCGATTCTATCAGCCCGATATCGACATCAACAAGCTGAATCTTAAACCTATGGTTAATTTTTCGACAGAACATGATTACGGACAGGCTTTGCAGTGGTCCGCACTCCTTTCTGCCTATCTCAACGGTGATATCTGTGCAAGCGGAGGAGTCCATTCAGGTGAAACCCTCATCAAACTCCTTCTATCAGGGGCGAAATCGGTGCAGGTTGTTACTGCAGCGATGAGAAACGGTCTGGGTATCATTTCTGAAATGAATGATACACTCACCTCCTGGATGGAAAAGAGAGGGTATGAATCGTTCGTTGATTTCAGAGGCGCTCTTGCACACAAGCGATTGGAAGATCCTGCAGTGTGGGAACGAAGTCAGTATATGAAATCTCTGAATGTGGAGTTTTAATCAATGGATAGAGAGCAGTACAGAGACATAGCGCCCTATTCTGGACAGGATGTGATAGATGCAGTGGAAAGGCTCAAATCCCACCCTGCATTTCTGTCGAACCTGGCTGATGTCCTGTATGGGGGTAATTTTATAAAGAAGAGATGGAAATCGCATCAGATAAAGGATGCACTTCCCCCCCTTCTTGATACAGTGCGTAACTACGATGATTTTCAGCGTGTTATCACCGCAGGATTTTTTCTGCCTATCATCGAAAAGGTCTCAATGACGGAGTTCACTCACACCGGAACTGAACACCTCGATGCAGATACCCCGTATCTGTTTATCTCGAACCATCGTGATATCGTCCTTGACTGTGCCCTGCTCGACTACGCGCTATTACAGGGTGACCTCCCGATCTGTGAGATGGCTATCGGTGATAATCTGCTGGTCAATCAGTTCACTGAGGATCTGTTCAAACTCAATGGTGGGGTGACCGTGAAACGAAACCTGCCTATGAGGGAACAATACGCGGAATCCATGCGTCTGAGCCGCTATTTCGTAGAGCTGGTGCGTGACGAAAAGAAGTCTATCTGGGTGGCTCAGAAGAGCGGAAGAGCAAAGGACGGTATCGACACTACGAACCCTGCCATCATCAAGATGCTTCATCTCAGTTACAAGAAGTCAGGTGTACCGTTCAATGAGCTGATAAATTCTCTGAACATTGTTCCAGTTGCCATCAGTTATCAGTACGACCCCAACGATATCAACAAGGGGAGGGAGCAGCTGTCCAAGAAACTGCACGGCACGTACCAGAAGAAGAAGTATGAAGACCTTGTAAACATGCTTCGCGGACTGAGACGCTTCAAAGGGCATGTGCATGTAAACTTCGGCAAACCTCTCAAAGGAGATTTCAGGAATGCTGATGAAGTCGCACGTGAGATTGACCGACAGGTTCATATCGGCTATCACCTGATGGATACCAACTACTTCGCCTATGATATGATTCAGGGGCCGACCCGTTTTGAGGATAAGTACGATTCCCTTGACACAAAACAGTTTCTGAAACGGTACAAAGGGCTGAGTGATGAAGTTCGCAGGAGTATCCTGCGATCGTATGCAAACCCGGTCGTCATGCAGCTTGAAGAACTTGGTCTGTGACGATGATCACAGGGAGAATATTCCTGATTGTCCTTCTGCCTCTCCTCCTTCTCACCTCGTGTACTGAGCAGCCGTTTGATATTGACGCGGTAACGCTTACACCGACTGCAGTCTTCTCCCGAGTAGACGATCTCACGCTCTCTCAGTCTGGTCTCCTGCTTCTTATCAGCAGTGAGGATCTGGAATCCAAGAAGATGTATCAGGTCAGATTTGAAAGCCCCGGGAACACCTCCGTCAATCCCTTTATCTGGGAACAGACAGTGCCGGTTACCCGTGTCAACGACTCCTTAGCTCTGGTGGTAAATGCCGTTCTCATGCCGGGAGAGACACCCTTCCCTGCCGGTGAATACACTCTTGAGATAGTAAGTCCCTCAGGGATGGTAGCCCGGCAGACTCTGGCCGTGCGAACTGGAACTTCTATGGAATTTGAAGAAGCAGGATTGGATCTGAAAGAGAGGGAAGGGGAATATCAGCTGGTAACCGGACTTGCGGACACCATAGAATGGTCAGGTGAGGTTATTGTATCTGGGAAGGTCTTCTCTCTTACTTCCAAGAATCCGAGTTTCCAAGCATCAGGTGACCAGATTGAAGATATAAGTGTGTATATCTCATACTATGATGATATTCGAAAGATGCAGATAGTTCACCGGATGCTGACTCACAGCACTCTTCCCACCGATCGATAAAGATTCTCCTTGGTGATCTCGATGACGAACTCTCTTCCATGGGGACATGTGGGTCTCTCGAGGGCGAATACTTTTCGAAGAAGCGATACAGCCTGTGCTGTGTCGACCGAGTCCCCCTCCTTTATTGCCTTTCTGCAGGCTGCTGTTGCGAACAGTAGTTTGTGAAGCTCCTCAATCGTGCCTGAACTGAAAGACTGGATCCCCTCGATCAGATCCCTCTCCATTTCACGGTAGTGCGGTATCGTAGCTTCGATAGCCCACAGCAGGTCCTGCTTCCGAACGAGGTGGATACCGAGAGATTTGTACATGTTACCGTGCTCCTGCAGGAATGAATCTACGGTTCTTTCCACCTCGAATTCAATCGGGATCATTAAGGGCTGAAAACCGTCATACTGCCGCATTTCATCATACAGGATCCGCTCGTGTGCCGCGTGCTGGTCAACAAGGAACAGAGAGTCCCCTCTCTCTACTAGAAGAAAGAGCGAGAAGATCTGTCCATGATAGATGAAATCCACGGAGCCCTGCATGGAGAGTCTATCTGACTTATGATTGTCTGCGAACAGCTCTTTTGCTGTTTCATACCAGGTACCCGTATGACCGGATTGCCCGCCTGTAAGAGAGAACCTGGATGTGTGCTGTTGGTATGCAGCACTGATTTCCCCCTGTGATACGCGGTATCCTCCTGAGGCGATGTCTGTAGCAGAGGAAGAATCCCCGATCGATGTTGTAAACAAAGCAGGTGCAGCTTCTCCCTGCGTGCTCTTTAGCTCGGGTGCTTGAGAGAAGTGATTGAATCGTAGGTTATACTGTATCAGGAGGACAAGCTGGTGATGTATCTGAGCTCTGTTACGCAGTTTAACCTCCCGCTTCGCCGGATGAATGTTGAAATCAACAAACTCAGGATCTACAGACAGGTAGACATAGCAGTAGGGGAAAGCCCCCCCGGGCAGGTACGGGTCATACCCGTAGGTGACCGCCTGTACGAATGAGTACTCATCCACAATTCGATTATTCACAAATACCTGGATATATTTTCTATCAGTGCGGTAGGTGTCAGTACCAGTGGCGATGACAGATATAGAGAAGTGCTCTCCCTCCTCATGCATCTCGATCAGTTCTGAGGGAACAACATCCTTGTTGTTTTTGAGCACCTGAGCCACCCTCCCTTTCAGGGTGGTTGCGGGGAGAAACAGTGACTCTTTTCCATTATGACTCATAGTGAAGGAGACATGAGGAAATGAGAGAGCCTTCTCGATGATTGCCTGCTTCACCATCATTGCTTCGCTTGACGGACGTTTGAGGAAGAGTCTTCTGGCTGGTATCTCTGCAAACAGATCAGATACCTCTACGATCGTTCCTCTGGTGGGACCCCCCTGCTCTATGGGACCGAAGGTATTACCATGAACCGTGATGGAGGCTCCAAGGGTACCCTGCGGAGTGCTGGAAATCGTCACTTTCGCTCCTGCCGCTATACTGTATAGAGCTTCTCCCCGGAACCCGAGAGTATCCAGAGTGTCGAAATCGCCGAGTGTCCTCACCTTGCTCGTTGCATGAGAATGCCCGATGATTTTCAGGTCTTCCGGATGAATTCCGACTCCGTCATCGATGACCTTGATACGGTGGATTCCCCCCTCTTCAATGACCACCGAAATAGCAGAAGCAGATGCATCAAGAGAGTTGTCAATAAGTTCCCGAACGACCGAAGCCGGACGATCAATCACTTCACCGGCTGCGATTCTCTGTGCTACGAGGGGTTCTAGAAGCTGTACTCTCCTCTCCTGACTCATTTCATCCTTCCAGTGTATGTACACAGGAACCCCTCGCCAGAGGGAGGGGTTCGCTGAACAACTACAAATTAGCAGGAGAACTATATTCTCCTGACAGTATTAAAAACGTAGATCCATTCCAAAGGTGACAAACGGAATCGTTCTCACCACGTCAACTCCGTTATAGCTGCCACTGACAGCCTGAAGGTCTGTGTAGGACCCTACACGGGTATGGAGTGAGAAATTGTCCATCATGTACTTTGCAGCGACACTCGCATAGGTTTCATCGTTCAGCAGGAAGGTAATCGCCCGGCCTACAAGAGAGTCGCTCGAGTCGAGCACGTCTGTCTGGAACGCATCCCACAGGCCCCGCCTGCTGTATTGTGCATCAAATGTGAAATTCCCTGTTGTAAGTGATGCAGTGATCTGAGCAAGGTCGGCATCCGTTTCAAATGCAAAGCCCGAGCTGACCGGGACCGTATAGGAAGCGGTGATATCGATCAGATCTGTATCAAGTGCAATGGCGCCTGATGCGTCGAACTCGATGCCATCGTACACGTATGTTCCGCCGTACACAGCATCGTAGGTGTCCAGGAGTGATTCCCGTTCTCTCAGGTACAGGGAATTATACATGCTACTGGTGAGCATGCCGTTTTTCACACTTGCACCCACATAGCCGTGAAGTGTTTCTGATGCAAAGGAGAGACCACCGTATGCATAGTAGTTCTTGAACTTATCAAGGAAGGCAGGTTCCGAGGAATCGAAGGACAGGATAGAGAGTCCGTCGGTCGTGTCATACGATAGCAGGGCACTACCCTGAAGATCCAGGAAAAGACCGCTTTCCCGATTGCCGATGATCGGAAGACCTATAGAGAGGCTGGGAACAGCATACGCCCTCTTGGTTGTCTCGGTAAGGTCAGCTTCAAACAGTGAGGACAGGCCGATCTCTGCCTGGTAGGCAGCAGAGGGAGTGATAGACATCCCGATATCAGCAAACTGAGGCATCACCAGGTTGTTCACATACATATATGCGTCAAATACCCCGGTATCCAGCGTGGCGTTCATTGCCAGCTGTCTCTGCAGATCCGAGTCGATCAAGGTATCGACTGAATCGACAAACGGTCCGTTTGAATACTTTCCCTCCCGGTCGAGGCTGAGGAAGAAGGTGTTTCCCTCTTCTCCTATCTGCAACAAGTCGATGAGTGCCATCGAATCACTGAAGATGTCATAGGCAGTTGCAAAGGTAGATGAAGATGTGCTGCCGAAGGTGAAAGCATCGGTATAACTGTGTGAATAGATGGAGTAGTCTGAGGGATCAAAGGTGATATATGGTGATATCCTGATAGCAAAACCTTCCCGCTCATATCCAGCGTAGGGTGCAAATGCCATCAGGAAAAGGTCATGGCCGCTTCTGAATCCCTTGTGAACATCATAGCGCATACCGATCGATATTGGATTCTGCTCATCCGTTTCCTGAGACTTCTGCACACTAGATTGAAGTGCTGTACTTTTTCCGAGTGTCAGATCTGCACCGATTTTGAGCAGAGAGGTGCCGTCGGTCTCGAACAGAAGATCTGCGTACAGCATTGCAGGACCGACCCCAAGTGACAGTGATGCATAGGGCTGAGCAAGGCCGTTAGCCGTCAGCAGATCATACGTGTTACTCAGCAAGGCTGACAGGTCAGTGAAAGATAGCATCTCTTCGATACCCGAGAGGAAGCCGACTCTCTGCAATCCCATCGAAGCTTTGAATAATCCCTTCTCATAGGATGCCCCGCCTCTGAATATATCTGCGTAGGTTCCCGGTGTAGCATCGAGTTCAAGTATACGGGAGAAATCATAAGCAACAGGTATCGTATAGGAGGCCTCTAGAGCTAGAGCCTCACCTGTGTAGGTCATCTCGGTTGCAAAGGAGAAGTATGGATTGCCGTCTTCCACCATTCTCTGTCCTGAGTACTGAGTGCTGTTTAGAGATCCCAGAGCAAGAACAGGATCTGCCGCGTTGATGTACGATCCCAGGAAACGCATGTTGAACTGGTTCAGCCTGAGATCAATTCCTCCGGTGGCCTGGAAGTTTGAAAACTTGTCCAGAATTTCGCTTCCGTCCGCATCAAACAAAGGATCTATGCTGAACGGTCTGAGATTTAGGGTCGTTGAGAGGCCAAGAAGCAGCGAGGTGCTGCGAGTGCGTGTATCATTGAGCGTGAACCTGACATCAACTGATGGGTATACAGTCACCTCGTCGATTGATCTATCGGATGTGACGAGCGATCCGATACCAAGAGTGAATGCTTTTCCAAGGGTGAAGGTGAATCGCAGACCGCCGGTCTGCTTCTCACTTGCATCAAGTGCGTTCAGGTATAGATCATCAGCAAACGCTTCCAGACCGACTGCCCCGACCTGTGCTTTCATATAAAGACCGAGGTTCTCTCCGAGGAATGTCTCCCTGACTGCAAGTCCGTTCACCATGTACCCTTCACCGAAAGTGATGGGGCTATGATCATCTATAACGAGATAGAATGGATCTGTCTCATCGCCAATGATCAGATAATCAAGGAAGCTCAGGGCACTTCGGGTCATATCAAACAGACCTGAGTCAAACGAAGGATTAAGGTTCGTGTACGGAGAGCTCTGCGGATCTATCAGCGATCCGTCGGTCAGGAAGTAGGCCTGAAGACCTAACTGTGCCTTGAGTACGGTTATGAATGGTTTTACACTGAACCCATGGTATACATCACCGGAGGAGACAACGTTCTCCCTCACAGCATCATAGCCCAGACGTACGCCGAATTCGCTGACAAGCGGAGTTTCTTCTGTGTCGGCGGTGATCGAAGACTTCGTGCTGACCGTAAGAGGTGCTTCGGAGGAGGGTTTAGCCTCCTTTTCTGCCGGAACAGATCCCGCCTGTTCTACAGGAGCAGCAGGTTGCAATGATGCGTCTGTGGATTCAACTACAGAGGTTTCTTCGCCTTCAGATGTTTCAGCTGCCTGTGCCGGTTCATTTTCAAGCACTGTGACAGGTTCAACTTTTTTTACTTCGGCAGGTGCTGCTGTCTCTGACCGCATTTCTTTCTGCCTGATAGCGGCAGCATAGGCTGTAGCAGCTGTTTCGATGTAGGATGCCACAGTCTGGTCTTCAGGAACCTGCTGCACTCCATACATCTGAGCAAGTGAGGAACCTGATGGATCGTTCACTGTCCCGGCATCTACTGTCAATGCGTTAGAAGCAGTGTATGCACCATCGGTAAAAGTGAGCTCTACAATACCTATACTTGACAGGCGTTCACCTGCACTTACGATATGTGTATCTCTTACGCGGTAACCACCATTTTCGGCATCTGCACCGATACCCTCGATAATCAGGTCGATCCCCTCTATCTCACGTGCAAGGTCTCTACTGGTGAGACCGCTTTCCTTCGGCAGCACACCAAGAAGAACCACGACATCACTAGCAGCACGGACCTCATTAACAAGGGCCTGAGCCTGAGCAGCGATTTCATCCGAATAGAAGGTGACACCCTCTATCGGCTGGGTGGGTGCACTGAGACCGATCACTCCGACTGAGATGCCTTCAAGATCATACACCTTGTATGGAGTGAAGATCTGCTCACCGTTCGCGTCAAGAGCGTTACTCGAGAGAATATCAACATAGCCCATCTGGCGGGCAAGGTCTGAAGCTTGCTCCAGATAGCTGACAGGGTAGGTGAATTCAGCTGTCCCGGGGGCTATGGCATCATAGCCGATCATTTCAAGAACAGTGGCAAGGCTTTCCCCGTTATCATACTGGGTCATCTCGCTACCGCCTACCGTGTTCCCGGCATCAAGAAGGAGTGTTCTGTCGGTACTGAGTCGACCCCATTGAACCAGAGTCGCAAGGCTTTCATAGGATATCTCTGAATCAGTCAAAGACCCCATGCCATCGTTCGTGTGAGCGATATATACCTTCTCGATAACAGGTTCAGCAACAGGTTCAGCAACAGGCTTGGCAACGGCTTCGGCAGCAGG
>JAFGUP010000165.1 GCA_016938475.1 Sphaerochaetaceae bacterium
CACAAATAACAAAGCCGGGCAAATGTATCAGTGGAATCCATGGACTCAGTGTACCATCATTTCCTTTCAAGTTGAATAGGAAATCTCACTGATTGACACTGGATGAACAATCTCACTACCATAGGTGATGTGTATGGTGTAGGGAAACAGGTGTGAATCCTGTGCGGTCCCGCCACTGTGACCATGGTACGGGTGATAGGGTGATGCTGAAGCATTACCTCTCCATTGGAGGAATCTGTTCGCACCTGCGAAAAGAGCCCTTCGAGAAGGATTCACCATATATCCCATGCAGCCAGGAAACCTGCCATACCGCAACCTGTCAGTCAAGGACTGGGCCTACGGAGAATAGGTCGGGTATGTACGATCATGCCCACACACCATCATATTGGAGGAATGGACATGAAACGTACCATAGCCATTGTGTTTGCTACCCTTTTTTTCACGCTCACGCTGTTTTCTCAGGGTACCGGCGAGAACATCGAGGACGAAACAGGCCGAATCCTGAGGGATTCAAGAGGATTGGACATCTTTCTTCCCGAAACCATAGAACGAGTTGTCTCACTCAGTCCGAACATCACGGAAACGATCTATGCTCTGGGGCGTGGCTCCACTCTTGTCGGAAGGACCGATTACTGCAATTACCCACAGCAGACCGGTCAGGTACCCTCTGTAGGTGACCTGTTGAGCCCTTCCGTGGAGCAGATCATAGCTCTTGACCCGCAGGTCGTCCTCATCAGCACCCTTGGACAGCTTCAGATCATCGATGCTCTGGAGAGTGCAGGCATCACCCTCTTTTACATCAATGAACCGGGTACAATGGAAGGCACCTACCAGATGATCACCATGGTTGCTGACATCCTATCAGCCGAACTGGAGTCGGAAGCTCTGATCGATGACATGAAAGGACTGATACAGGAAGTGATCTCGAAGGTTCGTCAGGAGAAACCAGTCTCTACCTACTATGTCGCGGGTTTCGGTCAGTGGGGAGACTTCAGTGCGACGGGAGATACCTTCCTCCATGAGATCATCACCCTTGCAGGAGGGGATAATGTCGCAAGCGACGGAAGCAACTGGACCTACTCACTCGAGCGCCTCATCATGCATGATCCTGAAGTGATCATACTTCCTGCTACCTGGGGATCCACGTTCGAACAGACGCTCGAAGCATTCAGTTCCTTCGAAGCTTATCAGGGACTTAGTGCTGTCAAGCGGGGTAATATCTATGATGTCGAGGCGGATATCCTCAACAGACAGGGCCCTCGTTCGGCACTGGCTGTCAAGCTTCTTGCTCAGATCCTCCATCCGGAGCAGTTCAAGTGAACAGGAACATCGGGACTCCCGTTCTCACCATCGCACTCCTGACGACACTTGTGCTCCTATTCTTCGCTTCACTGACTCACGGGAGCGTGACCATTCCATTGAAAGAGACAGTGAACATTCTGATGGGAAAGGGTGCAGAGCAGGCAACAAGCGAACACATCATCCGAAACCTCAGATTTCCCCGTATTCTAGGGGGGATCATCACCGGTGCCGCATTGGCAGCAAGCGGCATGGTGTATCAGGGACTCTTCCGCAATGTGATGAGCGACCCTTTCGTCCTGGGGATAAGCAGTGGTGCGGCGTTTTCGGTTTCCCTCGGTGCCTACCTCGGCATCGTAACCGGAGCAGCCGGCACCTATGTGGTACCGCTGGTAGCCTGCGCAGGTGCATTGTTGACCAGCATTCTCATTTTCTTCATATCAGGGGGACTCAGGAACTCAACCACTACCCTCCTGCTGACCGGTGTCGCACTGAATTTCCTACTCTCTGCCCTTATGACACTATTTCTGTATCTGAACCGCACACAGCTGCATGCAATCCTTCAGTGGACAATGGGTTCGTTTGTCAGCAGCACCTGGACGAAAGTTGGTATTCTCACCGTGACAAGCCTCATCGGCATCGCTCCGCTGTTTTTTCTGACCCATGAGATGGATCTGCTGCTGCTTGATGAGGAGAGTGCTCATTCGATGGGACTGAGTATGCGAAGGACCCGCATACTACTTCTTATCCTCTGCACTATCAGCACCTCGGCTACGGTCGCATTCTTCGGTATCATCGGTTTCGTCGGTCTGATGGTTCCTCATATCATGCGTCTGGTGGTGGGCCCCCTTCACAGGAGGCTGCTTCCTCTCACCCTCATAGGGGGTGCTATCATGGTTCTGATAAGCGACCTTATAGCTCGAACCGCCATCGCTCCGACCGAACTGCCGGTAGGCGTGATCACCAGTATCGCAGGCACTCCCCTTTTCCTGATACTTCTGGTTCGAAGCAGGAGAGGCCTATGAGTCAGGCGGCGATAGAACTGAAGCATCTCACCTTCTCGTACACCGATCAGCCTCTGTTCACAGACCTCTCCATCTCATTCCCGCATGGCAGTTTCGTGAGCATCATAGGACCCAACGGGGCAGGAAAGACGACTTTGATCCGCGCACTCATCAGAACAATCGACATCGGAAGCGGTTCTCTGACCTATCATGGGTTTGATGCAGCTCATATGAACCGGAAGGAGCAGGCGAGACATATCTCTTTCGTTCCTCAGAGCAACCGGATTATGTGGGATCTGAGTGTAAGTGAATGTGTCGCCATGGGACGATATGCGTACCGTTCCCGCTTCTCACAGCTGACCGGAGAGGACCTCAGGCAGGTGGATAAAGCGATCGAAGATCTCGGCTTATCCCACCTTGCACACAGAATCGCCAGTGAGCTCAGCGGAGGAGAATATCAAAGGATGCTCATTGCCCGTGCGATTGCACAGAACGCATCCATCATAGCCCTTGATGAACCGGTAAGTCATTTGGACATCCACCATCAGGTGGAAATCCTCTCCCTTCTCAAGCGTCTGATTGAGACGCAGGAAGTTACGGTCATAACAGTCCTTCACGATCTGAACGCCGCCTATACCTTCAGTGACCAGGTCGTTCTTCTCGACAGGGGAGCGCATGTGGCAACTGGAACTCCTCAGGAGATCCTTACAAAGGATCGGATCGAACTGGTGTACAAGGTGCACGTCGATATCATCGAACGGAATGGAGATAGAGGGGTGAAACGGGTCATCATGCCGTTCTGGAGGTGATGGAACGCATGGAAAGAGGGATCAACGCACTCCGGTCTTTTTGATGATGTGATAGCCGAACTGGGTGGGAACCACCTGGGAGACCCCTCCAACCGACAGGCGCATGCAGGCCTGTTCGAAGGGGGGAACCATCTGCCCCTGAGAGAACCAGCCGAGATCTCCTCCCTTGCTCTTGCTCGGACAGGTGGAGAACTCACGGGCAAGGGAAGCAAAATCGGATCCTGATCTGATCCGTTTCAGTATCTGCTCTGCAAGCCCTCTTTCTTTGACAAGAATATGGGAAGCTCTCATTTCCATAGTTCGTATGCTCCTTCTCGGTGTTCTTTCAGCATTTCACTGTAATATCGGCCCTCAAGGGGAAGATGGTCAAGTTCAAGAGCACTACGTACTCTCATCAGCTCCTCAAGTGCATTGTCGGTACTGAGACCATCATGAGTGTCAAGCAGGATCTCCATCTCGATAAACCAGCCCAGAGTGCTCACCTGAACGAGCTCGATGGTGAGATTATCCACCGACCATACCCAGCCCTGCTTCTCCTTCCTGTACAGGGGTATAAACCCGAGTGAAGAAAAAAAGGCATGCACTTCCCGGGCCCCGGGCTCCACAGAAAACTCAATCTCCTGGTTCACCTCAAGACCGTCTGAGCGCTCTTCCTTGCTCTTACGGGTAATGATGAGCCCTTCCTGTGACTCTCGGATCCTGAACAGTGCCTGTTCCTGCTGATCGACGCCCCAGTACAGATCCTTCTTATCAACCCTGTCGTGTTTAGCCTCCTCCGGTACAAAGGAGACTATCCTGCGATACAGGTCAGTGACGGTCCCGGGGTCGATTGACATCTTGCATTCTATTTCAGTGGCCATACTCAATCTTTCCAGGGGAAAATGATCGATCTCAGGGATCGTTGGCCGACCCTCTCTCGCTGCTCATACAGCAGTTCATCCCATGGCAGGTGTTTCCTGTCCGCCTCGGGATGCTCATCAAGATGGTCATACTTCAGCATCAGAAGGTCCATCGCCGCATGACGGGAAACCGCCATCCCTGCAATGCCGGGAATGATCGTCGCAAGAAAGATCGACAGGGCAAACAGTATCAGTTGATACACCGAAAGGAATATGGTGAGTGAGATGTTATCCGCCACTAATACAAGAGCCTTTTTCGCACTCTTCAGCGGTTTATCCAATGGGAACTGCACGGCAACCGGATAGTAGTAGAGGTTGATGAAGGCAAGAATCAGTACCACCCAGAATAACACTATGGCCAGAACAAGAGAAAAGATCGTCTGAAGTGACATGTAGAACGGTATCACAAACAGAGCTATCGTGAGCATCACGAGCTCTCCTGCCCACATGAGAAGTGCGTGTTTCCATCTCAGCTTGAACGACTCGAGAAAATCGGAGAACTCGGCTCTTCGACCCCTGACCATCGAATGAGCGAGATTGTTCACTCCGGAGGCATAGAATGCGTGCAGAGCTACAGTCACGACGAAGAGAGCAATCGCGAGCACAACTGAACTTGCCATAAGAGAGAACGCCCCATACAGGGAGATCAGAACGACGAGGTACCCGAGGTTGATGACGACGAGGGATATCATGTTGTCCCACCCATCGAAGAAGGCCTTTTTGAGAAAGAATCCAATCATACGCCATACAGTACTGTCTGAAGGTGAGAATATCAAGATGGAGAGAAATAAAAAGCTCCCTTTTCCGCTGTTCGGGAAAAGGGAGCATCTCTAGCGGCGAAGGGACTTGAACCCCTGACCGAACGGATATGAGCCGTTTGCTCTACCGACTGAGCTACGCCGCCGTGTTGCTGTCAACAGGCGACAATATAATCGGCTTGGCAGGCTCATGTCAAGAGGATTCCCTGGGAGTGCACCAATTATTTCTCCTCGAGAGCAAATAGACGATACACCCCATCTTCATTTTCAATCCAGATACTCTTGATACACACCGCTTCCCGACCATTCTTGCGGTATACGAGTTCAGCCGATATGCTACCCTGCCCTTCAGTAACACGGACCGACTCGATTTCTGATTCACTCATCACCTCAAGCAGATCCTGGTGAAGATAGACGAGGGTACTTCGCATCTCTTCACTGACGAAATCCTCAAGCCATTCAAGAGTATACGGCTGCCGTGATGCAGCGATGATCTGGTGCATGAAGCCATCGTAACCGTTGAACAGATCGTCAAGACGCACTGAGGGAGATTGGTAGGGAAGCACGCCTCTGAAGGGCTGAGAGTACAGAGGTGCAGAGTCTGATCCTGCCGTAAGAGACATGAGAAGCACACTGAGCAGGGCAAGAACCGGTATTCTTTTCATACACTTCATGTGTACTGCAATTGAGTGACTGTGTCAAACGATAGTAAGAATCGGTGGACAGATACGATACATTTCTATAAGCTATCGTATATCATGAATCCATCGATTCCAAGACCGCAGAGCATCATAGAGACACTCCATCGAGAGGCGACAGAAATCATACGGGACCCCATCCATCATGATATCCCGTTCTCTGCAGCGATGAAGACTCTGACAGGTTCCTCGGTCATGATGAAACTTCACTCAATACGACAGCTCGGACCCGCCTATCTGCTGTATCCGGGAGCACAGCACACCCGATATGAACATTCTCTGGGAGTGTACGCTGTAGCGAGGCAGATGCTTCTTTCGCTTCTCTCCCGGGAACCGTACGAGAACCGTTTCCCCTTCACTCTGGATGGGATCCATGCATTCTTCACTGCCTGCCTGCTCCATGACGTCGGTCACTTTCCCTATGCGCATGCATTGAAGGATTGTATCAAAGAGGAACATGAGGCGATCGGTGCAAAGAAAATCGAACAGGATCAACAGCTTCGAGAAATCATCACCAACCAGATAGGCACCTCAGTCTCAGCTGTGTGCCAGATCATAGATTCAGGCAGAACCTGTGAAGATCCGGAGATTCTCTTTTACCGCTCGGTTCTCAGCGGTACTCTTGACCCGGACAAGCTCGATTACCTGTGCAGGGACGCATTCTACTGCGGAGTCCCCTACGGGGTACAGGATGTTGATTATCTCCTTCGCCATATCGGTATAACGGAGAACAACAGTCTCTATCTTGATGACAAGGCTCTTGGCGCTGTCGAGCACCTGCTGTTTTCCAAATACCTTATGTACAAATATGTATACTGGCACGCGGGCACCCGAAGTGCCACAGCAATGATCAAGAAAGCTGTTCTGCTTGCACGTACCAACGGAACACTGAAAGATGAAGAGCTAACTCATCTTGATGATCATCAGTTCGCCAACCTGATGGATTCCCTGACCGATTCGGCCTCCAGAAAACTGTTTGACAGGGTCAGAGAAGGGCGACTGTTCAGAGAGACCGTGCGTATACCCTATGATCACGAAAATGAGAATCACCGCAGGTACAGCAGTGAAGTACAGAGAATCGCGCTTGAAAAAGAGATATGGAAGGATCTGGGTGTCATCTATCCGGACCTCAAGGAGTATATGATTGTCCTTGATATCAGCGAGAAAGTCACCTTCGAATCAAACCTTCCGATCCTCAATCAGAAAACAGGATCCATGGAAGTGTTCAACAGTGCAAGCGAGCTGTTCAGTGATCAGCTGGTTACTCTGTTCACATCTTCGCTCAGAGAGTTCCGACTGTTCTCCCCTGAAAGGATCGATTCATCCATCGCAGAACAGATCGTGAGGAAGTACCTATGGTAGAGAATAAGGAGACCGTGTCACACTACTCGGATCTGGTGAACGGGAATATCCCGCCGAGAGTGAGACGATTCATCAAGTTGACCGGTAAGGGAATCAACGCGCATTCCATGATCGCGGAAGGGGATCGTGTCCTGCTTAGTGTCTCGGGGGGGAAGGATTCCCTTGCACTGGCGGCAGCTCTTTCACTCAGGTTGAAATGGCTTCCAGTCTCCTACCATCTCGAAGCGGTGATGATCGACTGGAAGGAACACCCGATCGAAAAAGAGGGAGAGAGTAATCTCCGACAATTCTTCTCGACCTTCGGCATTCCGTTCACCATATTCCATGAACAGCAGTATCCCGAGAGTTTCAAGGGTGAATTCAACTGCTATCTCTGCTCACGCAACAGAAGACGAATACTCTTCGAGTATGCTGATGCTCATGATTATTCACTCATCGCCACCGGGCACCATCTTGATGATATGGTGGAAACAACTATCATGAATCTGGCAAAACGGGGCAATTTTCACACCATGCTGCCGGTGCAGGAGTTCTTCAAAGGGAAACTCCATGTAATCCGCCCTATGATACTCGTTCACGAATCCACGATCGCCAGAGTTACGAAAGAATATGCCTTCCCTGCAGTAAAGCCTGTTTGCCCGTACGACCAGAGCAACATCAGAAGTTCCATCAAACCCATTGTGTCTTCACTTGTGCAGCTGGACAGGGATGCACGTGAACATATTTACTCTGCACATCAACATCAATTTGATTATACAATAAAAAGGTAGTACAATAGACCCGTTATATCCTGATGAAGATTATGGATGACAGTTGCAGACTACCACTATTTGGAGTACATTGACAGTATGAAAAAGAAACGTGTAACCCGGTACGGCCTTACTACAGTTGTGATGATTCTCCTGCTCATAACAGGAGCCATGCAAGGATTTGCCAACACATCCACCAGTTCTATACACTATTTGCATATAGTTGAAGGAACAGGCGATTCAGCGCTCATGTTCGACAATAGTGGAGCTCTTGTTGCTGAAACAACACGGCCACAGGCCATTGATGACGGGTGGATAGTTCTTTCCGACCAGGAACCGGTCACTCTCAGTAGCCGTGATATAACGATTGTGCTTCAGAAAGAATCCATCCTTTCCATCATTTCGAACAATTCGAGACATCTGAAGTATTATCTGGTGGGAGGATCAGCATCCTTTCTCACTGCAGACACCTTCACTGAATACCTTACTGTGACTACTCCGATCGGAATTTATGAAACGAAAGGCGTGTCAGAACTCTTTGTTTCCTCCGATCTTTCGGAACTCGTCTTCTCGTTAGGTGGTCAAGTCTCGATCACCAACACGATCAGTAGAAAGATAGCGAAGCTCTCACCGTACCATTACATGGACCTTGCAGACCCCTTCTTGAAGGGTAAACCTCTTTCCCAGGACACGGTCAAGACGCTGAGCATGGTGCCTCAGCGAAAGACGCTCTCACTGATGCCCAGCGATGCTGTCAGAGATATGTTCTCTCCGGTCTCGCCTGCCGCCTCGTATCAGAAAGTACAGAAGGATCCTCAGACGCCGCCGGAGCAGGTCAAGGAAACACAGCCTGAAACCAAGGCCGCTGCCAAGCCTGCTGCCGAAGTTGTTGCCAAGCCTGCTGCCGAAGTTGTTGCCAAGCCTGCTACCGAAGCC
>JAFGUP010000166.1 GCA_016938475.1 Sphaerochaetaceae bacterium
CTTGCACTCTACCGATCTGACATTGTGAAGCACGCCAAAGGCTATGAAATGAAGGTTGCGCAGATCTTCGACGATATTCCTTCACAACTCAAAAAACACGATAGAAAATTCAAGCTGTCATCATTGAAAAAAGAAGCGCGCATGCGGGATTATGAAGATGCACTATTCTGGCTGGGTGATGCCATGATTGTAAACATGTGTTATAACTCCAGCGCGCCAGATCTTGGATTGAGACGCAACATGGACCGCTTGACGCTCAAATGCTATATGGCGGATACGGGGCTTCTTATCAGTCACGCCTTCGACGAAAACAGCATTGTGAGTGAAGAAATCTACAAAAAGATCCTCTTTGACAAGCTGGAAACCAATCTGGGAATGGTCATGGAGAATATTGTGGCGCAGATGTTGGTAGCAAGCGCTCATAAGCTGTATTTCTATTCCAACTCATCCCGTGATGATGCCTCATCCCGCATGGAAGTTGATTTCCTGATTGCAAAGAGCAAGATCAGCAACAGGCACAACATTTCTCCAATCGAGGTAAAATCGGGCAGGTATTACACGTTGAGTTCGTTGAAAAAGTTCAGGACAAAGTATGCACGGCAACTACACACCCCCTATGTGTTGCATACAAGCGATGTGAAGGAGGATGAAGGCATCACTTATCTCCCCCTATATATGGCTCCGCTATTATAGGAGATGTCCTAACCCACATTCCTCACCCCTTTTCGATAGATGTTGAGGTATTTTTATAACGATGGGAAAAAAGCTTTAGAGCGGGTGCTCTGCCAGAAAGAGAGTTGCCTCATATGCTTCCTGAGCGAGTTTCTTCATCTGCTCAGTAATGTGTTCCATGGCTCTTCTGTTATCAATCCATTCCTGAAGAATGTTGGCCTGTTCCTGCGAGAGTGAACGCGAGACAGTCTTACCCCCCCTTTTTTTGTCGTCCAATAGAAATAGGGACCATGTTTAGCCTCGGGATCGGCATGGCAAAAAGACCTGCAGCTCTTACGGTCTGAGAATCACCTTCAAGGATTCCTCTTCCCCAGAGCACCAAGATCAAGGGCTTCTCCCTGATATACGGAGGGGATGACCGGTTCTATAACAATCTGTTTGCACCTGTCACGGTAACGGAAGACGAAAAAATTGGAGGAGCAGGGACATACCACTATGATGGAAGGCCGGTGTCGATGGAGGAGTATACTGCCAGAGTGGATGAAGTTCCCGGTGACCACCCTTCGTTCGACCATGTCAGTCAGCCTGCCTATATCGGCAGCAACTCCTATCTCAACGGTGCCGTGCCCTTCGACAGAGAAGAGGGCAATCTGGTAGTCGAGGACTTTGACCCTGCGATCCGTATCATCGAAGAGGGGGATGAGGTATACCTCTCGTGTACCCTGCATCCTTCTAAACCATGAGCTGCGAAATCCCTACCACCGATACACTTCTTCTGTTCCCCTGATATCTCCCCATCTCCTCGAAGTTATCACACCGAAGCAAACATACGCTCACCTCCTCACCTCCGTAGTGAAGATACAGGGAATCAATATCTGATCCCTGTTCTTGACAAGGAGTAAGTCAATGACTCATACTACACACGTAGAATTCATCTGGAATGGAGAAAAAGATAAAGCAAACAGAAAGAAGCATGGAATAGCTTTTATCGAGGCAACAAATGCATTCCAGGATCCATTCTCTATCAGTCGTCCGGAAAAGGAACACGGGGAAGACCGGATCCAGCTTCTCGGAAATATGGACAATGATGGATATAAAATTCTTTTCGTAGTCTATATCGAAGATGTCAAGATGGAAGACATAAGAATTATTTCTGCAAGACGTGCAACCAGAAAAGAGAGGGTACAATATGGACGTGGTTATTTCTAGAAGCGGTCAGGTTCCTTTGACAGAGGAAGAAAAGAAACGATGGAAAAAGTTCAGCAGAAAACCGATCAATTTCAGTGACATTCCTGAAGATACTGACGGAAAGGGATGGAAACCTCACTTTCCTGATCTCTATTTCACTCCGACAAGGATCAAGGCACTGCGAGCCAGACTGGGTCTGTCACAGAAGGCGTTCTCTGACATGTTCGGCATCAACATCTATACCTTCAGGAACTGGGAACAGGGGCGACGGCGCCCCGACAGGACCGCGTGCGTTCTTCTCAAGCTCACAGAAGCTGACCCTGAGCATGCCCGAGCGGTCCTTGCGGCACACCTGAAGGGTGAGAGTGAACATACCAACTGAGGTGAGGGTAGAGAACAGGCTGCAGAGAACTGCAGCCCAATTCATCATATACCTATTCTGTTACGGTGTGAGAATCACTTTCAGAGACTCATCACCTTTTCCTGCCATCTCGAAGGCCTCCTGGAATTTCTCCAGCGGATAGGAGTGAGTGACCACTCCATCAGTCGGCATCCTGCCGTCCCCGATCCATTCAATGACCGGTTCATAGCAGTGAGGGCCGAGGTGAGCGCCGAACAGATTGAGTTCTTTTGTGTCACTGATGATGCTCCAGTCGACTGTCGTCGGTTCACCGAACACACTGAACTCGACAAAGGTTCCCATTCTCCTGATCATCTCAAGTCCCTGTTGCACGCTTGAAGGGTGTCCTGTCGCCTCGATATACACATCACATCCATACCCTTCGGTGAGTGAGCGAACCTGCTCGACCACATTCTCCTTTGATGGATTCATTACGATGTCAGCACCGAATTCTTTGGCCAGTTCAAGGCGGGAGTCCTTCATATCGAGAACGATGAGTGTCCTGGGATTCTTCAGCTTGATCGCACCTACCATCCCGAGTCCGAGAGTCCCTGCGCCAGAAAGAACGACCACATCTTCATTGTTGATGAGTCCCCGGTCAACACAGTGTTTCGAACATGCATAGGGTTCAATAAGGACAGCTTTTTCAATCGGGATCTCCTTAGGGACATGGTAGACTAACGCTTCCCGGGGGAATTTCATATACTCGGCCATACCGCCGTGGACATTGTCCTGAAAACCGTAGATATCGTGCTTCTCGCACATCCAGTAGTATCCCCGTTTGCAGAATCTGCATTCGCCACAGGGAATGATCTGTTCACTGATCACTCGGTCACCGATCCTGAAGTCTCCCTTCACCCGATCTCCGAGCTCAACGATCTCACCGATGAACTCATGCCCGGGAATGACAGGCCCTTTCACGAAGGGAGGGATTCCGTCGCCTCCCCAGTAGCGGGAAGCTCCATGCTCGCATTTCACATCACTTGCGCAGATACCGCAGGCTTCCACTTTGATAACGATCTCTCCCTCCCCTGCACGGGGGACGGGAACCTGTTCGAGGCGATAGTCCTGTGCCCCGTAGGCGACAACGGCTTTCATGGTATTCGGTATTGCTGACATCTTCTTCTCCTCACGTAGTGTGAACTCATGTTGATTGCCGGGTCCGTTCTGTCCCGGCAATCAGGTATTCCTCATTTCACTGAAAGTCTGATACAGTTCCAGGTGAGGGCGTTAAGGGAGCCTACGAGAGAGCCTTTAGAAATACTGAGAGTGTCGACTCTGATCGGGACAACATTGTCCGGATGTTCTTTGGAATTGATCGCCTTTCTATCCTCATGGGCCATCTGAACATGTTCAATGATCGAAAGGTTTTCGAACCCTGTGAGCTGTACATCAAGGTCAAGAGCCTCGTCGGGGCTTCGATTGATCAGGAAGAATACGAGTTCTCCCTTCTTTTCATTGTGTATCGTACAGGCATCGAGGAAGGGTACTTCACCATAGGTCTCATTGGTATAGGTGGGGGAGTCATCCACGACGTGCAGGACAGTCCCCTGACCGTATACTGATGCATAGTAGAACGGATAGAAGATCGTCTGCTTCCAGACGGTACCGTCATTCTCGGTCATGATAGGAGCTATCACATTTACCAGCTGGGCAAGACAGCCGATCTTCACCCGGTCAGCATGACGAAGGAGAGAGTTGAGCATGCCCCCGACAACGACAGCATCTTCGAAATTATAGATATCTTCGAGCAGGGGAGGTCCGACGACCCAGGGTTTCCTGCTCAGCATATCTTCATCCTGCTTGCGTGAATGGAACCAGACATTCCACTCATCGAA
>JAFGUP010000167.1 GCA_016938475.1 Sphaerochaetaceae bacterium
GTCTGATTATTCTTGGGTTGTCTTGGGGTGGTCGACAACGACCTGAGATTATACCCGTCGAACCTGATCTAGGTAATGCTAGCGAAGGGATACACAGATAATCGACAATCCAGCAATCCCCACAGACAGAATTTTACTTTGAGGAGGTAGTATTGTGAACTATCGCATTCTACTCACGACGGTATTTCTGGCTGTAATCATGAGCTTCTCAGCAACAGCTGCGGGCACGGCAGAAATAGAAAACAACGACGTTACACACCTGACTGTGTACGCCTACGATTCCTTTGTAGGGGAATGGGGACCCGGAACAGCCATCGCACAAGCCTTTGAAGAGAAGACCGGCATCAGGGTGGACATGGTATCGGCAGGCAACGGTGGCGAACTGCTCACCAGGCTGGAGTTTGAAAAAAGCGCACCAAAAGCCGATGTGATCATTGGTATCAGTGAGGAATTAACCTCTCGAGCCATTGATTCAGGACTTTTAGAGCCCTACTCATCACCTGTGCTCGATCAGATACCCCACCATCTGATCTTCGATTCTACTCATACTCTTCTGCCGTTCGACTACGGAGCCTATTCGTTCGTCTATGACAGTCACGCCCTCACTGAAGTCCCCTCTTCCCTTGAAGATCTTCTGGATCCGAAGTATCAGGGGAAGATCATCATCATGGATCCCAGAACCAGCAGTGTCGGCATGGGACTGCTCCAGTGGACGATAGCCGTATACGGAGAAGAGTATCTCGAGTGGTGGGAAAAGGTGAAAGATAACCTTCTGACTATTGCGGACGGATGGTCAAGCGGATACGGACTGTTCACCGAAGGAGAAGCTCCTCTTGTTCTTTCCTATACAACATCCCCGGTGTATCATAAGATGTGGGAAGAGAGTGACAGGTATCAGGCAACAGTGTTCGAAGAAGGAAACTATCTTGCGATCGAAGGGGTAGGGATCCTCAAGAGCTCAGCGAACAGAGAAGAAGCAGAGGCCTTCATCGACTTCCTTCTCAGTGATGCTCAGCGTGATGTTGCCACAACGAACATCATGTTCCCGGTGAACAGAAACACGGTCCTTGACAAAGCGTTCTCGATTGCCCCTGAAGTGACGAGAACTCTCCTGTTAGACAATGAACTGGTATCGAACATGCGCGATGCATGGGTCGACGAATGGGTTGAGGTCATGAGCAGATAATGAAAAAAGCAGAGAAGAACACGGCAGTCACAGCCTTTCAAAGCAATCGTTTCTATACAGTGGTCAGTGCACCAGCTATCGCTGTGCTGCTGTTGCTCTTCTTTGTGCCACTTCTGATCATCCTCTCCAAGGGTTTTGTCTCCAATGAGGGAAAGTTCACCGTAGGCCTCATCACCGAGGCCCTTGGTGATCCCTATGTACTCAGAGTCATCATGTTCACGATCATCCAGTCTGCAGTAAGTACTGCAGGTGCTCTGGCTATCGGCTTACCCGGAGCCTATCTTCTGTCCCACTATTCATTTCGTGGCAAACGTCTGGTGCAGGCGGTAGCTACCATCCCCTTCATTCTCCCATCAATCCTTGTAGTCCTCGGCTTTGTCATTTTCTATGGAAATACCGGGGTGCTCAATACGATCCTTATAAAGCTGTTCAATCTGAGTGAACCGCCGATCAGAGTATTGTACTCCTTCAGCGCGATTATCCTGGCCCACACCTTCTACAACTTCCCGATCATACTCTCGATTGTGGCAAACTACTGGCAGCAGCTCCCGTTACGTCCCGAGCAGGCGGCACAGTCACTCGGGGCTACGAAATCTCATATATTCAGAACTATCACCCTCCCTCGACTTCTCCCTGCCATCATCAGTGCCTCGACCCTCGTATTCCTGTTCTGTTTCTCCTCCTTTGCGATTCTTCTTGTACTCGGAGGCGGACCACAATTCACTACCCTTGAGGTCGAGATCTACCAGAGGGCACGTATGGCGGGAGATATATCGGGTTCAAGTGCCCTGGCTATGATCTCAATATTCATCGCACTCATCCTCGTGACATTCTATTCGCTAAGTCAGCAGAAAATGAAAGGTTCGGAAGAGTTCAGCCCATCTCAGGTACACAGAGAACCACGCAGGATGAAGAGTCTACCGATGAAAGTGTTCATATCCTCCTATATTCTGTTCACGGTCATCTTCATACTGGGTCCCCTTCTCAGCATCACATACCGGTCATTATTCGCTCAGGTGAGCCGCAGTGGTCCGATGGTGTTCTCTCTTGATAATTACCGGCTTCTGTTCTCAACAATGTCCAAGGGCGCCAATACGTCTCTTCTTTCCATATTCAACAGCGTCCTCATAGCCTTTGGAGCATCCTTCATCTCTGTCACCCTCGGCGTTCTCCTGTCAAGCAGGATCGTATCGGGAAGGAGGAAGGATCGTGTCATCCTCGAGGTTTCTGCCATGCTTCCGATGGTTGTCTCTTCAGTGACACTCGGGCTGGGCTATTATATGATTTCCGTTATAAGCAGCAGATGGAATATCAACAAGATACTGTTTGTGGTTCTCGCTCATGTTGTGATCACCAGCCCCTTCGTTCTCAGGAGCATCCTCCCCACATACAGGAGGATACCTGCCTCCTACCAGATGGCATCATTGACTCTTGGAGCGAGTGCATCCAGGACCTTCTGGAAGATAGATCTCCCTCTACTGAGAAATGCACTGGCAAGTGCGGGTGCTTTCGGCTTCGCCATTTCGATGGGAGAACTGCAGGCGACACTGACACTTGCGGACTCACGGATCATCACACTGCCGATAACGATGTATCGTCTGATCGGATCGTATAATTTTGCCGCTGCATGCGCACTGGGGACTATCCTGATGGGTGTGTGTATCATGATATTCCTCTCGATCGAATACCTGAAGAAAGGTGAGGTTCAACATGGGTTCTCTTCTCATTTCTGATATCAGGGTCTCATACCCTGAATTCTCTCTCGAATTGTCCTGTGAGATCCCTCAGGGTTCGCTTGTGAGCATCATAGGCCCCTCCGGATGCGGTAAAAGCACCACACTGCAACTGATAAGCGGCCTCCTTTCCGTCAACGCGGGGAAAATTGAACTCAATGGAGAAGATATCACCCAAAAAGAGGTTAACAAGAGAAATATCGCTCTGGTGTTCCAGGATTATGCCCTTTTCCCCCATATGAACGTAGAAAAGAATATCGCATATCCCATGAAACTGAAGAACATGAAACGCTCGGTTATCAGAAGGGAAGTGAAAGAGTACCTTGCTCTTGTCGGCCTGACAGGATATGAGAAACGTGTGATATCAGAGCTGTCCGGTGGAGAAAAACAGCGGATAGCCCTTGCCCGGGCTCTTGCCAGTTCACCCGAGATCCTCCTTCTTGATGAACCGTTGTCGGCTCTTGATGCGAAGAAACGAAAACATCTGAGGCAGCAGATACGTGACATACACGATACAACAGGGATTACGACGATCTACGTGACTCATGACCAGGAGGAGGCTCTGACACTCAGCGATACTGTCATCGTCATGAGGGATGGAAAGATAGAACAGATAGGGACCCCTCAGGAAGTGTACAGTACACCCTCTACCCTGTTTGTTGCACAGTTCATGGGAGAAGGAACTCTGATGGATGCATCTGTGCTCTCTTCGGAGCATCTGAAGAGACAGTCTTCACACACTGACGGACTCCAGTTTTCCCCCGACAAAATGAACTTATTCTTTCGTCCCGAGAGCGGGATTCTTGTCACGGACGGCGGTGTGTTCCCTCCCACACTCTTCGACCACCTGTACCTCTCTGATGCCGCAGTGACCCATCAGGAGTACAGGGGGTCCCGGTATCTGGTCTCTCTGAAGTGGAAGGAACAGTCGCTGATTGTCTATTCACCAAGGCATCTGAAGGCAGACAGGGTTGATGTAGCAATACCGTTGAAAGATCTTATCTGGTATAGTTGAACGGATGAAGTGACTTTTTCTTTCTTCCGGTGTTATCTTATAGTGATGAATAGAACGCGACACAGTCTACAGTGGATACTATTGATAACGGTATACGTCTTCTCGCAGGCACTCTTCGCAGCCGGATGGAACGATCCCGCTGTGACGCTCCACTGGGGATGGCATGGTTCGATTCCATCGGAGATGCATGAAGAGACTCTGCCGGTCCGCTCACACGGCTATGTCACCCTTGAAGGTACTGTGCTGTCGGTTCACCTGATGAGGTCGCTTTCAGTGCAGCTGCAGGGCCTTGTTTCCTATACTACCCCGTCGCTTCCTTCACAGGGGGTATACTGGGTGGATTTTCTCACGCTCGGGGCAGGACCTTCGCTTCTCCTTGAACTGTCGCCGACGACAGATATTGTCGCGGGAATCAACTCGGTACTCCAGTTGCCCGATGATGAGCGGGGAGTTATCACCTTTCTTTCCCCCTTCGCAGCCATCTCTCATACACTGAGCACCATAAAACGGGGAGAGATTCATGTGACGATACCCTTATCTGTGGAACTGAGAAGTGATTTCACCGCGCTCAAGGCAGGGATCGGCATCACCTATCGGTTCAGGAGCAACGCACTATGAGAAAGTTCACGATGGCAGGCATAACAGTGCTCCTCATCCTTCTGTTCAGCGGTTGTGAACTGAGCCGGCCGTTCTACACCACTAAGATTCATGGACTGTTCATAGGGCTTGATTATCAGAACTCAGATGTGAACGATCTGCACGGAACAATTCCTGATGCAACAGAGATGGCAGGTGCCTTCCACCGTATTACTGAATTGTATCAGATTCCCTTTGACGGCTACCTTGCACTTCAAGAGGGCTCTGAGGTGAGCCCCGAGCATCCTCTCTATCCCAGTGCAAACAATATTTTCTCACTCATAGAACATATCGGGAACGAAATGGATAATAATGACCTGTTCATCTTCTACTACGCTGGACATGGAGACATCTCAGATGATCAGGATGCGACTACAGGGATTCTGGCAACAGCCAGAGATGGTGAGTCCAGTCGATACACGACAGTGACCGTCACTGCCCTCAGGGAAGCACTGGCTGCCCTTCCGGGAAACAAGGTGGTCATCCTTGATTCCTGCCACAGCGGTGCCTATGTCGCTGAATACCCGTTGGACCAGGTGGTCGAGCAGACTCTCTATGACCCGAGTCAGTTCTATCTTACTTCGACGCATATCGATGAGACTGCAAAGGAAACATCAGTGGGCACTCACTTCCATGGGAAGTTCAGCAGTGAACTGCTTACCTACCTGGAGTGGGATCATGAAGGAACAACACAGGCATCTGTCTACTACGATTCTCTTATTGAGAAGGGAACGTATGATGTTGTGGGAGAGATCTCAGACCTGAGCGATCTTGATGAGATCATCACGCTCAGGGATCTGGAAGATGCAACCGACCCGCAGTTTGGTCAGGAAGCACTGAGGACCTCAGGGCCGAGAGATATCATCCTTCTGAACAGACGTTAGGAGATCTTCATCTGTTTCACATTCTCAATCTCGTCACGGAGTATAGCAGCCATTTCGAACTCGAGGTTTTTCGCATGCTCTATCATCTCCCGCTCGAGATCCTTGATATACTTCTTTCTATCTGTGGCCTTGAGAAGATTATAATTCCCCTTGAGGATCTCTATATCACTCTTCTGAATCTCCTCTTTCTCTTCCTGTTCCCGCTCAAGAATATCTTCAACAGCCTTTCTGATACTCTGTGGTGTGATACCATGCGTCTCGTTGAACTCATTCTGAATTGCTCGTCTTCTCTGAGTCTCTTCGATGGCCTCTTTCATCGCATCACTCATCTTATCGGCATACATCACGACACGTCCGTTCACATTTCTTGCAGCTCGTCCTATCGTCTGGATGAGGGCGGTTGCCGAGCGGAGGAATCCGATCTTATCAGCATCGAGTATCGCAATGAGAGAGACTTCGGGGAGGTCAAGGCCTTCTCTGAGAAGGTTGATTCCAACTATCACATCGTATACCCCGCGTCTAAGATCCCGAAGGATCTCAACTCGTTCGATAGTCTCAACTTCAGAATGAAGGTACCGCACCTTAATTCCAAGGTTCGCCAGATAGTTACTCAGATCCTCACTCATTTTTTTCGTAAGCGTGGTCACCAGGACGCGGTCTCCTTTGGCCACTGTTGCTCGTATCTCACCATACAGGTGCTCCATCTGCCCTCTGGTCTCGTGCAGTTCAATGACCGGATCAAGAAGACCGGTAGGTCTGATGATCTGTTCAACGACCTGAGCAGACTCCCCCAGTTCCGTCTTGCCCGGCGTTGCCGTGACATACACGCGCTGACCGCAGATTCTGTCGAATTCAGCGTACTTGAGCGGCCGGTTATCGAGAGCGCTCGGAAGGCGAAAACCGAAATTCACGAGGTTCAGTTTTCTTGACCTGTCACCTTCGTACATTGCCCCTATCTGAGGGAGTGTGACATGGGATTCATCAATGAAGGTGAGAAAACCGGGGGGGAAATAGTTGAGAAGAACCGGAGGAGCTTCGCCTTCCTTTCTTTTTCCGAGGGGTCTTGAATAGTTCTCTATACCACTGCAGTACCCGAGTTCGCCGAGCATTTCCAGATCATACTCCACACGTGTTTTAATGCGTTCTGCTTCCAGAGGTTTGCCCGCATCTTCAAACATCGCGACCTGCTGATTCTTCTCTTCCTCTATCCGACCTATTGCCTCTTTGACCTGCTCCGGTGGAAGTACAAACTGCTTTGCAGGATAGATGCTCACTGCGTCCACCCGCTCAGAAACCTCATAGGTCAATGGATCGAACCACTCTATCGACTCGATCTCATCCCACTCTATGTTGATGCGCACAGCAGTTTCCAGGTAAGAAGGAAAAACCTCGAGAGTATCACCTTTCAATCGGAAATTTCCTCGTTCAAGGATCATATCATTTCTCTCATACTGCATCCTGACCAGATGCTGCAGATCTTCCTTATACGTGAACCGATCGCCCACCCTGACATGTTTCACCATGTCACGGAAACTCTGAGGACTTCCCAGTCCATAGATACAGGATACAGTGGCAACGATGATCACATCACGACGTTCCATGAGGGAGAAGGAGGCAAAGAGCCGAAGGCGGTCGATTTCCGAGTTGATCGAAGCATCCTTCTCGATATACAGGTCTTTGCCGGGAACATACGCCTCCGGTTGATAATAGTCGTACGTGGAAACGAAATAGCCTACGGCATTATCCGGGAAGAACGATTTAAACTCGCGGTAGAGCTGGGCTGCCAGTGTCTTGTTGTGAGAAAGGACCAGGGTCGGACGCTGAATCCGTTCGATGATCTTCGCCATCGTATAGGTCTTACCTGAGCCGGTCACTCCTTTGAGTGTCTGACGCTCGAAACCTGACTCTATACCTGCACTGAGGAGTTCAATTGCTTCCTTCTGGTCACCGGCTGGTTCGTACTCAGCTGCTACTCTGAACTGTTTTGCCATTATCTGACCATCCATTCCATCTGGTTCGGCCGCTGTACCAGTTCGACCTGAAATGTTTTATATGCACCGTTACGCACAACGGTAACATCCACAATATCTCCGGGAGCAGTTGAGGTAAGAGACTGATAGAGCCCGGCATAATCTACGACATCCGTTTTGTTGATATTCACGATGATATCACCACCGAGATTGATGATGCTTGATCCATACTGCACTTTCTGACTGCCACCTCTCAGGCCGCTCTTCTCTGCCTTTCCCCCGGGAGCAACAGTGGAGATCAGCAGTCCCTCACGAACAGGGAGATCTGCATAGGCAACGATGGAAGCATCAAGCTGGACCATGGTGACATCAAGCCAGCCTCTGATCACCTTCCCGTGTTTGATAAGATCTGGTATCACAGTGATTGCAGTCTCGACCGGGATAGCGAACCCGATTCCCTGGGAACCGCCGCTGGTCGAATAGATGCTGGTACAAATACCGACCATCCTCCCTGCACTGTCAAGTAAAGGGCCTCCCGAGTTGCCGGGATTGATGGCTGCGTCGGTCTGAATCATCCCGTTTATCAGCGTGTTGGAATCAATACGCACAGGGCGTCCCACACCGCTCACGGTACCGAGTGTCATCGTCCTGTCGTACCCGAAAGGATTTCCGATTGCGACGACCTTCTGTCCCACCTTGAGCGAAGCAGCTTCGCCGAACTCTATCGGATCGAGTTCAACGTCATCTGCCGGGTCTATCTTCACGACAGCCAGATCGTTCTCATTGTCTACCCCGATCAACGTTCCCTCATAGTTTGAGCCGTCAGAGAGAGTGATGATAATCTGATCCGCACCACTGACAACGTGGGAGTTTGTAAGGATGTAGCCGCTACGGCTTATGATGATTCCGCTTCCGGTTCCCTGAGTGGGAAGCACCTCAAGAAAACTGTTGAGAGAAACTGTGACCGTTGTGATATTTACGACAGAACGGTTAGCTCCCTCGTAAATCGCAATATTACGCATCTCATCAGCGCTATAGGTAAAATCATCAAGACTACCAAGGAACACACTCAATCCCTGCTCCCCGTAGAAAATATCATGTACAGCCACACCAGCCTTCTTCAGTAATCCCTCATGCCCCTCCTTCTCAAGCACACGCTGGAGGATCTCCTGTTCTAAAAGAGCCTCGCTCTTCGCTTCAAGGGCGGAGGTCCACAGCACGATCATGATGACAGCCACAAGAACAACTGCGACAATAATCGCAATGAGAATCATAGATTTGAGTGAATGCGGCTGGTACTGTTTTCTCTCGTTCATTCTGTTTGTTCCTCTTTCGGCATTCTATACTCTACATAATAATCATATTCCTGTACACAAGAAAGAGTCTCGGTCAGAGGAGGGGGTCCTGGCGCAGAGATCCTTGCTGGCACAGGACGAAGTTCACAAACGGGACTGTGTGGCTCAGATACGAAAGAACTCTCTGATGTGATCGTACCGTATCTCTTTGCCAAAACCTTCCGGTTCCCTTTTCTTTTACCCGCAGATTGTGATAATATCGTCAATTATGCTACCTAGAGAGGCGCTAGTTGTTCATGAATACAGATGAGAAGAAAAACAAGCATTTCATAGAGAAGATCATTGAAGATGACCTTGCCAATGGCCGAGTGCCTGGCGGAGAGATCGTAACCAGATTTCCCCCGGAACCGAACGGATACCTCCATCTCGGTCACGCGAAATCGATCATTCTCAATTTCAGCCTTGCCGAGCAGTATGGTGGGAGGTGCCACCTTCGCCTCGACGATACGAACCCTGAGAAGGAGGATATGGAATATATCAATGCGATACAATCCGATATCCGATGGCTCGGCTTTGATTGGGGAGACCACCTCTACCATGCAAGTGACTATTATCAGCAACTCTATGAGATTGCAGTCTCTCTCATCAAAGAGAACAAGGCCTACGTTGACTCTCTAACTCCCGAACAGATGAAGGAATACCGGGGAACTCTCACACAACCGGGGAAAAACAGTCCTGACAGGGATCGCTCAATCGAAGAGAATCTCAGACTGTTCGAAGAAATGAAGGAAGGGAAACACCCTGAGGGAAGCTACCTTCTGAGAGCTAAACTGGATATGGCAAGTCCAAATCTCAATCTTCGCGACCCCGCTCTGTACAGGATCAAGTTCGCCCATCACCCGAGGACCGGTGATACGTGGTGTATCTATCCTATGTATGACTATACTCATCCGATCAGTGATGCGATTGAAGGAGTTACCCATTCAATCTGCACCCTTGAGTTCGAAGACCATAGACCAGCCTATGACTGGGCTACGAGCATCGATCATATCGACCACACGCCTCACCAGTACGAGTTTGCCAGACTCAACATCAACTATACCGTAATGAGCAAACGAAAACTTCTATTCCTTGTGAAGAACAAGCTTGTTGACGGCTGGGATGACCCGAGAATGCCGACCCTTGTTGGAGTGAGAAGAAGAGGGTATTCTCCCGAAGCACTCAACATGTTTATCGCCCGCGTCGGTGTAGCCAAAGTGGAGAGCGTGGTAGACTTCGCACTTCTTGAATTCTGCGTACGCGAAGATCTCAACAAACGTGCCAAGCGAGTGATGGCTGTCCTCAAACCACTGAAGGTGACAGTCACGAATTATCCTGAAGGTGAGACCGAGCTTATAGAGGTTGAGAACAATCCCGAAGACCCGGGTGCAGGCACACGGAAGATTCCCTTCTCACGCACTCTCTACATCGAACAGGAAGATTTCATGGAAGTTCCGATGAAAGGGTACAGGAGACTTTTCCCGGGCAATGAAGTGCGTTTCAAAGGTGCGTATTATCTCACCGCGCAGGAAGTGGTACAAGACGAAGAGGGACATGTCATTGAAGTACTCTGTACCTATGACCCCGAGAGCAGAGGGGGAACAACCCCTGACGAAAGGAAGGTTCGAGGAACGATCCACTGGGTAAGCGCGGCTCATGCAGTAGAGGCCACGGTACGTCTGTATGATAAGCTCTTCCTGACTGAAAACCCGGGAGAACGGACGGGGAACTATCTTGATGACATCAATCACGATTCGCTGGTGACACTCACTGAGTGCAAGGTAGAGCCGTCTCTTGTCCAGAGTACACCCGGTGAATACCTGCAGTTCATGAGAAACGGGTATTTCACCCTTGATACCTCTGATTCCTCACCGGAATCTCTGGTATTCAACAGGACCGTGACACTCAAGGATTCCTGGACCAGAAAGAAAGGACAGTAAAACAGGAAAAGGGAGTACCGTCTGATTGACGGTACGCTCCTGATTCCTCTACCCTTTGGATATGAGTACTCCATTCTTTGATGCACACATGCATGCGATGAATCTGATGCACCCATCCTTTTCATCGTTCATAGATTCTGTGAGCGAGAGTTTCACCGATTTTGTCGCTTCCGGAGCTCTTTCGCCGGGTTATATCCTCTCCCCCCAACTGCGAGGTCAGCAGGGTCTCATCACGGCCCTTAACATGTTCAATATATTCGATCGGCCGATCGGCGAGATTTTTGCAACGATGGAAGAGGACCTCAGCGGTTCGTTCAAGTCACATGAATACATAGGTATCAGAGACAAGGAAAAGGTGAACTTCCGGTATCCACAGGCACCCTACATTCAGAACAGCACTTTCACCTTCAGGTCACGATCCTATTACACGTATGCGTTGATCCCCCTGGTGATGGATTTCTCTAATCACAGTAGCGACGAACATTCGAAGTCCTATTATACTGCTGAAAGCAGTGAAAAAATCCTCGGGTACATAGAAGATACGATCGAGGCCATCAGGTGGTACCGGTCAGTACGTCCGCAAGGTTTGCTCGAGTTCTATCCCTTCCTTGGCATCAACCCCCGCATGCACACTCTCACATTCATTCAGGATCTCATTGAGAAGCACATCATCATGAACCCTCACGAAAGATCGCAGAAAAAAAAGTATTTCAGTGGGATAAAACTATATCCGCCTCTTGGTGGAGACCCATGGCCGGAAGAGACCAGAGAAAAAGAGAAGGTGTCCCTGATCTATGAATTCTGCAGTACCCATAGAGTACCGATTATCACCCATTGTGACGACCAGGGTTTCCGTGGTGTCAATGCCCGTCTTGCTCAGACATATACTGACCCTGAACGGTACAAGGAAGTGCTTAAACGGTATCCTGATCTTATTATCGACTTCGCTCACTATGGGAGACAGTACAATCCGCTGTCGAAGAGATCGATAAAGAGTCTGCTTGGTGGAATGTTCACCGAAGACTCATGGTTCTCGCAGATTGTGAATTTCATGAGAGAGTATGAACATGTATACGCTGATGTGAGTTTCAGTGGCAGTGATCCCGATTTCTATGTCGGACTCAACAGGTATATACAAGACCTTGATGATTACTCGAAGTCAAGAATCATTGAGAGGAGTATGTTCGGTTCGGATTTCAGTGTAAACCTTACAAAGATCGAATCCTACAGTGCATACCTGTCAGTGTTTCACGATTCCCCTTTCAGCGATGACGAAGTTCACATGATGGCATCAGTGAACCCCGCACGCTTTCTTGGGTTATAATAGACTAATCATCATCACGGTCTGACGATCTTTTCGACCGCTTTGGTGCATCGAATCCATAGAGTTTTGGTTTTCTTGGTGCCCGATCTCTGCGCTCTTCACTTTCCGGTCTTGCACTCTCCCTTCTACCTTCACGTTCCTGATACGGACGAGGGGCTCTCTCCTGCCTTGGCCGGCGAGAATCTTCTCTTTCACCTCTGGTATCCGGGCGAGAGTCTTCTGATCGGCGCTGAGGACGTTCGTCAGAATGCTGTGTCGCTGCCTTTGAGCCTTCTCCATCCCAGGTGAGTGGTCCCACTTCATCAAGAGACACTTTAGACTCTTTGCGTTCTGGTCTCTTTTCACCGTAAGGAGCTGTCTGACCGTCACGTCTGTATCCACCACGTGAGTCTGACTGACCCTCTCGTCTGTATCCACCACGTGAGTCTGTCTGACCGTCACGTCTGTATCCACCACGTGAGTCTGACTGACCCTCTCGTCTGTATCCACCGCGTGAGTCTGTCTGACCCTCGCGTCTGTACCCGCCGCGTGAATCTGACTGACCGTCCCTCTTGTACCCGCCGCGTGAATCTGACTGACCGTCCCTCTTGTATCCACCACGTGAATCTGACTGACCGTCCCTCTTGTATCCACCACGTGAGTCTGACTGACCGTCACCTCTGTATCCATCACGTGAGTCTGACTGACCGTCCCTCTTGTATCCACCACGTGAGTCTGACTGACCGTCACCTCTGTATCCACCACGTGAGTCTGACTGTCCCTCGCGTCTGTATCCACCGCGTGAATCTGACTGACCCTCGCGTCTGTACCCGCCGCGTGAATCTGACTGACCGTCCCTCTTGTACCCGCCGCGTGAATCTGACTGACCGTCACGTCTGTACCCGCCACGTGAATCTGACTGACCGTCCCTCTTGTATCCGCCACGTGAATCTGACTGACCGTCCCTTTTGTATCCGCCACGTGAATCTGACTGACCGTCCCTTTTGTATCCGCCACGTGAATCTGACTGACCGTCCCTCTTGTACCCGCCGCGTGAATCTGACTGACCGTCCCTCTTGTACCCGCCACGTGAATCTGACTGACCCTCGCGTCTGTACCCGCTGCGTGAATCTGATTGACCGTCCCTCTTGTACCCGCCACGTGAATCTGACTGACCCTCGCGTCTGTACCCGCTGCGTGAATCTGATTGACCATCGCTTCGATGTTCCGGTTTCCCGCCCTGAGTAAAACGAGAAGCGGACTTTTCGTTTCTCGGTTTTCTGCTTGAGGAAGAATGATTACTTCGCTCCCTTCTTTCATTGGAACCCACACGGCCCCCCTTATGATATCGTTTCTGTTTTGTAAGGACCCAGCTCCTCAAACTCATCTTCTTTGATGAAAACCCTGGTGCGCGATAATCGCTGGTCACCTCTTCTATCTTAAATCCGTCCAGATCGCTCTTGTGGAGCCGAAAGGCATGCAGATTCATCGAAAAATAGAGGACCCCGGATGGGCTCAAGAGATCCCACAGGGCGTTCAGCACCCCTGCATGATCCTTCTGCACATCAAAGACCCCTTCCATCTTCCTGCTGTTCGAAAAACTTGGAGGATCAAAGATAATAACATCGAATATCTCCTGCTTGTTCCTCGCCTCATCGATGTATGTCAGGGCATCCTGATTCACTGTAGTGAATTGATCACCGAAGAATCCATTTCTCTTGAGGTTCTTTTCTCCCCAGTCGCTGTAAGTTTTTGATAAATCCACGCTCACGACGCTTGCTGCACCGCCTGCCGCGGCATACACACTAAAAGAACCTGTGTAGGAAAAGAGATTCAATACCCGTTTACCGCTTGCACCGTCTTTCAAAGCCTTCCGGAAAGGCATCTGATCAAGGAACAACCCCGTATCAATCCTGCTTGTAAGATCGACAAGAAAAAGCAGCCCGTTCTCCTTGACCTCGAGAGTCAACGGCTCCCCCCCGGTTTCACCATGCTGTTCCCCAGATTCCCTCTTCTCTCTCTTATGATAGATAACACGTTCCGGTTCGATATATGCGTTGCGAGATACGACGTCACATATCTTCCTGACCTCATCTTCAGAGAGTAGATCATCACTGTAATCGGTCAATCGTGCGTATGCACCGTACAGATCGACAGTGATAGGAATCTCCTGTAGATTCCTATCATATATTCTACCAACATCTGAATCGAGCTCTTTCATGAGTCGACGCATCTGAAGCGAATGTCTCTTCAGGATCTTGCCAAAGTCCTTCTCTATATACTGTTTCATGATTATTCTGATTGCCTTCCACCGGCGGAGTATATATGATAAGGTAAAAAAAAGAAAGGCATAGGGATAGAGATGACCGAAGAAGCCAATGAATTTATTGCAGAACTCGAAAAACGATTCTCAGGCACGATAGGGTACCGTACCTATAGCACCTGGTTCGCAGCCTCTGATGGAATAGTACGTTCATTTGGAGTCTTTGTATTCCAGATAGGAACACTCCTGCATTTTGAAGATTTCGAACGCAAACCTTCCATGTTCGGGATTCCTCTCAACCCGAAAAGGAAAAAAGAAGCCTACAGGAAATATGAAGGCACGATAGACGTCTCAGAAATACGAGATATTTCACAAGTGAGTAAAAAACGGGCGCTTGAGTGCGTTCTCAGTGAGGTGGATTCGACAAAGATTCCTCCTGCCACTCCCTTTCAACGCCTTTTCATCCAATTGGTCACAAGAGTCATACTGAATGATGGTACAACCTACTTCTTCGAGCTTATCAACCATAAGGAATTCATAACTTCAATTCATAAGGATAACTGACAATGGGAGCATTCAAAGCATACGACATTCGGGGAATCTATAACAAGGATTTCGACAAAGACATCGTCTACAAGGTAGGATATTTCCTTCCACGCCTTCTTGAGAGCGATCACGTTGTAGTCGGACGTGATGTGAGAACAACCAGTGACGAAATATTCGATGCACTGTGTGAAGGTATCACTGATAGTGGAGCTGATGTATGGAACATCGGTCTTGCAACGACCCCGATGGTTTATTTTGCTACCGTCTTTCTCAAGGCTTCAGCCTCAGTACAGATTACCGCTTCACACAACCCCGCAGTCTACAATGGACTCAAAATCAGCAGGGGCGGAGCTCTTCCTGTAGGGCAGAACTCCGGACTCCTTGAACTGGAAGAGATGGTCAAAACCGGCACGATAGAGAAGACAGAGCGCACGGGAAGCGTGCTTGAACGCCCCGTAAAGGATGATTATATCGACTACCTGAGAAGCTATCTCCAGGACTACAGTGATCTCAACATCAGTTTTGACCTTTCCCACGGGATGGCGAACCTTATGGCAAAGGAAGTATTCGGTGAAAAACACCACTACCTGTATGATCATTTTGACGGGACATTCCCTGCCCACGAGCCGAATCCTCTTGAAGTGGAGAACTGTGAGGATCTGATTCGAGAGGTACAGAAAAACAAGAGTGATATCGGAGTCATTTTCGATGGAGATGCTGACCGTGTCATGTTCATAGATGAGAAAGGCAGATTTATCCAGCCGGACTATATAACAGCGCTTCTCGGCCGGTACTATCTTGAAAAGGAACAGGGTGCGGTCCTTGTCGATATCAGGACAAGCCGTAGCACTACAGAATATCTCAGTGCTCTTGGCGGCGAGGTGACTGTCTGGAAAGTAGGTCATGCCTTTGCTAAGCTGAAACTTCGCGAGATACATGGCATCTTCGGCGGAGAGCTTGCTGGTCATTATTATTTCAGGGATTTCAACCACTGTGACAGCGGGTTTGTTGCAGCTTTGATAGTCCTCAACGTGGTACGTACCCTTAAGCAGGAGGGAAAGAGCCTCTCATCCCTGATGGACACGATCATATCCTATGCAAACAGCGGCGAACTGAATTTCAAGCTTGAGCAGAAAGATGAGGCGATGCAGGCTCTCTATGATACCTATGGGAACCGTGAAGATGTTGTGAAACTCTATGACTTTGACGGATACAGGATTGAATTCGACTCCTGGTGGTTCAATGTACGAAAATCAAACACGGAACCGTATCTCAGGCTCGTAGTAGAAGCCCACAGCGACAGTGAACTGCAGGAAAAGGTCTCTGAACTCAGCAGTATCATCCGAACATTCAGATAAGAATAAGGAGCCAACCGATTATGAAAGTACTCCTGTGCGGCGGAGCTGGATACATAGGAACACACGTAGCACTCGCGTTCCTCGAAGGCGGACACAAGGTCGGTATATTCGATGATTTTTCTTCAGGACTGAGAGAGAATGTACAAGCTGGAACGACTCTGTACGAAGGTTCGATTCTCGATGAGAAAGCTCTTGAAGCGACTCTCTCTGACCGATGGGATGTGGTTGTTCATCTTGCGGCGTTCAAGGCAGCCGGAGAATCGATGACGAACCCCTCAAAATATGCCCATAATAACATTACGGGTTCGCTAAACATGATTCGGCTCTGTGAAAGACATTCAATTAAGAAATTCATCCTCTCCTCATCGGCTGCGGTCTACGGAGAACCGGTCTATCTACCCATTGATGAAAATCATCCTCTGAAGCCGATGAACTATTACGGATACACGAAACAGGTCATCGAGGACAACCTCCGATGGTTCCATTCCCTTGCCGGCATGAACTATGTATCGTTACGATACTTCAATGCTGCCGGTTATGACCGGGATGGGCGAATGAAAGGACTCGAAAGGAACCCTGCAAATCTTATCCCGGTTGTCATGGAGGCAGCTCTCGGAAAACGGGAACGACTTGACATCTTCGGAGATGACTACCCTACGGCAGATGGTACAGGGATACGGGATTATGTGCATGTCACAGACCTTGCTGATGCTCATGTGAAAGGTGCAGAGTACCTCATGGAAAACGATTCCTCTCTTACCGTCAATCTGGGCAGTGAAGAGGGTCTCTCGGTAAAGGAAATCCTTGATGAAGCAAGAAAAGTGTCGGGCATCGATATACCCTATCGTATAGTCGGCCGCAGAGAAGGGGATCCCGCCAAGCTTGTCGCTTCCAGCACGCTCGCCCGTCAGAGGCTCGAATGGACTGCCAGGCACAGTTCATTAGAAGAGCTCATTGAAACGACTTGGAAGGCATACAAAGGCTGACACTTGACAAGAATTCA
>JAFGUP010000168.1 GCA_016938475.1 Sphaerochaetaceae bacterium
AATCTGGCCGGCGACAACCGGCATGGCAAAGGCTTCCATCCAGGAGGATCTCTTCCGGATGATATTCACCTTAGAGTCAAAGGCGATAACTTGCGACATCTGAGGCCTTATATCATCAATCAGACCGATAACGAGTCTTCCGGAAGCATCCGGCAAATACTGCAGGCGGTTTCCGGAAGCCTGGTAATACGCATCAATGAGCGTCTCGATCGCTGATTGGCCGCTGCATCCGGCGTGAATGGAAAAACGGTCCAGAGGATCTGTAGGAATAGCGTCTGAGGCGAACAGATCAATTTCAGAAAGAGAGGCGATATCTGCTGCGATATTCTGCACCGTCTCTTCCCTCCAGCTCGTTGCCGGAAGCTTCTGAGCGAATCCTACATGATACGGCTCGCGTGCAGAAATCCGGGAAATTGCCACACTCTGCTGCTGGATATTGTCAACCACACAGGTGAACAGAAGGTCTTGAGCTGCATCGACTCCCCAGATAAGCGTGCCGGCAAGGATTGATCCGGGTGAGGCCACTACATCAGAGTCGACATCGACGTATACCCTGACCAAAGAGCTGTTCGACAAAAAGGACACCTTTACAGCAGGGATCTCGGCACCGTCGAGGGTAAGTAGGAATTTCGGCTGATAGACGAGTGCTGCATTATCCATAGAATCCCTCCAGCTCGGTAAAGCTTTGCTGGTCCGCTTCGCTTACCGTGATACCGTCAGCTGCTCCATCGTCGGCTGCCTGATCAGATCCTGACTGCTGCTGCTGAACCAATGCAATGACAGGATCATGTTCGGCGAACGAGATGTTCACCTGCAGGGTGTCATCTTCGTTGTCGTCATCGACATCAAGGCCCATAAACAGCACGTGCCTGACGTTGAGCGCCTGGAACAGATCGCCTTCGATCGCGTATATCACCGGTACTCCGCTCTCCATCTTCTTGAACGCATTCCCGACAGTTGTCAGAGCGTTATAGCGGTCACTTCCTCCGTCTGCAGTTTCAAGCAGCTTCATAACGATAGTGATATCAGCATCATCATACCCACTGAATACTTTCTTCTTTCCGGAAGATCCCTGAAGGGCTGCAGAGTCAATGATCATAACCCCACGTACATTCACGCGCTCGATCTGGCCGAACACTTTACTTCCATCGACTGAGAGGGAACCTGAGCGGTCTATCCTGATCGTGTTCACATTGCCTCCTCTTCACGATAAATTTCTTCCTGGAAGCTCTCTACGAAATCAACAAGAGAGTGCATATCTCTGACATCCGGGAGCTCAAGATGCTCGATCCTCACGTGGTAATGCTTCTCGACACGGCCTCCTGCAGATGACAGCGACGGCCCTGCATATTCTCCGGATCTTGACGAATCACGGACAAGCTCAGGAGGTTCGAACGAGGGAAACTGCAGCACATTGGAGAACATGCCGGAAGCTGCCTGCTGCAGGCTTGTATCAGTCTTCATACCCTGCGCCATCGTAAACGGTATTGCACGTCCTGAACTGGTCAGTTCAGAGAGAGGCCCTTCCTTTGCATCTGAATGAGG
>JAFGUP010000169.1 GCA_016938475.1 Sphaerochaetaceae bacterium
CTTACCGGTCCCGAGGTCCTTGGCACTTACGTGAACGATTCCGTTCGCATCAATGTCGAAAGCGACTTCGATCTGGGGAACACCACGGGGAGCGGCAGGAATACCGATCAGATCGAAGTTCCCGAGTGTTCTGTTCTGTGAGGCCATCTCACGCTCACCCTGAAGCACGTGAATGGAAACAGCAGTCTGATTATCAGCGGCTGTCGAGAAGATCTGGCTCTTACGGGTCGGGATGGTCGTGTTTCTTTCGGTCAGCTTGGTGGAAATCCCTCCGGGGGTCTCAATGCCCAGTGAGAGAGGAGTGACATCAAGAAGAAGAACGTCCTTGACATCTCCTCCGAGGATACCACCCTGTATGGCTGCACCCATGGCAACGACTTCGTCGGGGTTCACGCCTCTGTGGGGCTCTTTCTGGAAGATCTCCTTGACGATAGCCTGGACGGCCGGTATACGAGTCGATCCACCGACGAGAATAACCTCATCAATGTCTGCAGCACTCACCCCTGCATCCTTGAGAGCGGCAAGACAGGGTTTGCGACTTCTTTCAACGAGGGAGGAAACCATCTGTTCGAACTTCGCACGGGAAAGGTTCATCTGCAGGTGCTTCGGTCCGGAGGCATCCGCTGTGATATATGGAAGGTTGATAGAGGTATCCTTGGTGCTTGAAAGTTCAATCTTCGCCTTCTCTGCAGCTTCCTTGAGTCTCTGGAGAGCCATCTTGTCTTTAGACAGATCTACACCTGTTTCGTTCCTGAAGGTCTCTACCATCCAGTCAATGACAACCTGATCGAAGTCGTCACCTCCGAGATGAGTATCCCCATTTGTCGATTTCACTTCAAAGACACCATCACCAAGTTCAAGAATCGAGATATCGAAGGTACCACCGCCAAGGTCGTATACGGCAATCTTCTCTTCCTTGTTGGCATCCTTACCAAGCCCGTATGCCAGTGCGGCTGCAGTCGGCTCATTGACGATTCGCTTGACATCCAGTCCGGCGATCTTTCCTGCGTCCTTGGTCGCCTGACGCTGAGCGTCATTGAAGTAGGCAGGTACGGTAATGACAGCTTCTGTGACAGGTTCACCCAGATAGTCCTCAGCGGTCTTCTTCATCTTCTGAAGAGTGGCTGCTGAAATCTCCTGAGGGGAGTAGTCCTTGTCACGGATCTCGACTCTGATATCATCGGAAGGACCTGCCTTCACCTTGTAGGAGACCTTCTTGATCTCTGAAGGGACCTCTGCGAACCGGCGCCCCATGAATCTCTTGATCGAAGATACTGTATTCTCTGCGTTGGTGACGATCTGGTTCTTGGCAGGCTGTCCTACCAGACGCTCGCCCTTCGCTGTGAAACCTACGATGGAGGGAGTTGTTCTCTGTCCCTCGCTGTTCTGGATAACAACTGCGTCTCCGTTTTCCATGACAGAAACACATGAGTTCGTTGTTCCCAGGTCAATTCCAATTATTCTACCCATTGTTTTCTCCTCTATACTTCTCTTGTGTGTATCAGCCTGATTCTCATCACTCGGCTATTCAGGTTTACCCACTTTAACTTTCGCATGTCGTAACACCTTAGAATGAAGATAATAACCCTTCTGCAATTCGGCAAGGACCGTCTCCACTTCGATGTCATCTCTACTTTCCATCATGAGAGCCTCGTGCTCATGTGGTGAGAACTCGCTTCCAACGACATCACTCATCACCTTGAGTCCCCAGTTCTTCTCAAGCATATCGAGCATCTGCTGACGAATCATCTTGACCCCTTCAGCGTGCCCTTCGCCTTCTACTTGCGCAGAGGCCTCAATCGCCCGATCGAAATCATCGAGTATGGGAATGAGGTCATTTAGCAGTCTTTCATTCGCATACTGAACTGCCATTTCCTTCTCTCTGATCAGACGCTTGCGATAATTCTCCATGTCAGCCGCCTTTCTGAGGTAGGTTGTCTTCTCCTCCTCCAAAGCAGATTTCATCTGTTCAATGTCAGCTTCAAGGTTAGCAATTTTCACCTGTTCGGCACTCAGAGTCTCTGTGGATTCCTGTTCAGGTGATGCAGTCTCCTGTTCAACGGACATATTCTCTTGTGTGACCTCAGACGTCTGTACTTCTTCTTCGTGCTTCTTTTTCTTACTCATGGATTACCTTGTATTCATGTTTTGATAGTGTCAGACACAAACCAACTCACCGATGAGAACTGTCTTCATCGGGAGTTCCTGCGACCAACACAAACATACTGATTGAGAATAACCATCGTCAAGTGACTTTGTGATTCAATAGCAGATAATCGTCCTACTTTCGGGGCAGTATATCAGGAAAGGAGGGGGATCAGACTCTTTCATCCTCATCATCGAAGGTGACAACAACCTCTTCATCCTCGCCTTCTTCAGTCTCTACATATGAATTTCTGTGTTTGCGAGGCTTTGACAAAGAGTTAGCCGAGTCAGAAGAAGGCTTCTGTTCATCTTTGAACAAAAGGGGAGTAGAGGTATCCTCAGCAGGTCGCTCAAAGACTTCCGGGTCCAGATCAGCCTGTTGTTCGCTCGGGCGTTCTTCCTCTTCCACGCTCATAGCGTCCTCTTCAAAATCAGGATAATCGATCCGCTCACGCTCTCTCATGCTGAGCATCTCTTCCCGCTCCCGTATCTCTTTTTGTAACTGTAAGGCTTCCTCGATATCCTGTTCGATACGTGCCTTCTCATCTAGAAGCTGCTGATTCACCTGGCTGGAGGCTTCGATGGATCGGGTGAGATCATCAAGGCTCTCTCTGCTGGTCTCAAGGTCCTCTTCTATACGGGCTTTCTCACGTTCAGCAAGTAGATTCTGCTCATTCATCTGCTCCAGACGGTCGTCTATGGTCTTGAGGGAATTGTTCCCCTCAAGCATCTCCTGTGAAATGATTTCAAGGTCATCTCTAGTCCTGGACACCTGAGAGGAGATGGTGTTCAGCTCTTCACGACTTTTGATGACATCAGATTCCACAGCAGCGAGCTCTTCCCGCTCAGAGTCCACCCGTTTAGAAGTCTCTTCAAGCTCACGGCCTTTGTCGTAGAGTTCTCCCTGCAGGTGCTCAAGGTCCTGGGCGAGAGAGGATTTGCGTTTTGACAGTTCATCTACCTCTTCGAGGATATGATGTTCTTCTTCCTTCATCTCAGTGATTCTCCGAGAAGCTTCATCGAGTGAGATCATCACTGATTGGGCGAACCCCCGCTGTCGGTCTGTAAGGGAATCGACATGAGAGGTGATTTGGTCAAACAGGGGAATGATAAGTGATCGGACCCGGGAAAGAAGGGGGTCCATGGTTCTGACGAACTCCTGTCGCTGCGCTTCCAGCTGTTCTTCAGTGTCCCCCAGGAGTCCTGCTGCATACGAGTCGACCCGCTGTTCAAACAGTGAGACCCTCTGGTGTACGTCCCCTTCTATCCGGTCAAGGTTCTCCTCGCTTTCACTTACAGCTTCCCGGTAGCTCTCGATGAGCTGTTCAACCTCTTTCAGATGATCAACCTTTTCCTGCACATAGGAGATCCGCTGTTCCGCATTCAGAGTCAGAGTCGAGAGGTTGGTCAGCACTTCGTGGTAGTGGACGACAGTAGATTCAAGTTCTATAAGCTCATTGACGTGAGCGAAAAGCATCTCCCGTTTCTTTTCTATCTCGGCAATCGTGGCGACGGCCTGATTCTGTGCTTCGATGAAACGGGATTCATATTCACTGATATGTGCAAGGAGTTCGTTATCCTTGTTCTTCAGCATATCCAGATGCCCACCCACATACCGTTTCACATGCTCGAGCCTATGCTCGTTACGATCCGAATTACGGAGGGTAATGATGATGATGAGGGTTAGGAAGAAAAGTCCGACAGAGAGAATCATAGGGAGCAAGTCTGCCATTCAGTCCTCCTAGGTAGTAAGGCAGGTAACCTGAGTGTGGAAGTCTCTATAGTCGGTAAATGCCATGTCTGCCGCAGGATGAGCTTCAGAGTACTTCTCTCTCTCAGTTGTACCACGGAGAGACTTCGTGAGCAAGATGGTTTTCATCCCTGCACGTTTTGCACCGACCATGTCTTTGCGATAACTGTCTCCAACATACAGGATCTCAGATGGATCGAGTCCCATTATTTTGGCCATGTGGGAAAACGGCTCTTTGTGAGGTTTCAGGTAACCGGTCTCCTGAGCACAGGATCGGTACGTGAAGTATCGGTCGACTCCCAGGGTTTCGAGTTTCCGTGCAACAGGAAAGTCTGACAGAGCCGAAAGGATAAGTCCGCTCTCAACAAGAGAGGACAGTGTCTCCCCGAGGTGGGGAAACGGACGTATCAAGGTGAACGAACGCTCCATCATACGGTAGAGCTGGCGGTCGATCTGTGTAATCATCGAAGTCACTGAACTCTCGGTCACCTCCCGTCCCAGCTGTTGGAGTACGTATCGAGCCTGCTGGTCTAGGAAAGCTTGCTCCCCTTCACCTAGAGGATGCACGTAGCCCTCCTCTCTCACCCTGTTACGGAACTTCCTTACAGCACTCATCATCCGCACGTCGGGGAATGTAGTGGGAATAAGGAGAACCTTGGTCATCCAAGAGGGATACAACGTACCATCTATATCGAAACAGATTCCCTGTATCGCCATCAGAGCTTCGTCTGAGGCGCGTTGCGCCTTCTCTCCCTGATGTCGATGACAATCGGTATACTCGGGAAACCGAGGTCACGCCGTATACAGTTCTGAAGATACTTCAGATAGCCTTCGGGGAAGTCCTTTTTCCTGTTCACGAAGAAGAGGAACCGGACAGGAGCCGCACTTACCTGAGTTCCGTACAGGACCTTGAAGTAACCCCTCTTCCCACGGGGAGGCTGATAGGCTGCACTCCAGTCACGCAGCGCGGCGTTCACCTGAGAGGTGTCGATACGCTTGTTGAGCTGCCGGTATACCTTCCAGATCGTATCGAGCATAAGGGGGATATCGGTTCCTTCCTTGGCGCTGATAGGAACGATCGGAGCATAGGAGAGAATCGGGAAAAGGAATCGTGCACGGTCCTTGATCGCTTCTATCTCGTTCGGGATACCGCTGAGAGTGTCTGCCTTGTTCAGGACAAGGATCACTCCCTTACCCCGTCTGACGATCTGCTGAGCGATCTTCTTATCCTGCTCTACCAGACCGGTGTTTATATCAATGATCAGCAGTACTACATCTGCCTCATCAATCGTCTTGATCGCACGGTTCACCGAGTAGTACTCGACATCCTCATCAACCTTCTTCTTCCGCCGGATTCCGGCAGTATCGAGAATGGTGAAATCGGTTCCCTTGTAGGTGAAGTCTCCCATGACGACATCCCTGGTCGTACCGGGGATATCACTCACGATAGATACGTCTTTTCCGCTGAGGGCGTTGGTGAGTGTGCTCTTCCCGGTATTGGGCTTGCCCAGCACCGCTACCTTGAGCCGCTCTTTTTCGACTTCAGGCTCTTCAAGTTCTACCATGTCGAACATCTCGAGGAGTTCCTCCTCAAGAAGGTCTATACCCAGACCATGGGCTGAGGATATGGGAATCACCCGCTCGTACCCGAACCGATAGTAATCGTACACCAGATCATCGCGTCCGGGGGAGTCAACCTTGTTAACCGCAAGAATCAGTTTATCGCTGAACGGTCTGAGACGTTCTATGAGAACCTCATCTTCCTGAGACACTTCAGTGCAGTCCATCAGAAGAATCACTGCATCGGATATGCTCAGGATCGAGAGGGCACGCTCTGTTACGAGGGAATCAAGGCCCTCCTGTTCAAGTTTGATTCCTCCGGTATCGACGAGCAACACTCTGTTGTTCCCCAGAAGCCATTTCTCAGGGATCGGGTCGCGGGTCACTCCCGGTGTCGGGTCCGTAATCGCCCGTCTCTTCTGGATCAGGCGGTTGAAGAGGGTCGATTTTCCCACGTTCGGTCGCCCGATGATTGAAATAATTGGTAATCCCTGTTTACGCAGAGATGATAGCACCGAATCTGTCATGCATCCATTTCCTTATGTATGTATTGATGTTGACCAGTGATGTCATCGACATAACCTTGTCGACCATCTCTTTCGCCTCTTCCAGTGTCACTGACCTGATGATATTCTTGACCTCAAGAAGACTCTGAGGACTCATCGAGAATTCATCCAGCCCAAGACCGAGAAGAAGTACGGTGGTGAGAGGGTCTCCTGCCATCTCACCGCACATCGCCACCGGTATAGAATGTTCATGCCCTTTTTCGATGATCATCTTGATAAGCCGCAGCACTCCGACATGGAACGGCTGATACAGATAGGCAATCTTATCGTTCCCACGGTCAACTGCGATAGTATACTGAATTAAGTCATTTGTTCCAATAGAGAAAAAGTCGGTTTTCACAGCAAGAAGGTCTGCCACTATCGCGGCAGAGGGTACTTCTATCATCGTACCGACTTCTATGGACTCATCAAATTCGATTCCGTCCCGCCTGCACTCGTCTTTCACCTGTGAAAGAACCAGCAGAACATTGTCAAGTTCTTCGGGGCCACTGATCATGGGAAACATGATCTTCGCCTTCCCGTAAACACTTGCGCGCAGAATAGCCCTCAGCTGGGTCTTGAAGATATCCTTCCGTGAGAGACAGAAGCGGACGGCTCTCCAGCCGAGAATGGGGTTCTCCTCTCCCAGGCCTTCCATTCCAGGAATCACCTTGTCACCGCCGACGTCAATCGTTCGTATCGTGACCGGGCCGCTATCCTTCATCTTCTCGATGACAGCCTTGTAGGCTTCGAACTGTTCCTCTTCACTTGCTCCTCCAGGTTTGAGGAAGAGGAATTCACTTCTGAACAGCCCTATTCCCTGAGCACCGTGCGTGATGACCGTCTCCAGTTCCTCTATCGTCTCTATATTCGCATTGAGGGAGACCGTGTGCCCATCCTTAGTCTGCGCGGGCAGGTCGGTAAGCTGCTGCAGTTCCTTCTCATGTGCGATCCATCGCTCAAAGCGTTCTCTCATCTTCTGAGCAGATGCTGTTGAAGGACGGATGCTCACTTCTCCCAGATTTCCGTCGACGATGATCTCATCACCCATGTCGACCTTTTCCGTGATACGGCCAAGACCGACGACGGTCGGGATCTGCAGTGCACGGGCAAGAATCGCTACATGACTGGTCCGTCCTCCCCTGTCCAGGGCAATAGCCTTGATCTTCTTGGGGTCAAGGGCAAGGGCCTCAGAGGGGAGCAATGTATCTGCTACCAGCACCACCTCTTCGTCTATGCCTGAGAGGCCGGGGCGACTTTTTCCCATCATGCTTCTGATGATGCGCCACCCGATGTCATAGATATCGGCCTTGCGTTCCTTCAGTATCGGGTCCTCAGAGGCATCAAGCAGTTCCACATACTCGGTGAGAACCTTCTCTACCGCCCATTCACTGGTGATCTGGTGTGTGTCGATATGGTGTTCCACAAGAGAGATGAACTCGGGATCCTGAAGCATCATGAGATGAGTTTCCAGAATTTTCCGGTGTTCATCGGTAGTCACCTCGATGAGTGTATCGTTGAGTTCCTGGTCTATATTGGTCCGGGCAGTGTGGAATCTCTGCTTCTCATCCTCAAGCAGTCCGCCTTCGATTTCAATGCGTGGAATGACGAGTTTCTCGTGCACATAGAGGAACGATTTCCCTGTACCTATACCTGCCGAAGCAGCAATGCCTTTCAGAATTCTCATAGTAGGACTATCATACGAGGTTTTATTCCTGATGTAAATAGAAGGTTATCAGAGAATCTGATTCAGTGTATACTCCTGTCATGAATCTGTTCGGCAACACTCCAAAAGGATTGGTCTATCTTATTCTATCGCTGATAGTTGTGATACTTCTAATTCTCAGTGTACTCCTGTCTCTTCCCCGTATCCGCACCTCAATCGAACACAGCGGTGTAGTCTCAGTGCTGGAGGAGCATCTCAGCGATACCTCCCGGTCTCAGGAGCCCCTTTACACTCTTCTCTATCCGATCATGTCATCCACTGAGGACACCTACCGGTACACGAGTGCAACCATCCCCCTGGAGACCGTCGTTTCCCCCTACCACACTCTCCTTGAAGGTCTCATGATCGCTCTGCCACCGGGTCCTCTCCTCCAGGGAGCTGTCTCCTTCATTCCGGAGGGTACTCGTCTTGAGGGGTTCACACGGAGAAAAGACATCGCCTACATTGCCCTCTCCCCAGAGTTTCTCGATGAGAGTGAGTTCGAACAGTGCAGTTATGCCCGCAGAGCTGATCAGGTACAAAGGAACCTTGAAGAGAACTTCGGTATTACGAAGGTAGTCTTCATAGTACGCGGCATCATAGTAGACACAAGTCAGACAGACGTGTGCCTCATCGAAGACGTGGAGAACTGAACAGGACCTTCCTGCACGAAATTGCCGAAACAGGTATCGATACATCTTTACCCATCATCCTCTTCCCACTACAATGCATGAAGTACAATACACTTCAGGAGCAAAAAAAATACAATGCAAGATCTATCTACCTCAGAATCAACGGCCAACCCGGCCCCCCTTGGCCTCATGGGCTTCGGCATGACAACCGTTCTTCTCAACTTTCACAATGCAGGTCTGTTCGGCCTCGGTTCAATGATCCTCTCCATGGGAATCTTCTACGGAGGAGCCGCCCAGGTTATTGCAGGAATCATGGAATGGAAGAAGGGAAACACCTTCGCAGCCACCGCCTTCACCTCCTACGGGTTCTTCTGGTTCTCCCTCGTAGGACTCAAGGAGATGCCCGCCATGGGTATCGCTGCCGAACCAGAGCTGGGGGCGATGGTCGCATATCTCATCATGTGGGGGATCTTCACCGGTGTGCTGTTCATCGGCACCCTGAGACTCAACCGGGCACTCCAGATCGTCTTCGGTTCCCTGACTCTCCTGTTCTTTCTGCTGGCCCTCTCCGATATCACGGGCAATGCTCTGATCGGGACTATCACTGGAATCGAAGGAATCCTCTGCGGTTTCTCCGCCATCTATGCCGGTCTTGCCCAGGTACTCAACGAGGTCTACGGAAAGACGGTATGGCCGATCGGCCCTGTCAGGTCAGAAGAAAAGAGGATCTCAGCTTAGGGTTTCGATGCCCTTCCAGATACAGAATGATCGGGAAAAGGAAGGTGCATACCAGCAGCTGATCAGATAGCTTCTGTAATCAATGTCAGGATCGCCGGGAGCTTCCCAGAAGGTCATCCACAGCCTCCCGATATATCTGGCGGCTCATTCCCCCATCAAAGGCCAGGAGTGCGAGGAACTCACGATTTCCCTTCCGCCCTGTGATCGGGGAGAGCAGGAGGCCGTGGATACCGATTCCCTCATCAGTGAGAACCACATACACCTCATCCATCGTCTTCTTCAGCAGCTCATCATCCGTGATGACGCCGTTGAAACCCTCGGTATCAGGGTCCACTTCAAACTGCGGCTTGATCAGAAAAATCAGTTTCTTCTGGGTCGTGAGGGACAGGATGTGAGAGGCAACCCCCCGCACTGAGCGGAAGGAAAGGTCTGCCACAGCAATGTCGGAGGGGGGATCAGTCGCCTCCAGATGAAGGATATTGGTCCTCTCGTGTACGATGACCCGCTTATCCACCCTGAGGCGGTAGTCGAGCTGGTTGTATCCTACATCCACGGCATGAACCGCACTGGCTCCATGCTGCAGGAGACAGTCGGTGAAACCCCCGGTGGAGGAGCCGGCATCAAGGCAGAAAAGGCCACTCACGTCGATGGAGAACTGCTCAAGGGCATGCTCGAGCTTCAAGCCCCCTCGCGATACGTACCGGGGGATGTCGAGGAATGCCTCTCCTGTGCTGGCTACGCTCTGGGAGGGATCGACGATCGTCTCACCGTCAATTCTTACCTGGCGGCTTGCAACAAAGCTCCTGAGCTGCTTCTCCTTAAGTTCAGGGAAGCTTGCTTTGAGAAGCTGGATGGCCTGTACCCTACTACCCCGTCTCATCACACACACTACACTCCGGCATCCACTTTGATCCGTTTGATGGAGCGGGCCTTCTTCGTGTCGAGGTCAATTGTGACAACTACCCCCTGGATCGATGCTGGGGCATCCAGGATCTGGTTACGGTAGGGAATCTGAGCAAGCTGCCGCTCTATGGCTATAGAAGGGTCAGAGCCGATTACCGAATCAAACGGACCGCACATACCCAGGTCGGTGATATAGGCAGTCCCATTCGCAAGAATCCTCTCATCCATCGTCTGTACGTGCGTGTGAGTTCCCACGAGAGCACTGACCTTTCCGTCCAGATAGTGTGCAAGGGCCTGTTTCTCCTGAGGTAGTTCTGCATGAAAATCTACGATAATCGCATCGCAGTTCTTGGAGAGTCTGTCAACGATACTGCTAGCCACCGTGAAAGGATTCTCTATCGGAGGCAGCTGATGTCGACCCTGAAGGTTGATCACTCCGATCTTCGCCTTCGGGAGGTTGATGACTGTGTGGCCGACACCGGGTGCAGAGGCATGATAATTGGCGGGGCGGAGAATCCTCGAGTCACTTTTCAAAGTCGGAAGGAACTCCTCTCTCTGCCAGATATGGTTTCCGCTGGTTATGACATTGACTCCCGCTGCAAAGAGCTGGTCAGCAATATCCCGGGTGAGGCCGAAGCCTTCATCCGCATTTTCTCCGTTCACGATGACACAGTCTGCCCGGTAGGTCCTGATGAGCTGAGGCAATGTGATAAAAAGGGCCCTGCAGCCTGGTCGTCCGATGACATCTCCCAGGAGCAGAGCCGTTACTGTACGTCTAGAAGCCATACAATCCTTTTTGTTGTCTAACGTGCGTACTCGACGACACGAGTTTCGCGTATGATGGTGACCTTGATGCGGCCGGGATAACGCAGTTCAGCTTCGATCCTTCCTGCGATCCCTTTTGCGATCTCCTTTGCCTCAGAATCATTGACCTGTTCGTTATTCACCAGAATTCTCAGTTCTCGTCCTGCCTGAATAGCGAAGGCTTTATCGACTCCATTAAAGCTCTCGGCGATCTGCTCAAGGTTCTCAAGTCGTTTGATGTAGTTGTCAAGGGTCTCACGTCGTGCGCCGGGACGGGCTGCTGAAATGGCATCGGCGAGCTGCACGATGACCGATTCAATGCAGTTGGGCTCCACATCATCATGGTGAGAGAGGATTGCGTTGACGACACGAGGGTCTTCCCCGAGTCGTTTTGCGAGGTCTGCTCCCATCTCGGCATGGTTGGCATCGCCGTCTGATTCGATACCTTTGCCGATATCATGCAGGAGTCCGCCACGACGTGCTATCTCACGATCGGCGCCCACTTCAGCTGCGATCATACCTGATAGAACAGCTACTTCCTTTGCATGTGCAAGAACGTTCTGTCCATAGCTTGTCCTGAAATGGAGTTTTCCAAGTGCACGAACCATCTCCTGAGACATGTTCGGGAGACCGAGGTCGAACAGTACCTTATCAGCCTCCTCCATGGTAATCCGGGTGATTTCCTTGGTGACCTTGGTGACGACTTCCTCGATCCGTGCAGGGTGAATCCTTCCATCCTGAACAAGCCGTTCAAGAGCGACACGGGCAACTTCCTTTCGTACCGGATCAAAACAGGAAATGACCACTGCCTCGGGGGTATCATCAATGATGATATCAACACCGGTCAGGGTCTCAAGGGTCCTGATGTTCCTTCCCTCGCGTCCGATGATCCGTCCCTTCATCTCGTCACTGGGCAGTGATACGGTAGTAACCGTAACTTCGCTGCTCACTTCTGTGGCAAGGCGCTGGATAGAGGTAACAATGATATCCCGTGCAATCTTATCAGCTTTGATCTGAGCTTCCTGCTCGATCTTGTTGATGATCAGCTGGGCATCGCGCTTCGCTTCCTTCTCCATCGATTCGATGATCAGATGCTTTGCTTCATCGGTGCTCATGGTCGCGACCCTTTCAAGTTCGCTGGTCCATTTGCTCTCTATGTGCTCAAGTTCCTGGGCACGTCTGATGTTCTCATTCTCTATGTCTGTCAGTTCTTGCTTTCGTACTTCGAGTTCAGCCTGTTTCTTTTCGAGGTTTTCCTCTTTTGTTAACAGTCTGCGCTCGGTCTTCTGAAGTTCGCCTCTCCGTTCTCTTGCTTCCCTTTCCTGCTGTTGTTGTTCTTTTAACAATAAATCTCGGGTTTCAATTAACAGTTCTTTACTTTTAGCTTCTGCTTCTTTTATAGCTTCTTCGTTCAACCTCACAGCTTTCTGCTCGATCGAAGTCAGCTTGAACTTCGCATACGTCCAACGGATGAACCATCCGATGACAATACTTACCAGACAAAGAGGGATACAAATAAATAGTAGATTCATAACTACCCCCATTGTGATTGTCACATAATACGGAGGAGGTATCCTCGTGTCAAGTCTGACAGTGATAGTTCATATCGTATAGCAGGGGTAAGAGGACCTGTCGGGATCGGATAGGAGGAGCTAGGGAATATCCCTAGCTTCCGTCCTTCCACACCACCCGGCATACGGATCCGTACCGGGCGGTTCCGAA
>JAFGUP010000170.1 GCA_016938475.1 Sphaerochaetaceae bacterium
GACCGACAGCATCGCGATGAAGGTAAACGGAACAATTCCCATGGTCATCACATCGGGAATGGAGTTTGCATAGACAGTAACCACGTACGACTGGATAAGAGTAATCAAGATCGTGGCGTACCGGGTATACTGCTGTACTTTCTTCCTTCCAGAGGCGTCTTCACTGAGTTTTTTAAGACTCGGGACGACCAGCATCAGGAGCTGGAAGATAATCTGTGTCGAGATGTACGGCATGATACCGAGCATGAACACAGAGAAGTTACTGAAGGCACCACCAGCGAAGAAGTTGAGATACTCCGTAAAACCGATGGTACTCGAAGAGCTCTGAGAGAGGAAATAGAGTTTCAATACTTCAGGATCGATACCCGGGATAGGGATAAATGCCCCGATGCGGAACACCGCAAGGAAAAGGAGAGTCCATCCTATCTTCTTCCTGAGCTCATCGATCTTGAACATGGTCACTAAGGGGTTAGACATTGCAATCCTCGTTATTCTTTGATCTCTCCACCGGCTGACGTAATCTTCTCAGCAGCCGCGGCAGACATCTTGAGTCCCTCAAACACCACCTTCTTGGTGAGTTCGCCGTTCGCAAGAATCTTTGCAGAGACATTGTGTCCCTTGAGAAGATTCTTCCCTTTCAGTGTTTCGGTGTTGACAATATCATTGTCTTCGAAATGAGCTGAAATAGCATCAAGAGATACGACTTCGTACTCTTCTTTGAACGGGTAGTTGGAGAACCCACGGCGTGCGACACGTCTGTAGAGGGGCATCTGCCCACCCTCAAAACCGGGTCTGACACCACCACCGCTTCTTGAGTTCTGTCCATTGTTTCCACGGCCACAGGTTCTTCCTTTGCTCGAAGAACCGCGTCCGACTATTGATTTTCTTCTGTTGCTGCCAACAGGTGCGTTTATCTGTCCCATCTTACATCTCCTCGACTTTCACAAGGTGGGAGACCACACGAACCATTCCTCTGATAACAGGGTTATCAGATTGTTCGATGCTGCTGCCGATCTTTCCCAGACCGAGAGCTTTCACAGTCTTCCTCTGCTTGGGAAGTGATCCGATGACACTTCTCACAAGGGTGATCTTGATTTTCTTATCTGCTTTTTCAGTTGCCATGACTTACCCCCACATCTCGTTGAGTGATTTACCGCGAGACTTTGCAAGCTCTTTGGCATCGAAAAGGGAGTCAAGAGCGACGAAGGTAGCCTTCACCGTGTTGACACTGTTCTTGCTTCCGAGTGACTTGCTCAGAACGTCCTTGATACCACAGGCATCGAGTACGTGACGAACTGCACCACCAGCGATAACACCCGAACCGGGAACAGCAGGGCGGAGGAGAACGCTGGCACTTTTATAGTCGCCGATGGTCTCGTGAGGGATCGTCGCCTTGGCAAGAGGGACGGTAATCATATTCTCTTTTGCCTTCTCGGCTGCCTTGCGGATAGCTTCGGCAACGTCATTGGCCTTACCTGAGCCGTATCCGACCTTA
>JAFGUP010000171.1 GCA_016938475.1 Sphaerochaetaceae bacterium
GGTGCACCGGACACGGAATCATGGCGGAATCCAGTTCATAAACCTGAGAGACCGATACGGGATCACCCAGGTCGTCATATCAGATACGGCAGGTGCCGAGGTACAGGAACTGGCAGCCTCCCTTCACAACGAATACTGTATCAGTGTCGAAGGTGTAGTGGCAGGCAGGCCTGATGAGATGGTTAACAGCTCCATGGATACTGGAGAGATCGAGGTGGAAGCCTCCACCCTGCAGATCCTCAGTACCTGTGCTCCCATCCCCTTCCAGATAGATGAGGAATCCGATGCGAAGGAAGACACCCGGCTCAAATACCGGTTCCTTGACCTGCGCAGCGGAGGGATGCAGAAGAGAATCAAGCTGAGACACGATTTCATTCGGGCCATCAGAGAGTTCCTCAGCGAAAGAGACTTCTATGAAATAGAGACTCCTACCCTGATCAAATCGACTCCCGAGGGTGCACGCGACTTCCTTGTCCCCTCGCGTATCTACCCGGGCAAATTCTATGCACTCCCACAGTCACCCCAGCTTCTCAAGCAGATCCTGATGGTCAGCGGTTTCGACAAGTATTTCCAGATCGCACGATGTTACAGAGATGAAGATGCACGCGGGGACCGTCAGCTTGAGTTCACTCAGCTCGACTTGGAAATGTCCTTTGTCAAACGGGATGATGTCCTGTCTCTCATGGAAGAACTTTTCCATGACGTGTTCAGGAAGACCATAGGGTATGAAACGGAAAAGACCTTCCTGAGGCTTACCTGGGAAGAGGCTATGAATACCTACGGTGTTGACAAACCTGACCTCAGATACGACCTACCCCTGCAGGACTTCAGCACATTGGCGCTGGAAGGTTCCTTTGCAACTTTCACCGATGCAATCGAAAACGGCGGAACTGTCAAGGTTATAAAAGCACCGGCTAGCGAGAGTGTCGCCTTCTCAAGAAAATTCATCACAAGCCTCGAAGAGGCCGCGAAGGTGTACAAAGCCAAGGGCCTCGCATGGATGAAAGTGAACGCAGAGGGACACCTTGAAGGTGGAATCAGTAAGTTCTTTTCCCATATCGAGGAAAAAATTCTCGGCTTTACCGGCGCGAGACCGGGGGATATGCTCCTGTTCGTTGCCGATTCGTGGCGTGTGACCTGTGCAGCCCTTGGTGCCGTGAGAGTAAAGCTCGCCAAGGACCTCTCCCTGATCGATACCTCCCGGTTCGCGTTCTGCTGGATTATTGACTTCCCTCTGTTCGAATACAATGAGGAGGAAAGCCACTGGGAGGCTGCCCACCACATGTTCAGCATGCCTCAGGATCAGTACATTGATACGCTGGAAGAAGATCCCGGCAGTGTGAAGGGTGATTTATACGACCTCGTCCTCAACGGAAACGAAGTCGCTTCCGGTTCAATCAGGATTCATGACGTGGAGCTTCAGAAACGAATATTCCGCATCTGCAACTTCCCTGATGATGTGGCCGAAGAACGGTTCGGTTTCCTTCTTAATGCGTTCAAGTACGGAGCACCCCCGCATGGAGGAATTGCACCGGGCATTGACCGGATGGTGATGATCATGGCAGGAGAGACCTCAATCAAGGAAGTCATTGCCTTCCCGAAGAATACCGCCGCGGTCTCACCGATGGATGATTCACCCTCCTACGTTGACCAGCAGCAACTCGATGACCTTCACCTCATCATCAAGAAGGATGAGAAAGCATAGTCCTGGTTCACCCACCATCGCCATCATAGGCGGTGGTGCCAGCGGTCTGTACGCTGCTGCCCATGCCGCCTTACAGGCACGGCAGCAGGCCAGAAAAGTTTCCATTCACATCTTCGAGAAGAATCACGGCGTTGCAAAAAAGCTTGCAATCACAGGTTCCAGTCAGTGCAATATTACGCATGACATGGCACCTCAGGAGATGGCTGAGCATTATTATGAGCATAACCGGACCATGAGATCGATTCTTTCGAAATACGATGCCTATGAGACGATCGGTTTCTTCATCTCCCACGGCCTCTCCCTCACTACCCGGGAAGATGGTAAGGTCTTCCCTTCCTCCTTTCACGCACAGGATGTCATTCAGGTGCTTACTACCATCCTTGAGGAGAATGAGGTCGAGATACACACCAGTTCACCGGTATCTGCACTCACCTACGATGCAGGACACTATATCCTCACTTTGCATCAAGACAAAGAGTTCACATCAGATGCACTTATCATCGCAACCGGAGGATTCACCTACCCTGATACAGGAAGCACAGGAGACGGATACCGCCTTGCCAAGGGACTCTCTCATACAGTAACGCCTCTTTGCCTCGCTCTCTCACCGGTGAAAGTGACAAGCTCCTTCTCCCCCTTGCTCAGCGGTATCACACTAGAGAATGCCGTAGTATATGCGGGAGGAAAACGAAGAGGCCCTGAAGCTCTGTTATTCACTCATCAGGGACTTTCAGGTCCTGTCATACTGCATAGCAGCCGTTTTATGAACACTCAAGACACAATCAGGGTGTCATTCATAGATATAAGTGAACAGGAGATGTATGAGCAGATACGCACAATCTGCGCCAGGGAGGGGAGGAAACAGCTCCTTACGCTCCTTCTAAGTACTGCTCTCCCCCGCAGACTTCTCGAATTCATTCTCACCTCACACGGAATCGACGGGTCGCGCAAGGGAGCGGAGATCGGGAAACAGACACTTCGCAGGATCAGCCGGGACCTCACCGGTATGTCTTTCGAGGTCTCGCTCAAAGGTATGGCCAGTAGAGCGATAATCACTTCAGGGGGCATCAGCATCAGAGAGATAGACCTGAGCACGATGGAATCGAAGCTGTACCCTCATCTTTATTTCTGCGGAGAAGTGCTCGACCTTGACGGAGAGACAGGGGGCTACAACCTCCAGATTGCCTGGTCGACTTCTGCGATTGCCGCCGGGCACTGTCTTGCCACCCTCTGACAGACTGACCTGATCAGATACGGCACCCTTCGGACTTTACTTCACACGGTTTTCTCACTACCTTTCAATACATATCCGTAGCCAAGGAGGCAAGTATGGGTGAATCGATTCACGTCATGACGAACTATGCTCAGCATGACGGGCGTCTTGTAACAGACACTGGCAGTGTAGTCATGCTCGGACGGGATAAGGGAACAGTGGCGCCGTATGAACTGCTGCTGGGAGGCCTCTCCTACTGTCTGTTCAGAACCTTTGAGTCTGTGACGGAGAAGATGAAAGTCGAATATGAAGGGATGGATATGGAGATCACCGGGGTGAAAGGTGATGATGCAGTAGGAATGCTCACGAATGTGACTCTGCAAGTCTCAATGACGGGAGCTCCTGATGAGAAGAAGGTCAGAAAAGCCTTTGACATATCGACACGATACTGTTCCGTCTTCAACACTCTGGGAAAGATCGCCGAAATGAAATGGGATATAAGTTTTCACTAATGTTCTGTACTGTGGTACAATCGTGTACAGATGAAAGAAGGTGAACAGGAAAGGTCTTCCCAGGTAAGTCTCTTTGAAACACTCCTGCACTCCCTCAAAGAGGTGATGGATACCCGTGCAGACATTCTTACCCTCAGCGCACGAAGAGCCCCGTTCTCATACCGGATCGCCTACACGCTGGAAACAGAGCTGAAAGCTCTACACCGCTCACAGTTCACAGTTGATATGGGGCTGTCTGTGACAGGAGACACAAAAGCACTTGTTCCCGACATTTCAGTTCGCGAAGGCGATACCCTTCTTATGACGCTTTCAGTGCGCAACAGCTATCTGAGCGAGCGGGAACTTCTTGCCCTCCACTCCCTCAGAATGAGCACCATGTGCCCCATAACCCTTGCAGTTGCCCTGCTTCCCCGAAGCGAATACCTTCTGATCTATCAGAGCGATGAGATGTTCGTCGACTATTTTCATTACTACACCGAGCACCATCATCTCTCCTTCCTGAAGCGGATTGAGACCGGTGAGATCGGATCGTCAGTCAAGCAACTGAGCCTGATTCCTTCAGTGAGAAAAAAGGGACTGTGACAGCCTTCCGTTACAAGCTGCCGGTCAGTGGTAGATTCGACCTTCCCCGGTGACTGCGGTGACTGAACGGCTGTGAGCGTTCTCGCATCCATTCCACGGCTTATCGGCATTCTCGCTCTTGTACTTCTGCGTCATCCACAACACCTCACCTTCCAACCTTTCAAGGTTAGCAGCAGTAACGATAGCCAGGTTTTTGATGAATTCAATGTATTGTGAATCGCGAAGCATCTTCTGAGCCATCGTGAATAGATCCTGTGTATGATAGAGACAGAATCCCCTGCTATCGAGGAATGTGCTCCTGAACTCACTGTCATCGAAGAAGAGCTTGATGATCGTGTACAGATAACGCTCTCTCCGCTCCTTCATCCGGTCACATACAAGGCATCCTTCTGATCGTTTCTCGAGCACAGAGGTCACCTCACCGGCAAGCTTCTTCACTCTTTTCACCTTCGTCTCACCCGACAGAGTTTCGAGGGCTTTCCCTGTTTTTCCCATCGTCTCAAGGAGAAAGGTATGAGAGAGAAGCGCGACAGACTGGGCACTGCCGGAACCAAGGATGGACTTCCAGTGGGTTGGACAGAAACCGGTCCTGTTCACCTCCTGCCGGGTCTCGGGATGCATGACCGAACTGCCGGTGTAATACGATACCGCATCGCGATGTGATGCCTCCATCAGAAGACAGAGAGGGCATTGCACACCGGCGGCGAAGGCATCCCACACGGGGATGGTCTCAAGTTTGAGTTTCACCTCGCTCTACCCTTTCTTCATCTCGTTGAGCTCATCACAGCGCTGATCATCAAGAGGCGATATCGCCGTACCGGTGAGTTTCATCATTTCAGTGATGAAGGTCATTCTGGCACTGTTTTCCAGGACCTCTATAAGATCGAACGCTTCTATGAGGGAAGTCCCGACCGTCAGCACCCCATGGTTCTCCAGAAGAACCACCTGAGTGGTTTGTATTCCTTCCACTACGGAATCTGCGAGCTCTGATGTTCCCATTCTCCTGTAGGGAGCCAGATACGGCTCACCGATCAGAAAGTAGCTCTCTGCCAGGAGGTGAGTGTTGATCGGCTTGTTCATCGCAGTAAAGGAGGAGGCATATACAGGGTGTGCGTGCACCACTGCATTGATATCGCGTCTTGCCATCAGCACTCTACGGTGCATCTCACTCTCGATACTGAGTTTCAGGTGAGGAGTGTGGTTGGTCCCGTCAAACCCGACCACGGCAATAACTTCACCGGTGAGGCCTGCCTTGTCAAGCTGGCTCGGAGTGATACAGAACAGTTCATCACTGAGTCTGAACGAGATGTTTCCGCCACTGGTGGTGGTGAGGCGTGTCCTGTAAAGACGACTCATCGTATCGGCAACCTGCTGACGAATACCGTCGTACAGAGAAATATCCATATAAGAATCTCCTACATCTCCTTACTCTAACGGGTTTCCCTGTGAAAGAGAAGTGGATAATGTTGTGTGAGTGAACGAGTTTTGGTACAATGCGCGGTAGATCAACGAGTCAAGAATCCTTAAGGAGAGTAAGAGCATGAGAATGTCTCAACTGTTTTCCCGGACACTGCGGGAAGATCCTGCGTACGCCGATACCCGTGGATATGCACTGCTGGTGCGATCCGGTTTCATCAAACAGCTTGGAGCTGGAATCTTCACCCTGCTTCCGCTCGGAGTCCGCTCGATCAGAAAGATCGAACAGATCATTCGGGAGGAGATGGACGCGATCGGAGGACAGGAGATCGAGATGCCCGTGGTGAATCCTGCTGACATCTGGAAGAAGACAGGCCGCTATTACAGTATCGACAAGGAGATGGCCCGTTTTCAGGACCGGGTCGGACGTGACATGGTCCTTGCCATGACGCACGAGGAGTGTGTCACCTCGGTTGCCTCTCATGAAATCGACTCGTATAAGCAACTTCCTCAGCTCGTCTACCAGATCCAGACAAAATGGAGAGACGATCCACGGCCCCGTGCTGGATTGATCCGTGTGAGAGAGTTCACGATGAAAGACGGCTACTCCTTCGATACTACCATTGAAGGGCTTGAGAAGCAGTATCAGGCGAACTATCAGGCCTACTTCAAGGTATTCAACCGCTGCGGTCTTCCTACCATCGCCGTAGGAAGCGACTCGGGGATGATGGGCGGAAAGGTCGCGCATGAGTATATGTACCTCTCCCCCATCGGAGAAGACTCGATCGTGACCTGTTCTTCCTGCGACTACACCGCGAACCGACAGGTAGCGAAGTTCGTAAAGACCCTTGAGGACAACGGCGATATGCTCCCGCTGAAGAAGATTTCCACACCGGGAACCAGCACCATCGATGAACTGGCCGACTTCCTTTCAGTCAGCGCATCCCAGTGTGCCAAAGCGCTGTTCATGATGGGCACGTTCGTCGATGCAGAGACCAATGAAGAGGTGAACAGGCTTATCATCGCGGTAATCCGGGGTGACATGGAAGTAGAAGAGAACAAGCTGCAGAATGCAGCA
>JAFGUP010000172.1 GCA_016938475.1 Sphaerochaetaceae bacterium
GCCTCCCACCAGTCTATCGAGGACCTTGGAGTGATGCGGACTCTTCCGAACATGACCGTCATCGCTCCCGCCGACTATTATTCGGCACGTTGCCTGATACGTGAAGCGGTGAAGATGTATGGTCCGGTCTATATGAGATTCACCCGGGATCCCATCCCCTATATCTATGACGAGTCTGTCTCTCTCACCATCGGGAAGGCTCACACACTCGTTGAGGGTGATGATATCGCTGTCCTTGCAACAGGGGATATCATGAGCTTTGCACTCGAGGCGGTGAAACAGCTGCACGCAGAAGGGATCAGAGCCCGCCTCGTCGATTTCCATACCATCAAACCCCTTGATGAAGAGGCGGTGAAAGATGCGATCGATACCTGCACTCAGATCATCACGGTCGAAGACCACAGTATCATCAATGCTCTGGGAAGTGCCGTAGCCGAAGTGATAGCAGAGTATGGAAAGGGTAGACTGTTCAGAATGGGAGTGCGAGACCGGTTCGGTGAATCGGGACCCTATGAAGAACTGCTCAAGGCTAACGGAGTGAGTGTCGCTCACATCGTAGAACAGGCAAAAACCATGCTGGAGGATAAATAATGAATTTCGATAACAGAGTTGTCATCGTGACAGGTGCCGGTAGCGAACGAGGCATCGGACGGGAGACTGCGAACTATCTGGCTTCACTCAGAGCTACCGTGGTGATCGCTGATATGAACCTGGAAGGTGCTAAAGCAGCCGCACAGGCTATTGAAGCAGATGGAGGGAAGGCTTTTGCCGTCTCCCTCAACGTCACGGACCCCGAATCGGTCAAGGCTATGGTTGAGACTGTCGTACAGAAGTACGGAAGGATCGATGTGCTGGTCAACAATGCAGGCATCACCCAGCCTGTCACAACCGCAGATATGAGCCTCGAAGACTTCAACCGGATCATTGCGGTAAACCTCACCGGAACGTTCCTCTGTTCTCAGGCAGTCATCCCCGTGATGGCGAAGAACAGTTACGGACGTATCGTCAATCTCTCATCTGTATCAGGAAAGAGAGGAGGCGGGGTGTATGGCGGTTCCCACTACTCGGCAGCAAAGGCCGGTATCCTTGGGTTCAGTAAGGCACTTGCACGTGAAGTCGTTGAGCAGGGTATCACAGTCAATTCAGTCTGCCCCGGCCTCATCGCAACTGATATCCGCAAAGGCCTTTCGGATGAGAGAGAGCGGGCTATCTGGGAGACGATTCCCATGAAGCGTCCGGGAACGACAAGAGAGATCGCGTTCACAGTCGCATTCCTCGCTGCCGAGGAGGCAGCCTATATCACCGGTGAAGACATCGATATCAACGGTGGTTCTCATATGGATTAATACAGTGGAAGTCCACTGTTGTTAATAGACATCACAAAGGAGGGTTCTATAATGAAAAGAACTGTATCACTGATACTCATCGTATCACTGCTTCTGGTCTCGGCGACCAGTGTATTCGCCCAGGGTTCAAGCGAAGAGGCCGGCCCTGTCACCTATCGTCTCGGCTATGGTAGTCCCACTACCAATCCACGTCACCTTGCTGCAGAGAAGTTCGCAGAGTATGTGGAAGCAGAAAGCGATGGTATGATCAAGATCGAGCTGTTCCCCGCAGAAATGCTCGGAACCGACCCTGAGATGGCAGAGATGACCTCAATGGGGTCACTCGACATGACTATCAACGCAGTTGGTGTCGTGGCAAAGTACGAACCGAAGGTTGCTGTGTTCGAACTTCCATTCTTGTTCAGTTCCTACGAAAAGGTTGACCAGGTTCTCGATAGTCCTGTAGGTATGGAAGTACTTGCTTCACTGCCTGCACAGGGACTCAGACCTCTGGCGTACTGGGAGAACGGATTCCGTCACGTCACGAACAGTGTTCGTCCCATAGAGAAGCCTGCTGACCTTCAGGGCATTAAACTCAGGACTCCTGAGAACGATATGACCCTTGCGATCTTCAGAGCTCTCGGTGCCAAGCCCGCTCCATTCGCGTTCTCTGAACTCTATCTTGCGCTCTCACAGGGTGCCTTCGACGGTCAGGAAAACCCGATCGCGAACATCCATGCTGCAAAGTTCGACGAAGTTCAGGAGTACATCTCTCTCACCGGTCACAAGTACGAGGCTCTGGTGTTCATGGTCAGTGAGGATGTGTGGAACGACATGTCTGCTGAGAACCAGGAACTGATTGCTTCAGCGGCTAAGAAGTTCGGTGCGGAACACAGAGAGATGGTCCGTTCAGCTGAAGACTCGATGCTCGCAGAACTCGAGGCGAACGGCATGAAGGTCTCACGACCTGACACCAAACCGTTTGTCGATGCGACGGCTTCCGTGTACAAACAGTTTGAGCCGAAGTTCACTAAAGACCTGATGGACAAGGTTATAGCTGCTGCGCAGTAAACATTTCTGTAGTATAGTAGGATGAAGGACTCGCTTCGGGTCCTTCATCGCACATAAGGGGGAATAACATGAAATTTCTGGAACGGCTCAGCCGTATTCTCGATGCTGTGACCAGTACGATCTCAGGTATCCTGATGAGTGTGCTTTCCATCCTGACACTCATTGGTGTCTTCTTCCGCTATGTTCTGGGAAGCCCTCTTGAGTGGAGTTACGAGCTGTCTATCGTCTCGTTCGCCTGGATGATCTTTCTGGGAACGGCGATGGCATTCAAAAACCATGAACATATCTCGATCAATATCGTGGTAGACCACCTTCCGCCGAAAGTAGGGTACTACTGGAAGCAGGTGATCAACATCATCATCATGATATTCCTGGTTCTTGTCGTGTATCATGGATGGCAGGTGGCTATGAAGACGATGGGGCAGAAGTATAATACGATCCCGCTCTCAAAGGGTATATTCTATCTCTCGTTCCCGATCGCGGCACTGCCGGCCTTAGTGCACGTGCTTCATCGCACCTTCAAGATGAGAAACGATTTTAAAGGAGGCGCGAAATGAGTGTCGGCCTAGTTCTTATTGTCCTGTTTGCCCTGTTCATGATTGGCGGGGTTCCTATTGCAGTCTCACTCTCTTTCTCCGCAATCATGACAGTTTTTCTGACCGATTCATTCTCGATCACTGCAATCATTCACCGGATGATCGGTTCAGCGAACTCCTATACACTTCTTGCAATTCCTTTTTTCATTCTGGCTGCCAAGCTGATGAACACAGGAAGTATCACACGGAGAATTTTCCGAGCCGCTTCAGCCTGGGTTTCGTCAATTCCCGGTGGTCTTGGTCATGCGAACGTCGTTGCCTCGATCATCTTCAGTGGAATGAGCGGTTCAGCCGTTGCCGATGCAGGGGGATTGGGCCAGGTCGAGATGCAGGCGATGGATGAAGAGGGATTCGATTCAGACTTCTCTGCGGCTGTGACGGTCGCATCTGCCACTGTCGGACCCATCATCCCTCCGAGCGTACCAATGGTTGTCTACGGTATGATGGCCGAGGTTTCTGTCGGTGCACTGTTCATGGGAGGCTTTCTCCCCGGCCTCCTTCTGGGATTCACCACGATGGTCCTGATCTTCATCATGAGTGAAAAGCGCGGGTACCCGAAGAGAAAGTTCAGCATCAAAGAGGTGCTCATTTCGACGAAAGAAGCGGCACTCAGCCTCCTCACTCCTATAATTATCATAGGCGGTATCTGGGGCGGAATCTTCTCTCCCACCGAGGCCGCTGTCGTTGCCGTGGGATATGCATTCGTCCTCAGCGTTATCGTCTACCGTGAACTTGGTTTGAAGGCAGTGTGGAGAGAACTGAAATCGGCGGCCATCGACTCGGCGACGATTCTGTTCATCATCACCGGAGCGGCAAGTTTCAGCTGGCTCGTAGCCATGCTGGGTGTAACCAATGCGATAGCAGGGTTCCTTACCAGTGTGACTGACAACCCCTATCTGATTCTGCTGATCATCAATATCGCCTTCCTGCTTCTGGGGATGTTCATGGAGGCTCTCAGCGTCCTGACGATCACCGTACCGTTCCTCGTGCCCCTGATGAGTGCCTACAACATAGACCCTGTCCATCTCGGTGTCGTGATAGTACTGAACCTGATGATCGGTCTGGCAACTCCGCCGGTCGGCACCTCGCTGTTCATCTGTTCGAGAATGGCCGGTATATCGATTGAGAAGATGTACAAGGCGATCCTTCCCTTCCTGATACCTCTGCTTATTGTCCTGTTCGCCATCACCTACTTCCCGCAGCTGGTGCTCTGGCTCCCCTCCATGATGATGTAGATTCCCCCTTTTCTCCCTTCTGCCCGCTCAGGTGATTGTTCCCCTGACCGGTGCAGGAGGGGGAATCCATTATTTCAACTCTCATGATGTGCATGTACGATGCGGTGTCCGGTCTGACATGGAGGTGCAATACACGCTCTAGTTTTTCCTTCATCCCTCAAGTCCTTCGTGCATGACCACATCGACCATGATGTATGCATGTACACGCTTCAGCGGTACTTTGAGTACTTCCACGACATACAAAAAACGGGGCAAAAGCCCCATTAAAAATCTGTGCTGCGGGTTATTGACTCCAGGTCTTCTTCATCCACTCGAGACCGATACGTGCCCCCTCTGCTGAGGTAGGATAGGGAAGGGTTTCAAGAGAGACCGGATTGCTGTAACCGATCTCCTTCAGTACGTTTCCCACTGCCGTATAGTCCACATTCCCGCAGCCGGGGTACTTCCTGTTGCTGTCAGAGATATGCAGGTGTCCGATCTTGCCCGCGGCGTCTCTGAATGACTGGATGTAGTCGGCATCCTCGATGAACATGTGATGTGTATCAAGGAGGAGCTGCATCTGTTCCATTCCCGGTCTCTCAAGGAATTCTAGGGTCTCGTGCGTGGTGTTCAGGAGAGTTGTCAGGTAGAAGACGATGGGTTCAAGGACCAGCAGGACACCGAGTCTCTGCGCGTGTTCGCACAGGGGAAGGAACTGCTGGTACAGGAGATCCAGGTATTCCGTTCGTGTGGAGAACCGGGGGCTCGTACCTCGGCAGAGTCCGAGGAACACGGCAGCATCGAACTGCGATGCAACCGTGATGTATTCGATAAAACGTTCCTGAGCCAGCTGGCGGACCGATTCATCCCTCGAAGTGAACGATAATCCGTTCACTCCATACTCAAGCCCTGTTCCGAAGGCAGTGACTTTTAGATTCAGTTCCTGTGTCTGTTGAGCGACTCTTTCCCACACATAGTTCGAAGGGGTGTGGATCTGGATCTCTACACCTTCGAAGCCCAGTGTCGATGCTAGCTCGAGATTGGTCTTCAGGCCTTCTTCCTGGAGAGTTATAGGGGAAGAGTCCCCGTAGAACCGGTCGGAGACACTCACAGTAAATAGGGGTCTGTTCATAGTATTCTTCATCATTACAGGGTGTACAGCTTCTGCCAGGCCTGGTCGAACCCTTCGAGGGTCATGACGGTCGCCCCGAAATCATCGAACTCATCAATGGAGAGTCCGTCCTCATCCCACGCCTTCCTGAATTCCGGCAGGGCTTCCAGCACACGTGCGACTGCTTCCTCGTCGACAGGGTCGTTCAGCTTCTCAACGCGTTCGATTCCCTTTTCCGCATCGAGGTCATTGATCATCTTCTGTATTTTCGGATGGATTGTCATCTCTACACGTGCTCCCGAGAGTTCGGTTACCTGACGGGCACAACGGAAGGCTGCCGGCATGAGAATCTGATGATACCCTCTCTCTTCCATGATTCGATAGAGTTTCTTGGTCATGGCGATCATGGCATGCTCGAGATCCTCGACACTGACACCTGCATTCTGCTTCTCATTGAGAGCTGCCAGATAGTCCTGAAGGCGACCCATGACGAATGCAGCTGTCGACTCGGCAGGTTCGATACCTGCCTGTACAGCCCGTTTTCTTCCTCTCTCATCTGCCTCTGCTGTTGCGAGGATCTGGGAGATCGATACACAGACAGTGGGGTTGGTAGGAATACCGAGAGCGGCAAGTTCCTCAAGCACCCAGATCCCTGCCTTCGTTCCTGGGATCTTCACTTTGACATTCTTTGCGAAGGAGGCGAACTTTTTGCCCACTTCAAGCATCTTCTCTGCATTATCTCCGTCCAGTGGTTTTACCTGAGCGCGGACATACCCCTGAAGACCGCCGGTCGCATGGTGCATATCTGCAAGGCGGGAGGCAATTCTCTTTACGACGATTTCGATCAGGGCGACGATCCGGTCATCTCGTGAGAGAGACGGATCGAGCCTGTCGATTTCCTCTTTGTAGAGTTCGGGGTATTCGGTGAGCACTGAATAGGTGAGCGGGGGATTACTGGTGACCCCGACAGCTCCGGAGGCGAGCGCATCCTCGATATCGTTATGATCGGTCGAATCATTGTTCCATTGACTTTTTGTGTGTGAGGCCATCCATAAAAGATAATCGGTTTTCATAAGTATATTCTCCTATTGGTGAGTCTTAAAAATACATTCCACCGTTTACATCGAGCACGACTCCCGTGATCGAGCAGGCGAGGTCACTTGCGAGGAACTCCACTGCCGCAGCAATCTCCTCAGGCTGAGTGAGTCTTCCCATCGGGATATTCTTCAGCAGTGATGCCATCTGTTTATCGCTGAAGCCCTGTACCATATCGGTTGCGGCCGTTCCCGGTGCAACAGAGTTTACCGTGATGCCGAATTCGGCAGCGAACCGAGCTGTGCGCTTTGTGAGTCCTATCACAGCCGCCTTCGAGACAGAGTAGGCGGTTCCCGTTTTCAGACCGCCGTTTCTTCCTGCCAGCGAAGATATATTGATGATTCTACCCTTTTTAGCAGCAGTCATATGGGTGAGAACGTGCTGCGTCATGAATACGGGACCCTTGACGTTTATGTCCATGACCCGGTTCCACTCGTTCTCATCGACCTCGAGAATGTTCGCTGTGCTCAGGATTCCTGCATTGTTCACCAGAATGTCGATGGTCCCGTGTGTTTCAAACACGGCATCGACAGCCTTTCTGGTCTCCTCTGGTTTACTGATGTCAACCACGGACCACTGAGCTGAGTAACCGAGACCGACCATTTCCTCCACAGCTATGGTGAGGGCCTGCTGATCTATATCGAACAGCACCGTATGGATTCCTTTACAGGCAAGCTTCATCGCAATAGCCTTGCCGATTCCTCTGGCCCCACCAGTGATGATGGCAACCGTGTGATTCTCATTAGAAGTTGATGACATTGTGTATCCTTACCTGTTTTTCGTATACCGTATATGATACACTATATAGTGAAAGTGTCAAGCGATTATAATTATCGTATTGTACCTTGATTGCATCTGAGTTTCGATGTACCGTATATTTCGATGTGCGGTACAGGAAACGAAATACCTATCCAGAATCAACGGGAGACTGCGAATGAGTAAACTTATTATCCAGGCTAATCTGAAGGAACAGATTCACGATGTGTTGAAACAGAACATTATCAGCGGGCAGTATCTTCCCGGTACCCGACTGGTGATAGACACCCTGGCGGAAGAGTTTAATGTGAGCAGGACTCCCATCAGGGATGTGCTTCACTCTCTCATCTCGAAAGGTCTGATAAGTCAGCAGGGTAAGGGCTACATCGTGTTCAAGCCTACCCGGGATGAGGTGAAGGATATCTCCTCTCTCCGTCTTGAATTGGAGAAGATGGCAGTCGAGCAGTGCACCCTGAGGAGCACTGATGAGGAGCTTACCTTCTTCAACAAATTCAAGAACATGGATGCCAGCAGTGTCAAGAACACCCCACTGGAGGAGTATGATATCTCATTTCATGAAGGAATCCTGTTCTATGCCAGAAACAAGCATCTGAAGTTCCATCTCGACATGATACGTGACCTGTGGTGGCTCATCAGGAGATGGTCACACGTAGAGGCTTCACAGGAGATAAAGCTGAAATCGATGCACCAGCATGACCAGATCATCGACATGATCCTGGCGAGAAATCCCGAAGAGGCAAAGCGTCTGATGGAAGAACATCACAATACCGGTCTCAGGGATATTCTGGAATCTGATATCTTTGAATAGATGAGGTGGTATGTGGATAGAGTATATCCCCTGCCGGAGGCTTCTCCGGAATCAGGGGATATACAGGGAGAGTACGTGGAAGGTGAGCGACTCGCGTGTCTTGGGTGTGGGGGTCAATTCACTGAAAGCCGGCACCCTCCTTCTCCGTTATACTTCCAGATTTCCCTCGTCGTCAAAATCGATCTCCTTGAATGATTCAAGCAGTTCCATGGCAGGATGAGCGGATACTTCCTCCTTTAGAGCTTCTGACACCATGATCGTGTCGATGTGGGAGGTGTTGGCAATCCTGACGATGCGGGGGTGTTTCTTGTCGATTCCGACACAGGTATAGACAGCGGCCTTGAAGGCCATTTCATCGTTTTTCAAGATGACCGGTACCCGTGCTCCCAGCAGGACCGTGCAGGTGAGAGCATTCGGATAAGCTGCATCGAAATCGATCTTGTCAAAGAGCCGTTTCGTAGAAAAGTCGGCCATTCCCGCTCCGATGGCATTCCCGTGAGTCTCCTCACTCAGGTCAAGAACGACATACCTCTGAACCGTGGGGCCCCCCGATGCGTAGGGGGTGTTGTACGTCGCCGTAATATTCGGGTCCATACCGTCACCGCTGAAGTTCTTGCCAATCTTGTCGACAATGAGAATATCGATGTCCCTGATGCCGATGGAGGGCATCAGGGACCGTGCTGTCTCCAGCAGTTCGGGTTCACGTTCAGGTATTCTGTCCTTCTCGATGGCTTCCACGATAGCAGTGTCATCGAAGGCGTTCTCGATGATGGCGAAGCCGAAGAGGATGGGTGCGTTCTTGAGTATCGTCTCTCCGTAGGTCACGACATTGTACGCCATCCGTCCGAACCCTTCGGCGTGGCATTCCTCCGCTCCTTTCTGCTTTCCCAGTCCTATGGCCATCATTTTGTAGATGCCGCTTTCATAGGTGCCGCGGAACGAGGTGTGGGGTTTCACTCTGCCTGCAACGATGATACCGTCCGATGCAGCGGCGATCGTATCCATGAAGACCGGCTTGCCGTCCTTCGTGTCGCCTATGTGGACAGTCTCCATAGAGGATCTGATCGGTGCCCCGACATACTCTTCTGTTACCCCGAGACCCTCGAGCATCTCCTTCTGGCCGGCTGAGGTGGCCCCTCCGTGACTTCCCATGGCAGGAACGATGAAAGGCTTTCCCCCGTATCGCTTCACATTGGCAACCAGCTCCCGGATGATCAGGGGGATGTTCGCCACCCCTCTGCTACCGGCAGTGATCGCGATCTCGGCACCGGGACGAATGGTTTTGTGTATCTCGGGGCGTTCGAACTCCCTGGCAACTGCAGCGGGGATGTCCCCGATACGGTCACTGTTGAACTTCTGGCGTACCTTTGCCATCCTGGGAAGCTGTATCGGTGCGAGCATCTGCTCCAGGACACCGTCCCGGTCCCATTGTCTTGTCTCCTTGGTCTGTTTCATAGCATCTCTCCTGTGTTCTGTGTGCGGTCAGTCTCTCAGTGTTCCGCCATTGACCATCATCGTTTCAGCGGTGACGAAGGAGGCCTCTCTGCTTGCAAGATAACTCACGGCGTAGGCGATATCCTCAGGGGTCCCCAGTGACTTGGTGATGCTGTTGTCTATGAACTTCTGGTTCTCCTCGGGACTCACCGCACCGGACATCGCTGTGCTGATTCGACCGGGGGCAATGGCATTGACCGTTATGCCGTCAGCGCCCACCTGCTGAGCAAGATTCCTCACGAAGGCGAGCACGGCACCCTTTGAAGCGGCATAATGAAGTGCCGCCACTGTCCCTCCGTTCTTGCCCGCTTCGCTGGAGATATTGATGATCCGTCCGAACTTTTTCTCTCTCATTGCGGGAAGGACCGCCTTGCAGAAGTAGAAGGAGGCTTTTACGTTTACGGCGAAGACACGGTCCCACTCGTCTCCCTCGATCTCCTCTATGGGCTTGAGGGGGTGGATACCTGCGTTGTTGACGAGGATATCGAGTGCTCCGAAGGAGGTGAGAACCTCTTTGACGAACCCCTTCACATCTGATTCCCGGGTGATGTCGAGTGCCCGTGCTATAACCTTCTGTCCTGTCTTCATTCGAATCTCATCTGCGGTCTGTTCAAGAGTCTCTTTCTTCAGATCACAGATGGCGACATCGACCCCGCGTGATGCCAGATAGAGGGCAATCCCCTTTCCCATACCCTGGGCTGCCCCGGTAATGATGGCTCTCATACCTTTCAAACTTTCCATAGTTGTTCCTTATATGTCTATTTCAGCCGTTTCCCGACAGGTGAACACCGGACCCGCTGAACGGGTCTGGCAGTGATTTGTTTCCGTTTCCCGAATGTCTACCCGAGCGTGAGTGTCGGTATCCACAGTACTATCTGGGGCAGCAGCGTGGTGAGGATCAGTACCGTGATCATCGAGAGATACAGCGGCAGGGCAGCCCTTATCAGTTGTCCCATCTCCATTCGTGCGACATTGCATGTGCTGAACAGACAGACACCGAACGGTGGAGTGACCATGCCGATGGCAAGGTTCAGGACAAACACGACTGCAAAGTGGATCGGATGGATGCCGACCGCAGTGGCAACGGGGAAGAGGATCGGTGCCATGACGATGATCGCTACTCCTGCATCAAGGAACATTCCCATGAAGAGGAGGAAGAGGTTGATGATGAAGAAGATCGCCATCTGATTGGTCGTGAACCCGAGGAGGAAGTCAGCTACGATCTGAGGGAGTCCTTCGAAGGTGAGGATGAAGGTGAAGATCGAAGAGGATCCGATGATGGCGACCACTGCCGCGGTGAGTCGTGCAGCTGAAACAAACGAATCGTACAGGATCTTTCCGGTAAGAGTCTTGTAGAAGAAGGTGGCTATCGCGAGGGTGTAGATGACCGCGAGTCCTCCCGACTCGGTCGGGGTCACGATACCCGACATAATTCCCAGCATGATGATGATCGGTGCTCCAAGGGCCCAGATGCCTGTTCTGAAGGTCTGCCAGAGGTATCTGAAGCTGAATTTCCTGACCGATCCGTAGTTGTTCTTCCTACAGATGATATAGTTCTGGATCATCATGGTCGAAGTGAGAAGAAGTCCGGGACCGAGGCCGCCGATGAGGAGCCAGGAGACCGAGAGTTCGCTGACTGCTCCTATGATAACCATGAGGATACTGGGAGGTACGATGACTGCCAGTGTCGATGACAGAGCGGTGATAGCGGCTGAATACCCCTTGTCATACCCGTCCGCTTCCATCTCCGGAATCAGGATCGTTCCGAGGGCAACTGTGTCTGCAACTGAAGAACCTGACATGCCACCGAAGATGAAGCTGGCGACGACGTTCGATCCGCCCAGGCCGCCACGGGCCCAGCCGACGCCGGCCTTGGCGAAGTCTATCAGCCGTTTTGCCACCCCGGTGGATTCCATGAGAACTCCCGAGAGGACAAAGAGTGGAATTGCGACGAGAACGTATGATTCAATTCCCGAGAACATTAACTGCGGAATGGAGATAAGGGGGACCGGATTATGAATAAGGATCGTGGCTATGCTGGCCAGTCCGATCGACACGAATACGGGGGCTCCTGAAAGGAGGAGGAAGAATGCGAGTGCAAAGACTGTCAAGCTCATTACTGGTACCATATTATTTATCCTCCTGTGCAGGTGTTGTTTCTGTTATAAGACCTTCCTTGAGAAGTTCTTCGATACTCAGATCAGCAAGCCCTTCAGGGATGTCGTACTTGAATTCCGGATCCTTGTCTTTCACGATCATCACGATTCTTTCCCCCAGGCGATATAATGAAATAAGCGCTCCGATGACAATCGGGGACCTCATAAGCCATGTGGGTGCATGAAGGGCCGGAGTAGACTGGCCCCGCCTTGCATAACTGAGAAGGGCAAGCATTCCCAGATATCCGAAGAAGAGCAGCATGATGCCGAACAGACACATGTGGACAATCTTCAGCCCCTTGCGGGCCTTTTTCGGGAATTTGTGATAGATGCTCTTGATTCCGACATGGGAATCATCGTGGATTGCCAGTGCGATCCCGATCCAGATCAGAGCGCCGAACAGATAGGTGATCAGCTCAAGGGTCCAGGGAGCCTTGATAGCAGGGATCAGTCTGTTGAGGACCTGCATGAGAGAAGAAAGAAGAATGACCGCAAGTATTGCTATAGAGAGCAGATACTCCGGATTCTTCAGGAAGAACACTACATCTTTTCTATTGTTTGTCATAATCCCACACCTGTTAATTGATTTATGGAAAGGATGCTCCGAATACACGGAGCATCCCTGCAAGCAATGCGCGTTGATATCAGAGAAAGTTATCTCGTCGCATCAGCGATTCTGACCAGTTCGTTCCATGCGTCAGTACCGATGGTCTTCTCGATTGCCTTGTATGCAGGACCCATCAGAGCTCTCCAGGGTTCCTTCATCTCGGCGGTGAATTCGGTGAATTCGATACCGGCTTCTTCCATGGTCTTGCGTCCTGCGACCTCTCGTGCAATTGTAGCTTCGAGGACGACATCGGTTGATGCAGCACCGACTTCGAGGAGACTCTTCTGCATGTCGGCAGTAAGTCCTTCGAACCAGTCCTTGTTCACGACCACAAGTACTCCGTCACCCATGTAGTTCCATACATTGAAGTATTTGCCCTGTTCATAGGTTCGTGTTGACTGAACGGTAGAGATGGCGTTGTCTTCGCCTGCAACAGTACCCATCTGCATTGCAGTGTAAATTTCACCTGAGGGAAGGGGGACGGGGTTGGCTTCCATTGCCTGGAAGGTTGTGACGAACAGGTCCATGGCAGGCACTCTGAAGGCCATTCCTTTGATATCTGCCGGTTTGATGATAGGACGCTGTGAGTTGAGGAGCTGACGGGGAGCCCGTGGCCAGTAAGTGATGACCTTCAGGTTCTTGTCCTCGAGTTTCGCGAACCAGTCGTCTACGAAAGCAGGCTTCTCATCCATGAAGCGTAGTACATGTTCCATGTCCTCGAACATGAATGGGGTGCTGAGTGCAAAGAGCTCGGGCACCAGTGAAGCGAGGGTTACCTGAGATTCGCAGGTCATCTGCACGACGTTCTCCTGAGTCTGCTCGAAGATCGTTGCCCAGTTGTTGTTTGCCAGCTGTCCATTCGGATAGATCGTTGAATTGATCTGATCCGGATATCTCTTCTGCATCTCTGATTTGATGAACTCGAACCCTGTCTGCCAGGTTTCTGTCTTCGGCAGGTTGTGCTGAATGTTCATCTGAACAGATTCTGCTGCGCTGTCACTCTCGCCCTGTGCGAAAGCCATTGAGAACACGAGGCTTGCCATTACAGCCAAAACTACTAGTTTTTTCATACTGTCTCCTTTGATTGAAAATCGTATTATGTATACGGTATACTAACATGGATTGCTGTTCTGTCAAACCTTTTTTTATTTCTTTTTTCGCCCTTTGCTCATCAGACAGAGGCTTCGGCTCTGTGTGCCCGCTTACGGGGTGTGAGTCCAAGTAAAAGAGAGTGTGCGTGTATGTGCAATCACACGGCAGCTGTAGTGTTCAGGTGTATATCACCAGTGAATGGGTTGTTCGATACCTCGCCTATCCTGATGCAAGGTTTCGATGCCTGAGAAGTGGCAGACTCATACAGGAATGATGCAGGATACATCTTCAGCATGGATTGTGATGACAACGGAGGCAGATAGATCTCAGTGAGGGTATCAGGGCAGAGGTGCCTGGATCGTCTGACGAAAGAAAGGAGCGAGTATCTGGAAAACATGCCTGCACCCCGGACATGAATTCCATCGGGACGCAGGTGAAAGACATACTGAGAGTAGATGTACGTGACTAGCTTCCGATCCTGGTTCCGCTGACCTTTGCGTAGTACTGAGCAAGGCCGCTGTGGTCATCCGAGCCCTTGCCGTCTGCTTTGAGGGTCTCC
>JAFGUP010000173.1 GCA_016938475.1 Sphaerochaetaceae bacterium
GCACGTGCTCCTTCAATAAGGCGGGTCCGCTCGAGTTCCTCTTTCGAAAGCTGGTTGTGACCAAGATTTCCGTTGGTGAGGGAACACACGATAACCGTGTCTCCCCGCTTCACGCATGTATCGAGCGTACCGAAGCACCCGATCTCCACATCATCCGGGTGGGCACCTACAGCAAGTATCTTAATTCCCATTGTGAAGGTTCCAGTGAGCATTAAGCTCCTCGATACTTTCACACATTCGTTCCATTGCCCGGGAGAGTCTCAAAGCCCCCTTCGTGTCCTCTTCCTCCATGATCTGCTGTGCATGCTTCTTCATCCTTTCCAGGATCTGTACTGTCTCCTGATAAACCTGGTCGAGTTCATAGATCGAACTCTTCAGTTCCTGCTGTGTCTGGATCCAGATACTCATCTCCTCAGCCTGAGGAAACTCGCTTCCAAGGAGGTCGAAACTCTCGGTAACAGAAGGAGCCCAGGCGGGAAGACCGAGAGAATGACACAGCAGTCCTGCAAAGTGCTGGCTGACTCTCTCATCACCATGAATGACAAAGACCTGTCTCAGCTGGTTTGAGAAGTTGCTGATCCACTTGATCAATCCGCCCCTGTCCGCGTGACCGCTGATTCCCATGAGCCGGGTGATCTGTGCCTTCACTTCAATATGATCGCTGAAGATCTTCACCTTCTTAGCACCGTCAAGTATGCTACGCCCGAGGGTGCCTTTCGCCTGATAGCCGCTGAACAATACAGTATTTTTAGGTGACCAGAGGTTATGCTTGAGATGGTGTTTTATTCTACCCGCTTCACACATACCGCTTGCACTGATGATGACGCAGCTCTCGGTGAACTCGTTGATCTTCTTGGACTCATCACTGGTTACTGACATCGTAAGAGACGGGAACCTGAGGGGATTATCTCCTGCCTCTATGATCCTCATAGCGTCCTCATCAAAATACCCTTCGATATTTCTTGAAAAGATACGCGTCGCCTCGATAGCCAGTGGGGAATCGAGGAAGACCGGAATAGTCCTGATAGAGGGTATCATGTTGTTGTCGATGATGTGGCGGATGAGGTAGAGCAGTTCCTGTGTACGGCCGACAGCAAAGGAAGGGATGATGACGTTCCCTCCCCGTTTGAACGTTGTTTCGATAATATCGGCAAGCTGAGCAGAGCGGGCGATGGTGTTCTCCCTCTGAGTGGTATGATCGGGGATCGGGTGCTGACGGTCCCCGTAGGTTGATTCCATAACGACGAAATCTGCGTCATCAAGGAGGACCGGGTCATTAATGATCGGCTGATCAGTGTTTCCTATATCACCAGAAAAGACGATGGTACGCTCCTCGCTTCCCTCCTTCATCCTGACCCGTATCGATGAGGAACCGAGAATATGGCCCGCGTCGGTAAAAGTCACCCGAATCGAATCGGTGAGGTTGAATTCCTGACCGTATTCATGGGGAATGAAGTACTCCATGGCCCGTTTCGCATCGTCGACCGTGTAGATCGGTTCAATCTCCCGTTCACCGTCCCTTCTGCGTTTCCTGTTCGCCCATTCAGCCTCCATCTCCTGTATGTGGCCAGAATCAGCGAGCATGATGGAACAGAGGTCCTCTGTGGCACTGGTGGAGTGCACAGCACCATGAAACCCTTCCCGTACCATCATCGGAATCCTGCCCGAGTGATCTATATGGGCATGGGTCAGGAGGATGAAATCGATCTGTTCAGGATTGAACTGAAAGTCGGTTCCCAGCTTCTTCTCATCGGCTCCCTGCGGGAGTCCGCAGTCCACGAGAAAACGAGTCCCTGCACATTCAAGCAGAGTACAGCTTCCGGTGACAGTCTGTGCAGCGCCGTAAAATGTAATGTTCATACCTCAAGGATACTTCCAGAGTGCTTTCCTGTCTAGAAAAAGTATTTTATACTTACCTCCTGAATATCATCACCAGGAGGAAGAGATATGGATGTGCACAAGGAGAAGATCATACGTCTTTCGATAAAACGGACGATGAACAACCTCGAGAAGAACAATTTCGGAGTTTCATATGTACCCGATAGAGAGGGTGTCATATCATTGCTCTCATCCCTCGTCCCCGAGAACAGTGTCATCGGTGCCGGCGGTTCGGTGACCCTGAAGGAGTCGGGAGTGACTGATTTCCTTCGAAGCGGGAAGTTCTCCTATCTGGACAGATATGCGTCTGCCCTGAGCCGTGAAGAGGTCCGGGAGGTGACGAGAGCACATCTGGCCAGCGACATCTATTTCAGCAGTGCGAATGCACTCACCGAGCGGGGAGAAATCTATGTGGTCGATGGTTCGAACAACCGCCTTGGAGCCCTCCTCTGGGGTCCGGCCAAGGTCTATGTGATTGTCGGTCAGAACAAGATAGTCAGAAATCTCTCAGAAGCTGTCAACCGTGTCAAGACACTCGCTGCTCCGGCCAATGCCGTGAGGCTCAGTAAGGATACCCACTGTTCGAAAACCGGCATCTGCATCGCACCGAAGATCAGTGATGAGAACCTCATGGCAATACCTGCGGGTACGTGTACCAACGGGATCTGTTCGTCCTTTCTCGTCCTGGGGCATCAAAACATTCCTCAGAGGATTCATGTTATCATTGTGGGAGAGGATCTTGGGTACTAGAGGTGCAGCACAACGCGCTCTTTCTTCCAAAGGAGACCCCTGAACGGCATCTACACCCGTTTAGTGCAGTTCCGAGCTCGGCCTACGGTGCAATGTGTAACCCGTACGAACTGCACCGGGAGGAAAAGCTCTCAATCGATGAATAACTCGTACAGTTCATCGGGACTCTTTACCGCTTTGAGGATCCGCTTGAAGGAAGAGGATGCCGTTGTTCGTGCAATGGCAGAAAGGATCTCTATGTGAGCACTGGCATGATCACTTGGAGCCAGAACCAGAAAGAAATAGGAACAGTCCTCACCGTCCTGAGATTCAAAGGGAACTGGAGAAGCAGAAACGCCGACAACCACGAAAACCTCACTGACAGCATCGGTTTTTGCATGGGGGATAGCGATTCCATCGACAAGACCGGTCGAACCAAGATGCTCGCGGTCCATGACAGCCTTAAGGATCTCATCCCTGTTAGGCAGTTGCCTACGGGTAACCAGAAGGTCCACCAGTTCTTCTATCACCTGATTTTTCGTCACCCCGGTCAGGGGGACCTTCACAAGATCCTTGTGTAAAACATCACCGAGATTCATACATTTCCTCTCCATCTATATCTTCAAGCGACTCATACATGTCCCAGACATCATCGTTGTCCTTGACAACAAACACAGGCAGGCTCGCACTTCTCATCATCCGGTCGGTATCACTGAGAAGCTCATCACGGCGCGAATGGATCTCGCTGAGACCTCCGAGCACCAGAATATCGATATTGTGCTCACTGATACAGGCCCTGACCTCTTTTGTGACTTCACCTTCCCGTCTGAGACAGGTGATATCCACGCCCTTCTTTCGACCCAGTTTCTGTACATGGTTGAGGTGTCTCTGGGCATCACCTTCAATATCTCTCTGATACTCCTGCTGTTCTGCATCAAGAAAGATATGGGCTTTCACCAGGTCGAGCAGAGCCTTCGTATTCACCACGTACACAGCAGTGAGAGAAGCTCCGAGTTGTTTGGCAAGAACGATAGATGCCATGGCAGCGCTCATAGAATCCTCTGACCCGTCCAGGTACACCAGTAGTCGTTTGAACATCTGTTCCATCATTTCCCTCCTTCTGCTCTCAGGACAGTTCCCTTTCGACTACTGTCTCTTCGAAGCATCAAGCCTGTTTTTCACCTGCTTGAGTATCATGAACGATTCACGTTCCGCCTCTTCGATGCGCTGTTTCGTGAATCTGAGGTCTTCTTCAAGATTCGGTATCACTATCTTTTCGAGTGCATTGACCTTACGTATCGTCTTCTTCACCTCTCTGGCCAGGCGCATGATGGACACCTTGAGCTCTGCCAGACGTCCCATGAGACTCAGTGCCTCTCGGAATTTCTCTAGAGACTCCTCGACCGAGAGTGTGGTTCCTTCAGGGGAAAAATAGGGACCTGTGTCGATAAAAGAGGTTGTCACTCGTGGAAGATGAACACCCATGACTTTTCGTTCACTGAGCTCAACAGCACTCTCTGTCCGTACAGCGGGAAAAACGTTGTTCACCTTCAGCCGCCCCATCTGGAGGACTGTGTGCTTCAGGGAATCATGGGAAGTCGACAGCGCTGCATCAACCCGAGCCTGATAATCCACCGCCTGGTCGACCATGGTAAGCAGTTCCACAACCAGAATCGATCGTTTCTGGTCAAGCAGTTCATACCCGAGGCGGGCAAACGCGAGGTCATCTTTGAGTTTAAGAAGATTGCTCCGTGTCGGAGCGATCATCGTCGCCATCATCACCCCTTGTAATAGGTTTCGAGCTCCTGTTCACTCACCCGCCTGAGCTCTTCCGGTGGAAGGTGCTCGAGAGCCTTCCATCCTTTATCCAATGTCTCTTCGATACTTCTGTTCTCATTATCCTTCTGGTTCACGAATTCCTTTTCAAAGGCTGTACCGAAATCAAGATACTGATGATCGATTGTGGTAAGTTCCTCTTCTCCTATGACAGAAGCAAGGTTTCGCACATCCTTGACATGAGAATACGATGCAAAGAGCTGGTTTGCAAGGTGAGGATGATCTTCCCGGGTCATCCCCTCTCCGATACCGTCCTTCATGAGTCTCGACAGACTCGGCAGTCCATTTATGGGAGGATAGATACCCTGAGAATGCATCTGACGGTCGAAAACGATCTGTCCTTCGGTGATATACCCGGTGAGATCAGGAATCGGATGGGAGATATCATCGTTGGGCATGGTAAGGATCGGCAGCTGCGTGATAGAACCGCTGCGGCCTACGATTTTGCCGCTACGTTCATACAGTTCGGCAAGATTGCTGTACAGATATCCTGGATACCCTTTTCGAGAAGGAATCTCACCTCTCAGCGTGCTTATCTCTCTGAGGGATTCGCAGTAGTTTGTCATATCGGTCATGATGACGAGTACCTGATACCCTTTGTTGAAGGCAAGGTGTTCTGCAAGGGTAAGAGCCGAGCGGGGAGTGATAGTCCTCTCGATCGACGGGTCATCGGCAAGCGAGAGGAAAAAAGCAACCTGATTGAGGACCCCGCTTGCAGTGAAAGAGTCAATAAAGTACCTTGCCACATCATACTTTACACCCATAGCTGCGAACACGATGACTGTCTCTGCTTCTCTTCCCGGTACTGTCGCCTGATTCGCTATCTGGGCAGCAAGACGGTTATGAGGAAGACCGTTCCCGCTGAAGATCGGCAGTTTCTGCCCCTGGATGAGCGTGGTGAGCCCGTCTAGAACCGAGACCCCCGTCTGGATGAAATCTCTGGGGTATTCACGGCTGGTAGGATTGATCGGAAGACCATTGATACTCATGATCTCTTCTCCCTTCGGTAGGGGAGCATCATCAATCGTACGTCCTAGCCCGTTCATCACTCGCCCCAGCATTCCGGCAGAAACGGGAAGCGTGAACGATTCCCCCATGAATTTGACTCTGGTGGAGGGAAGATTCAAGCCATCGGTACCCTCGAACAGCTGAACGACCACCACATCATCACTGGTGTCCAGAACCTGGGCCAGCCGAGTCCTACCGTTTCTGTCATGGACCTCCACAAGCTCTCCGAACCCTACCGGATGGGTTTTGTGCACATAGATAAGAGGTCCCTCAATCCGGTTGACCCCGATATACTCTCTTCCCTTGAGCAGTTCCTGCTCGACAGAGTTCATCTGTTCCTTACGTTTCATACATCTCTCCAAGTCGGTGTATCTGCCGCTCAAGGCGGATGTTCAGGCGGTCAAGTTCATCGATATTGTCATCAGAAATTGAAAACCGCATTCTGGCGATCTCCTGCACGACCTTCATCTTCTTGACACGCACAAGGGGAAGACCGCGACTGATCGCTGCAGAGCCGAGTTCCCAGTAGGTGAGAATGACATGAAGCATTCCAAGCTGTTTCTCGATGGAACAGTAGCGATCGTTCTCATCAAAGGCATTCTGCTGTAAAAATGCGTTCTTGAACAGCGAACAGACTTCCAGGATGAAGTTCTGAGAATCAGGAAGTGCATCAGGTCCTACCAGTTTGACAATCTGTTCAAGTCGCACTTCTCGGTGAAGCAGGTCCATCATCTGCTGACGCTGTTCAAACCAGATCCCCTCCCCTTTCTCGCGCCACCATTGTGACAGACCGTCAACGTACTCGCTGTACGAGTCGAGCCAGCTGATGGCGGGATAGTGACGGGCTGATGCGAGCGATCGGTCGAGGCCCCAGAAACAGCGGACGAACCGTTTGGTGTGCTGAGTCACCGGCTCGGAGAAATCTCCTCCCGGAGGGGAGACTGCGCCTATGATCGACACAGACCCTTCCTCTCCACCTCGGGTGGTGACCCTGCCCGCTCGTTCATAGAACTCTGCGATACGGGTCGGCAGATAGGCGGGGAACCCCTCTTCTGCCGGCATCTCTTCCAACCGGCCGCTGAGTTCCCTGAGAGCTTCCGCCCACCGGCTGGTCGAATCAGCCATCAGGGCTACATGGTACCCCTGATCGCGGTAGTACTCAGCGAGCGTGATTCCTGTATAGATACTTGCTTCACGGGCGCTGACAGGCATGTTTGAGGTGTTGGCAATGAGAATGGTCCGCTCCATGAGCGATTTACCTGAGTGAGGGTCGATAAGACGGGGAAACTCTCTGAGCACATCGGTCATCTCATTTCCCCGTTCACCACAGCCGATATAGACAATGATGTCTGCATCACAGTGACGGGCTATGGCATGTTGGGTCATCGTTTTACCGGTACCGAACCCTCCTGGAATGGCAACGGTACCCCCCTTTGCCAGAGGAAAGAGCATGTCAATCACACGCTGACCGGTTATCAGCGGGACCGTGAGGGTCTTTCTCTCTTTCACACTGCGGGGCTTTCTGATTGCCCATCGACTGATCATCGTCAGAGCATGCAGTGCACCGGAGGTATCACGAAGGGTGCACACTTCCTCATCAACCGTATACTCACCTGCTTCGGCAATTCTTTCAACCGTGTAGGTTTCACCGGTGAGAGGAATTTCAGCAGGGACCAGAAGGCGATGTACGATATGACTCGTCTCGGGGACTGTAGCAAACACATCACCGACAGAGATGGTGTCTCCGACTGCCTTCAGTGGAGTGAAGGCCCAGCGCCTGGTGCGTTCCAGAGGAGGACTGAACACTCCCTTGGCGATGTGATCCCCACTGAGTTCTCTGAGACGGGTAAGGGGACGCTGGATTCCGTCGTAGATTGTGCCGATGATTCCGGGACCGAGTTCAACGCTCAGAGGCATCGAGGAACCGTATACACTTTCACCCGGAGTGACTCCTGTGGTATCTTCATAGACCTGAACCACAGCAGTTTCCCCATCAAGTTTGACAATCTCACCGATGAGATGATACGAACCGATATAGACAAGTTCCATCATCGCGGCATCGGAGATACCTCCCACGGTGACCACTGGGCCGTTCACCCGCTTCACATATCCGATTACTGTTTCGCCCATAGTTCCCCTTCCAGCAGATTCTCGAACTCACTTCGAGAACGCTCAAGTCGTGTCTTTACGAGATTATTGTAGGCAATCTTCTCATCTGCAGACCATAAAATAACGCCCTGAGAACTCTCCTTCCGTTCATTGACCGTGAGGCTCACCTTATGCCCCGTAATCGTTTGAGCAAGGTCCACCGCCTGTTGTATCATCGTCTCATCCACTGTCTCTGCAGCTCCATGGGTCAAGAGGACTTCATCACGGTCGAGGGCGATGATCCCTTCTGCGATCCAGGAAACCACAGCCCTGCGGTATATATCGGTCTCCTGAAGAGCCTCCATGTGCTTCATGAGAGCTGTCTCACTCTCACGGCGCAGCTGCCGGTTGACATCTATCTCATTCTCACGGCGCACCTGCATGCGGTCAGCTTCACCGATACGATAAACCTCTGCCTGTTTCTTGCGGATCCACTCTTCTTCTGATTGCTTCAACGCAGCCTTTTTCGACTCATATTCAGCTTTGAGTTGGGCACACTCCCTGTCACAGGATTCTCTGATCCGGTTAGCTTCCTTGCGTGCGCTGTCGAGAATTCCCTCGAAGAGGGTATTCGTTTCATTCATAGGGCAACTCCGATAGCTTCGTTGACAAGTTTTCGCAGATCTCTGCTTCTGAACTCATTCGGTCGGTCAGGGATCTCCACGATAAGGGGGAATGTCTCGCTGAAGATATATCGATCGACTTCTCCCCGGATCATATCCGCCACACTCTGTGTAATGAGAATGATCCCGTACTGTTTGTCCATGAGTGCCTCTTCAAGGGCGATCAGTGCCATCTGCGGATCCTCAGCCATCCGACCACGGGTACCCACGAGTGAGAAGCCAAGTACAGTGTCTTCATCGCCGATCACGAAATACTTCATTATCTGATTACGCCTTAAGCCTTACCGAGTATCATAAGGGCAGTGATGAAACCGAATACGACAACACCTTCTGCAAGAGCTATGAAGATAAGAGCCTGTGAACCGATCTCCGGTTTCTCACTCATTGCGCCCATCGCGGCTGCTCCCACATGGCTGATTGCATACCCGGCCGCAAGTGCACCGAAGGAGAAGGCGATAGCCGCCGAAAGGACGACCCACATCAGAGACGAAGAGCCGGTGCTTTCGCTATCAGTTGTTTCACTTGCAGCCAGTCCCGGAGCAAACAGGGCGGTTGAAAGAAGCAGCACGAGTACAGTGGCGATGAGAGAAAGGCGAAAGCGTTTTTTGAAACTACGTATATTCACGGTAGAATCCTCCATTCGTTGTGTATATCTATATTCTACGCCCGGATGAGCGTGTGTTACGTGTTATCGGGCTGTATGGGGTACCGTCACCAAGGAAGAACTTGGTGAAGAACTCATAATAGTTGAGCCTGAGTGACTGAATTGCCGCACTGAGCCCCTCCAGTGCTATCACAAGGGTGTTACCGAGAATAAGGATCAGCACATAGCCTGCTGTGTTTGGTGATAGAGATGCAATCTCACCGAAGGCGGCCATCAGTGAAACGTGTGCGATTCCCAACCCTGCCACACGCATGAATGACAACGTGTTAGAAAGATAGCCACTGAAAATCTCGAGTATGATGACGATCCATTCCATGAAGGAATCAAGGAGAAACCCTCCTCGTTTGTGTGTAAGGAAGTGTTCGAGCGGCACACGGAAGAACAGGGCTGCTACCGCCAGGGCGATTGACACGACGATAAGGTTCGAGGAGGGAAAGCTCGTATAGCCGCTGCTGACAAATCCGAAGGAGAGATAGATACCGATGGCGAAGAGAAATGCTCCGAGAATACCGTTCTTTTCGAATACCAGGTGGATCCACTCTCTTCTGCGGATCAGGTTCACCCAGTTTATGAAAAGCCCGGTGAAGATGACGACGATTCCGAACTTCAGTGTAATGCCGAGGATCGAATAGACATCGTAGAGCACATCGCTGGAGTGAGGGAAAACCGCTCCGTGGTAGTCGAACCACAGTGGAGGGAACAGGGGAAAGCCGAAATATGAACCGAAGAGAACTCCGCTGACGATGGAAGCAGCGCCAAGATACATCATCAACTGTAGTATCGAGTTTTCTTTTTTGATCCGTGAACCGATCAGGCCCAGAAGAAAAATCACCAACCCCTGACCGGCATCTGCAAACATCAGCCCGAACATCGTAAGATACGATACTGCAACGAATAGTGTGGGATTGACAGACCCGTACTGCGGGGTCGAGTAGTTCATGACAAGTTTTTCGAAAGGACGAAGGAAAGGAGTGTCATCAAGAGCAACCGGCACCTTAGACCGGTCCACCTCCTTCTCTTCGGTATATTCGATGACGCACACACCGCCTGTCACGTCCTGCAGGGCCGTTTCGAACAGCTCCGTATCCGCGCTGGGAATCCACCCGCTGAAGATCGTGGTATTCCTTGTCGAAGAAAAATGACCCGAAATATACCCAAGGAGCTGTCTTACACGCCCTTGACGATAGAGAGACTCAAGTCCCTCCATCCTGTCCCGTATTACTTTTGTGATGGAATCAAGCAGCTTTGCCTTCTCATCTTCGACGGTGCTGATTCTCCTTTCAAGCTCCTGCAGACACATCTCACCTGCCTCTGAGGGGAGTATGGTCATATCCTCACTCCAGCCGAATGAAGAAAGAACCGGTTCAACGTTCTGTCGCTCCCGTGTAAGAGAGAGGACAATGAAAGCGGAAGAGTTTTCGGGAGAAACAAGCATTGCACTGTGGGCGATGAGTCTTCCGGAAAGTCTTTCTGCCTGACCTTCATTGAAAGAGCCGATATGGACGTCAAGAAAATCAGAACGATTGCTCTTGAGATACCCATACAGCTCACGGTAGCGTGAAAGCAGGCCTGTCACCTGTTTCTGTTTCTCCCTGAGAGTGGCAAGAGAACGGAAAATCTCGTCAAGCAGGCGCTCTGATGCGTGTAGATCTATCTCGGTGTCCGCTCCAATATCCTCCTGAGTAAGAAGGGGTAGCGTTTCATGCACCTGATGGAATAAGGACTCAACCTGCTGAAGAATCGAACCCACCTGTTCGAGAGTCTCATCAGTGCCAGCCCTCACCACGTCATCACCTGTGAGTCCTTCCAGCTCTCTGAAGTCTACGACTCCGAGTTCGAGAAGTTTCTTTTTCACTGGTCCTGCATGCTCCTTGAGCACCAGTGCAGTGAGAAGTGACATCTTGAGGGTGAACACATTCATAGACCAGCCTCCCGGTATTGCTCGCTCGCTGATGCATACTGTACCGCATTGAGCAGCCGCTTCACAACACTATCCTGCTGTTCACTGAGGAAAAAATAGCTGAGAACCGTCCCTATCGTGAATGGATTGCCCCTGAGGAGCCTTCTGTATTCTTCTTTTCTCATGATAAACAGGTATTGCTCAACCCTCTGGACCTGGGCTCTGACATCCTCATCGTCCACCGTTTCGAGTTCTTTTGCCAGGCGGGGATATCGCTTTTTCAAGATTTCCCTGAAATGGTCTCTATCAATGTCCTCCTCCATGAGACGACGAACATCATCACTGTACTGAAGGTGTCCAGCCGGATAGAGGATACGAGAAAGCTGATCAGGAGGAAGATCCCACATGGCGTGATAGCGGAAGATATTGATAAGGTTCTTCAGATCACCATCGGCATCAAGAAGACTGGTGACGATGAGCCGATCTTCACGTGCAAGAGAGGGAAGAACAGCAAGAACAGAGGTTACCCAGATATGGTCGAGTCCTGTCTCGAGAAAGAACAGTCCCTCCTTCCTGATCCGCTCCTGTGAGAACTGATCAATCACTCTGCTGTAGGGAGTCTGCTCAAGAGCTTCTCTGATTTCTTCGAAATCACCGGCATTTGCAAGAGATGACCAGGAGATATCATCAACTATCCGCTCACGATACAGGTAGGTCACCCTCTGGGAGATATCCTCCCCCTTGATGATGTTACTGAAATAGAGCCGGATCATCCCCTTTATGTTTTCGATCTCGAGTTTACGGGTGAACGCATCGATGAGTTTCGAGTACACCGGATCGAGGGAAGAGGAGATCTCCTGATGAATCCTGATAGCTTGTATGTTGATATCTGCTTCGAGCATTTGGATATCACCGGTCTCATGATAGATGGCATACAGCTGTTCATAGGGCGTATGCTGCATCTGATGGAGAAGCTGCTCTATACTCCGGCTTTTCGATAGAGCAGTAAGCTGCTGTTCGCTGAGCATTCTGGAAACACGAGCATGGATCTTTGAATTGATATATGCATAGCGGGTGAGCTGAGACACGATTCACCTGTCTCTCTGAGTCAGTCGGCTGGAAAGGAGGATTTCACTCATGCTCTTCACGATCCGCTGTGAACGTCTGGCGATCTCTTGTGGATGCGGTCGTCTGGCGGCTATCTCTTCGCGATAGGCCGCAAGGTCATCCTTTTCCTGCTGCAGAATTCTCTCTACTTCCTGTTCCCGCTGTTTTCGCAGAAGGAGTGTGTATTCCTGCATCTGTCGCTCAAGAGAACTTTTCAATTCCTGTACAGTGAGCTCGGCCTCTTTCTGTGCCGTATCGATGATGGCCTGAGCTTCCCGTTCTACCTGAAAGACCTCTTTTAACACATGTTGACTCATACCATACAGTGTATAGGTGATACACTTTCGGTGCAAGCATAAGATGTCAGAAGCTCGGGTGAAGGATATCCCCGCTGAGGGTGAACTGTTCAGGCCTTGTCGCTTCGAGTAGAGGACGTATAACCTCACGCAGGCGCATCAGATTACCTACCCGCAGAGGGCTCTCCTGCATCATGATCGACAATGCGGAAATCGGTATATCTTTCTGTCTTGGCACGATCTCAAGGATGAAGTCATCTTCCTGTGCTCTCGTGTCATCTTCGAAAGCTGAGACCACCTCTCTCTGTGGATAGTAGACATCCCAGAACTCACTTTCGTCAAGCACGTCAAGCACATCAAGAACGAAGTAACCCTCTTCAGTGAGGACCGGATCGTCTACAATGTTTCCAACCTTTCTTTCGATCTCCTCATCTTCCAGCTTCGCGGCAAGATCCACTCCGATGTACGTGTCGAGCACAAGCACCTTCGGCCCTTCATCCTCATTTTGCTGTTCTACAGTGAACCTGATGTCTACAGGAGGATCATCGGTCATCGAATCAGGAAGGAACATACTGAATTGATAATCACCCTCGGTAAGTCCGCTCATGAAGAAGAATCCACTCTCATCGGTGAACAGATAGACACTTTCATCGAGCATGAGGATCTCCTCACCAGAAGCATCCCGTTCTACCTTCGCAATATCAACCGTATATCTGTCGTACGGCTGTGATGGAGTTCTCAGAAGGGTACCGACAACCGAATAGGCTAACTCACTCGAGACTCGTACAGCATACCCCTGACGGGGACGGGGTTGCGCTGTATAGATGAACGACTCGGATGAATTGAGCAGATCGCTTCCAATACCGTACACGACGATGTTGTTTTCCTGGTGGACACTCAGTCCATCATACAGACTTGTTCCTAACAGCGAAGGGAGGCGGTCAGGGTCAGTGGTCATCGTCCGTGTCACCGCTATCTCCTGGTCAGCCATCGCTCCGGCGGGACGAACGAGCATGAAAGAATCAGAAATATTCCTGGCCATGCCGAACAGGCCGCCTGCATAGGCGAATGCAGTATTGAGGCTCATAGTGAGTGCATAGGAATTGAAGGTGTCAGAGTAGATTGCTCCGACATTCAATCCTGCCTTCTGACCGCTGTGGGTATAGTAGAACGAGCCTGTATGGTTGAGAGGATCGGTGAAACTCAATCCGTTGAAGCTGAAACGAAGGCTGTCATCGCTATCTGCAAACGGTCGTACAGACCCGCTGATGTAGGTCGAATCCTCTAGATTCGTGCTGGTAGAGATGCTTGCATTCTGTGAAACAGAATATGATGCTCCGATCTGAACCGAAAGAGTGGCAGCACTGGCTGTGTACTGCAGATAATTCAGAGAAGCCGAGATGGCAAGGTCAGGAATCAGTGATATTCCTGTAGTGAGAGACCCTCGTAGGGTCAGATCACTCTCATTGGTGTACCAGGAAACACTCGAAGAGAGTCCATATCTGAGGGTATCGAAGAGCGCTCCCGAAATCGACAGTGAAGCCTGAAAGAGATCGCCACTGGAGGGAGTAGCTGCAGAGGGCACTTCGATACTCGTGGTGAACGAAGGGTTGGTGAATGCAAGGGTGAACGAGAGAGAGCTCAACAGCTCGGTATCCGGCAGTGCAGAAACACTCATCGAAGTGTTGAATGCATAACCGAATCCCAGTGGACTGTTAAGAGATGCGGCACCCTGCCCCTGCAGTGTACCGAGCCTGGTACTGAGAATGAAGTTCAGAGCAGTTGAAAGTGCATTTGTAGAGGCGGAGAATGTGTATCCACCTGTCATCTCATCAAGCAACCCGTAGGTCTGGCTGATTCTGAAGCGTGGACTGAGTTCATCGGAAGGGGTCGAGACCGCGGCGGCATACAGTGTGTCTCCCGCGGCCATCAGTCGCGAATCGAAGGTCAAGCTGAAGTCGTAGGTCTCAACCTCTTCTGTGTCCCTGACACGTGTGACTGTCACGATGGCATCGTTTACCCCCTGGGTGAAGATAAAGTCCTGCAGGGTATACAATCCTGCAAGCACCTGCCTTCTGTACACACTTTTGTCATTGATGAACACTTCCACAATGCTCGGCTCATCTATCTGAATCGAGTACCTGAACTGGTGGGTACTCGGTTCAGCTGTTCCATAGGTATACCGTTTCTCAACCCCGATACCATACGAATCGGTGTTCAGTCCCAGGAACTCCGAGATATTCCCGAAGCTGAGTCGCACTGATGTATCAACAAAGTCATAGAACCCTTGAATACCTCCCCAGGACACGTAATCTGACAATGAGGTACTCCAGAGTCCGCTCACCTGCGAATAGGCATTACCCGGATGAAAAACCCAGGAGAAATCAAACGAGAGGTCCCAGAGGGCTACGCTTGAACGACCTTGCATATAGAGGATGTCAGAAGGGCTCAGAGTAAGGGGTGTGCCAAACTCCCATGAAATGGATGACTGAACAGAGAGATTTGTATAGGTGCTGAAAAAGGATGTTTCCAGTATCTCAGATCCGCTCATCTCGTACGACCCATACTGTTTCACATCTCCCTGATTGATACTGATGGTCTTGACAGGCAGCATCCAGGTGGAAAACTCCAGGTACAGTTCAAAGGTGGCATAATCATAGTACCCTTCTATACCGAGCGCATTAAGGTAGGACAAGGCGATATTCTCTTCCTCACTGTCAAACAGAGCCTGTCTCACCTTTTCGACAAGATCTTCACCGGTAAGCAGTTCCAGTTCCGAGCGGTTGAGTAGCACTTCCTCTTCCTGGAATGTCACCATTATATCTCCGGTATAATCGGAATTGACAAAAAGAGGCACGTAAAAAGAGCCTTCCTCGAAAAGGGACACGTCCTCTTCGCCGGCAACAAAGAAATCAGACCAGAAATCGTCATTAAACTCTTCTTCCACTGTCTCTGTTTCAACCGGCATCAGGGGTTCATCAGCTATCACTTTACGATCAGGTTCTGTTTCCACTCTCTGTTCTTTAGGTGCTTGATCCTCTACGATGAGTTCGTCGAGAATAAGAATCTGATCCTCAAGTATCTGATCCTCAAGTACAAGAGGCTCGTCTCCCACCGAAACAGAGGCACCTGCCGGTTCACGACCCAGCTGCTCCTCGGTTTCAGCTCGAGTGTCTGACTGCAGAGGAACGGATGGTGAATCCTTCTCAACAGGTGCATCATGTTCAGTGAATTCTGTGACTGGAGAATCAGAGGTGATAGGAGTTTCTTGTGTTATCGTCTTTGCGACACGAGGTACCTCGGCACCTTCTTTGACCTGGACCGGTTGTACAACCGAAAAAACAGGGATGTCCTCTTTGCTCTCCTCACTGCAATCAGATAAGAGAGCAAGCAAGGAAAGCGAATACACTATCAACATGAACAGGACTACCAGAGCCCTGATTCTTCGCATTCCCATCAAACATCAGATCCTTTATGAGATTATTGACTGCCGTAACTGAGTTTTGTCGTGAACAGGGAAGCTGCACCTGATGACGAACTGGGGAACTCAAACGTACTCGGCCAGGTGAGATTCACTCTGACTTTCTTACCGGCAAGCAGATTCATACTGTTGGCAAAACCAAGGGCTTCTCCCTGGTACAGGACACTCTTTCGCGTCTTGTTTTCTATGACTTCAAGCTTCAGGTCGTTGAGGATCTGATGGACACTTCCTGTATTCTCGATCTCAACAGAGAGCACCTGGCGTCCTTCTACAGTGCGGGCGGGCACTGCAGAGGCAACCTCCACCCTCTCATTAACCCGGGTGGGTGTGATATACGCACTCGTTGTGTACACATACAGAAAATTGAACATACTCGTGTTTTCAGCCGAACGCCCCTGAGTGTACGGAATCTGTTCGGCTCGGATCCTGAATGCCAGTTCGCTGGGAACTGTACGAGGTCCACGATACTGCACACGCACAATCTGAGATGATTGAGGCCTGAGAAGAACCTTGGAAGGAACGATGGAGAAGTAGGCTGATGCACTCTCATTCTCCTCTTCGCCCGAGGAGGAGAGGTCACGCGTCAGCGCTGTCACTTCCACAGCAATGGTATCTGCTGAATCATTTACGATCGTGTAGGTTTTGGTGCTGTCAGCCCCGGTCGGTGCAAAATTCTGCTCCAGCGGAGAGAACTGAAATGCTGCAAGCGGCATAAGAGAGCTCATGATGAGCAAGAGGATCGTAACAAATCTAATCTTATTCATGCCATACATACTACCACCACAGAGTACTTGATGCAAATAGGTCTTAACGCTAAGTCTGTACGTTTCCATGGAATACTCTTCTCCTTGACAAGCTATTCATGCACCCCTTATGTTCGGGCTTTGACACCTCACAATACAAGGCACTTCAATCACTATACTAGGGTGAACGGATACTTATGTCAATTCTTTTTCAAATAATACCTTAACAAAAATTGTAAGTATTTACACAGCTATGAGAAGCATACATGACTCTTCATAAATAGACCATTCTTATGACATATAAGTAGAGAATACCTCACGAAATTCCCGTCTTTATTGACATAAAAGAGACTCCTGTGGTATCTTCCTTCGAGTACGGGCTGTAGCGCAGGGGTTTAGCGTACATGTCTGGGGGACATGGGGTCGGCGGTTCAAATCCGCCCAGCCCGATAATACTGTACTGTAAGGAGTTGTACTTCACAGACAATGTTTTTCGAAACGAAAGATATTGGTCGTGTGACAAATTTTAAGTGCTTCCACCGTTTACAAGGAGGATTGCACGACAAAAAAAACCTTACTCACTCTTAAAGAGGCGCCTAGATTCTGGGCGCTTCATTTATTATGTCCGGTTCCGACAACCGAACGGATCCTTTAGTACCGATTAAAGTTTCGAAGAATCCACCAAGACGGCAGCAGAAGCATGGGCTATCTAATATCTCTTACCTTCTAGAGAAAGTATTACTCAAATAAGGCGGACCAAATGTATTTGAAAGCACTTGTCGATATTCCAAATATAAGC
>JAFGUP010000174.1 GCA_016938475.1 Sphaerochaetaceae bacterium
ACGTATCATGAAAAACAATTCTTCAACCTCGAACGCCAGCTCCCTGCAAGGCAGGACCGCCGGCATTACCACCATCGCTCTTCTCTTCCTCACCATGCTCATCACCGGAATCCTCTTTTCCGGCTGCAAGAAGAAAGCGCCTGCCATTGACCCCGCACAGCTCCAGAAGGAATTCGTGCAGAACATCGCCAGCTACTCAGCGCCCGATTTCACCAAAGCACTAGCGTCAGAGTACACCACTCCAGGCGAATACACTATAATCAAGCTTCCTAAAGGGGCAACTGCTTCCTACAAGAAGGATACGACCACCTACAAGGGAACGCTCGAAGCGGACCTCTACTGCCTCAAGAAATCCGACGGCCTCTACCTGAACAACGGCATAAAGCTGCTCAGTCCTGATGGTGGCCAGGAGTATCCGTTCACGGTCTTCCTCTTCCCTCAAGACATGGAATGGAACAGGATTCAGCTCTTCCAGTATAATGAGAAGTACCCGCTCACCATCCTCACCAAGGATTTCCACGCGGTCATCAAGGATTATGAGGACCTCCAGGACATTTGGGACCCCGATAACGAGTCTCGCTACATCCTTGGAGAGCCTATCCCGATGTACACCATCGAGACTGCTGATGACGTATACTTATTCGGCAAGGAACTGCAACCATGGCACACCCATGATCAGGTCACCGCTGCGATGAGCGAATAATCCTTATCGTGCCATCGAGAAGAGAGCGAGGAAACAGAGCACAAGGCACTCGCTCTCCTTCTTTTAACAGAAATTACCTTTATCGGTTAACTAATCCACCCAGCATTATGAATGAACACCATGAAGCGACACACGGATCCCTGCCTGTCATCACCACCGATGATGTGCATGACCAAAAGACTGAGCACGTATTCATCGTCGATTGGCAGATGGCTCCTCATCAGAGAACCTCTCCGAAGCGAGACTCGTGTTCAGTGGCGAATACCAAAACTAATACACCAACCTTTATACATGCATCATGATGAAAGATACCGCTCAAAACAAGAAACGGCCCGCTGAATTCAAGAGGCTGCTCATCAGGACCATAGATGTCATCCTTCTCCTCTCATCATTCGTACTGCTGCTTTTCTCATCATTCATCGTCTTCACCTTATTGCCTGTGATGAATGAGATGGACCCGTCCGATGGGGGTGGAACTGCCTTCAACAACGCCCTGCTTAGCCTGGTCGCT
>JAFGUP010000175.1 GCA_016938475.1 Sphaerochaetaceae bacterium
GTATATTCAGGGAGTGTGCGATGGAAGGGAGAAAATTTGGAGTGGGGCTGTGCGTCATCACCCAGCAGCCCAAGAACGTCGTTGCACGAGTGCTTGCCCAGCTGAACACGCTCGTCACTATGTGCCTTTCGGACCGATCAGACCGTTCAACCGTGTCATCGAGTGCCAAGCAGGACCTTTCCGCAATGGATACCGAGATCCAGACTCTGGAGACGGGTGAGGCAATCATCAGCACGCCCGGAATCCCGTTCCCGGTCAGTACCAGGAATCTTCTCTTCGAGGATTATATCACTCAAAATCCGCCTAAAAAGCGGAGTAATATCAGAAAAGGTTTACAGAACAGTTTTAGATAAGCAGATCCACCCGGTATCAGGCCTTCTTTTCAGGTCTGATCTTCCGGATTGAAACACAGTTTATCACGGCGTCACCAACGAAGAAGTAACGCCTGATCACAGTTCCCAGCACCTCGACAACATCGCCTTTGACGACATCTTCAGTTGGGTTGGTAAACATCTTTACTGATACTTCTCCGCTTTTATCAGCGACGATGAACTGAGGACGGTTGAGGTACTTGAAGTGGGATGATTCGACGACTCCCACGAGACGGACCGGCGTACCGACCATCCCCAGGTTTATCGCCTTGACACCGACTTTCTGTGCCTCTGCCTCATACATCGGGATGAGTTCGGCATACTGACGCTGGCTCAGGTAGTTCATTGCCATCGGTATCAGCAGGAGCAGTATGAGCGTCGGAATGCCCCAGTAAAGTATCGAAACGTCACTGGTTGTTCCAACATAAACGAGTAAAATAAGGGTGAAGATTATGAACACAGCGATCTGGATCGCTGAAACCTTCACGTTGATATTACTGATTTTCATTCAGTATCTCTTACTTCAGAGCCGCAATCTCTTTCCTGAAGGCAACCCAGTAGATGACACCGACGAAGACCATACCACCAACGATGTTGCCGATGGTAACCATGATGAGGTTGTTGGTCCACATGGTAACCCAGGTCAGACTGCTCGAAGCGAGCGATGCATCAATACCCTGGACAAAGAGTCCGGCCGGGATGAAGTACATGTTAGCAACACAGTGCTCAAATCCGGTCGAAACGAAGGCCATGATCGGGAACCAGATGCCGAAGA
>JAFGUP010000019.1 GCA_016938475.1 Sphaerochaetaceae bacterium
CACACAGAAATTCTCTAAAAGAGAGATCTCGGTTTCTCTTGAGGCTCTTGTGCGACATACAGTCGAATTCCTCGAACTGTATTCGACTGCGGCACTCACGAGTGCGCAGTTCATGAAGATCATAGGAGAGGGTGATGGACAGCAGAAGCTGAAAGCACTGGTGAAAGCAACGGGGTACGGTGAAGATGAGAAAGCCTTTTTCTCAGCACTCACTGAAAAACTCATGAGACCACATACCGGATCTCTCACACTGGGAACCGTGGAGCTTCCTTATCGTTTCCTTGTCTCCATCCTGGAAGTACTCCTTCCGGGGAAAGGCTTCATCACGATCAGTGACAGCAGTCACCTCAGACAGGTGGCGAATATCGACATCTCTGAAGAGGATACAAAGAAGATCGATGAAGTCATCGAAATGTTTCCTGTCCGCCTCTCCTACCACACCATCAGACAGATGACGCTCTCCCGGGATGTAGCTTATCAGTATCTCCCGTTCGTTGAAGAACTCGACCCCATGGGCCATAAGAATACCTGGATCGGCCAGTTTCATCAGGGACTTCTTGAACAGATGTACCAGAACAGAGTCATCTTCCTGCTCAACATGGGCTGTCCCGTCTACTGCCGATTCTGTTTCAGAAAGCACAAGGATTCAAGAAATGAAGAGAACCCCTGTATAGAAGATGTGAAACAGGCCCTTGAACATGTGGACAAGTCATCGACGATCAAAGAGATCGTCGTGACAGGTGGCGACCCGTTCATGAACAGGACGAACATGAAAGCAACGATCGATGGTCTTATGGAGATCCCTCACGTCCAGACGGTCCGTCTTGCGACCCGCTCGGTCGCCTATTACCCCGACCTGTTCCTCGGGAACGATGAATGGTACATGAAGTTCCTCAAAGAGAAGAACATGGAACTCCAGAGGCATGGGAAACGAATGGAGATCGCCACTCACTTCATCCATCCTGACGAAGTCTCCCCGGAAAGTCTTGAGATCATCACAGATCTCGTACGATCTGGTATCGCTGTCTACATCCAGACCCCGTTTCTGAAAGATTGTAATGATGAGGGTCCTGAACTGAAACAGCTGTTCAGCCTGCTTCGTGGAGCCGGTGCTGAAATGCATTACATCTATATTCCGTGCAGCCCTATCCATGGAAACAGCGTCTACTGGACGACGATCGCCGAAGGGGTTGATATCGCGGAGTACCTGAGAGCTCACCTCTCGGATCGGAGCGTGCCGAAGATCTGTACAGCGACCCCTATCGGAAAGATGGAATGGTACACCAGCGGGTGGGCAGTCGAACCGGTGGAGGACGATGATCAGCTCATCTGGATCAGGACTCCCTACACCCCTGAGTACTTCAAGTCCTTCGCACCGATAGCCAATGAACTGCCGAACATCAGGGTGAATCAGGAGGGAACCCTCGACATCCAGTTCATGGCAGACATCGGCAAGCCATCCTATTTCCTCGGTTCAAGACCGCTGAGGATCCAGAAGACCGAAGTACCTCTTGCGATTCCCGAGGAACTGAAAATACCGAAGATATCCCCTCTCCTTGAAGGATATTCGATCGTCGATACCGGGCTCGAGAAGATCAAGCGGGTTCACGAGACCCGCGTGCAGCTCTCAAGCAGTGCAGGCAGAGAGGAACTCGAGTATATCAGGGAGAGGAGTACCATCAGTGACGTCGTTCTGATACCGGAGACGACGATCATTGAAGAACTCCATGCGATCGAACGGATCGCGGATGAACTTAAAAGGATCCCCCATGTGAATGCACTCAGGCTCCGCTCTCTCGAATTCAACTACCGCAGTGACCTGTTCTCTTCTTCCATCATTGATCGACTCGCTCGAATCAACACCCTTACAGTGACCGACCCCCTCCGGCTTGAAATCGAGTCCTGGTTCATCACCCCTGAAGAACTGACAAAGGCCCATCATAAGCTGACGCGGCGCCTCACGAACAAGGGTATCACCGTGTATGCCAACACCCCGCTATTCGGCGGAATCAATGATTCGCCAGATATCATCAACAGCCTTACCTACACCTATCGTGAGTACGGAATCGAATTCCACCACCTGTATATCGCTGGACTGCCTGCACAGGAACAGTGGAATATCGACCATCCGATAGACTTATATGATATCGTCGATATTGCATCGAAGATCAGAAGAGAGGGAAGCGGAAGAGAAGGACCTCGCTACATCGTGCAGACTCCTCTCGGCGAGGTGTATTACGGCCTGACATCCTCGTTCACACAGGATGAAGATGGAAGTATCAGGATGAAGTGTGAAAGTTATGATCTGGACTATTATCAGAACATCGAACCGGATTTCATCCTCCCTGAAGAGTTTGACGTGGCTGAGGACGGGAAGATCCTCCTGAGCGTTCACGGTCTCATCAATCCAACCGGATTCAGGATATAGGAGTTACTTATGAGATATCCCTACATAGCATTCCATCCTGAACTGACCATCCAACCGGTGTTCCCCTCCCTTATGGGAGAACCTTATATCCTCGACCTATCATCAGATAGTCCTCTTTTGTCCCTTCCCGGAGCAGAAGACCAGAGGATCTTTCAAAAGATCCTCGATCAGGAAATGTCAGGGTACTCATGGGGCCTGTCCTCCTATCTGGAAGAAAGGAGAATGCTGTTGAGCGACTGCCCGCAGATGATGAGGGAAAAGCGGTTCTATCATCTGGGACTCGACGTGATCGTCCCGGCACGATCCCCGCTTCATGCCCCACTGAACGCCACGGTTTATGACAGCGGGTACGAGGAGGGCAAAGGAAATTACGGTGGATACGTCACCCTTCATCATCATGATATTCCGGGAGAACCCTTCTATTCAGTCTTCGGTCATCTAAAAAGAGACTCGCTCCCTCAGCCAGGAACAGTTCTGCGTGCAGGGGAAGAATTCGCTGAGACGGGAGAGTTTGAAGAGAATGGAGGATGGTTCTATCATACCCATATCCAGATTCTCACGGGAAAGGGGATGAAAGAGGGTATGCAGTTCAAAGGATACTGCAGCGAGTCGATGCTAAAGCATATCGAGTCCCTCTGCCCCCATCCACTGGCGCTATTCACTATATCTGCCTCTGTGCATCTGTAGAGTAGAGTAAACAGTTAATCAATTGAGCACAGGAAACTCCGTAAGTTCAGCCTACATCATCACAGGACATCTCACAGTTCTGATTGCAGTAGGTTCCTCACTGCCTTCTTCCACCCGTCATAGTTCATCTCTCTTCGATCAACCGTCATCGTACAGGAGAATCTCTTCTGCTCTTCCCTCAATGCCACTATATCGGATAGCTTTTCCCAGATTCCACAGGCAAGAGCACCCATATACATCGCACCAGTTGCAGAAAGTTCTTCGATCGTCGTACGAACAACTGGCACATCTCCCATATCTGATTGGAACTGCATCAGGAAATCATCACGAGTCGGACCTCCGTCAACTCTCAGTTCTCTGAGTGTGATACCGGATTCCTCTCTCATGGCAGTGATCACATCAATTATCTGATAGACGATCGATTCCTCGGCAGCCCGGGCTATATGAGCTTTTTTCGTCCCCCGGGAAAGATGAGTGAGCACACCGCGGACCTCTGAGTTCCAGTGCGGTGCACTGAGCCCGGTAAGAGCCGGTACGAGATAGACTCCCTGTGTATCGGGAACGCTGCTTGCAAGAGTCGAGACTTCACGGGGAGAGTCAAACAGTTCGACATCATCGATAAGCCATTTGATGGTAGCTCCTGTCGGGTTGATATTACCCTCAAGCACATACATGATCTCATCGTCTATTGAATAGCCGATTGAAGTGACAACGGAATCAGATTCCACAGGCTTCGTTCCGATGTTCATCATCACCGAAGACCCCGTTCCGTACGTAACCTTTGCCATTCCCGTAGAGAAACAGTTCTGTGCGAAGAAGGCCGCATGTGAATCACCCAGGACTCCTGCTATAAAAAGGGGTGTGTCGAAGAGTCCGGGAGCGGTTTCACCGAATACAGAGTTTGAAGGAAGGACCTTCGGCATCATGGAGCTGTCCAGGTGAAACATCTCGAGAAGCTCTTCATCCCAGGCGAGCGAATGAATATTGTACAGCTGCGTTCTGCTTGCGTTCGAATACTCGGTCGCATGGACCTTCCCTCCGGTCAGACGCCAGATGAGATAGGAATCCATGGTACCGAACAGCATATCTTCTCTGCGTACCGAAGTATCATTCTCCACACGATGATCCATGATCCAGCGTGCCTTCGCAGCCGAAAAGTAGGGAGACAGGACAAGGCCGGTCTTCTCCTTGACGACAGGGGCTTTGCCCTCCCTCTCGAGGGTGTTGCAGATCTCCATCCCCCGCTGACACTGCCACACCACCGCATTCATGACGGGTTTCCCGGTGACTTTGTTCCACATGAGAGTGGTCTCGCGCTGATTGCTGATGGAGATGCAGATGATCTGCTGTGCAGAGATACCGGTAGTCTTCAAGACAGCACGAATAGCCTTGAGCGTATTGTCATAGATCTCGTCAGGGTCGTGTTCGACCCAGCCCGGGTTCGGATAGAATTGATGATGCCCTTCATCATGACGACTCAGGAGTTTTCCGTCGCTCGTGAAGATAATTGCTTTCGTACCGCTGGTACCCTGATCAATGGTTAAAAAAAAGAGCTTTGATTCCTTCATCTCGTTTGAACCTCATACAATAGAAAGTGCCTGTTCCCTGATACCCTCTGCTGTGATGCCATAATAGTTGAAGATCTCATCTGAGTCTCCTTCTACTGTGATCTCATCGGGAATACCCATGATACGCATCGGAACGGGGTTATTCTGGATGACAATCTCCGCAATGGCTGAACCGAGACCTCCGAAGATACTATGCTCTTCGACACTCACTATACCACGTGTCTGTTCAGCTGCTTTGAGAATTTCCTCACGATCAATCGGTTTAATGGTAGCCATGTCGAGGACACGGGCGTGGACTCCGTCATTCTTGAGGAGGGCTGCTGCTTCGACAGCTTTACTGACAGTCTCTCCGACTGCGATGATAGTGACATCATCACCCTCGACAAGGACGTTGGCTTTCCCGTAGGTGAAACTACCATCACTATCAGCATACACATCCTTCACCGAACCACGTCCCATCCTCACGTACGCAGGATTCTCACTTTCAGCAAGCCATCTCGTGATAGCTACTGTCTGGTGTCGGTCTGAGGGGATAAGGACATCCATGCCGGGAAACGTCCTGGTCACTGCGATATCATGAAGAGACTGATGAGAGTATCCAAGAGCACCATAGCTCACGCCGCCGCTTATACCGATGATCTTCACGTTGGTATGTGAATACACGACATCGATCTTCACCTGTTCGAGACTTCGCGCAGACAGAAAGCAGGCAGGAGCACAGACGAACGGACGCTTTCCGAACGTGGCCATCCCCGCAGCGATTCCCACTTCGTTCTGTTCTGCGATTCCCACCTCAACAAATTGATCAGGGTGCTGAGCAGCATAATCGGTCAAAGTGACCGATCCTCTGGCATCGCTTGTAACCACCATGATGGAAGGATCACTCTTGGCTAGTTCTGTTATCGTATCGGTGAACGCTTTTCTACAGGGGATCGTACTCATCAGTTCATCTCCTTAATAAATGTATCAATCTCCGTGACAGCCTGTGAGTACTGCTGCTCAGTGGGAACACCATGATGCCACTTTGCCTCATCTTCCATGTAGGAGACCCCCTTCCCTTTGGTGGTTTCAGCAATGACGAGCATTGGTATTCCTTTTTTACGGGAGCTTTCAAACACTTCGATCAAAGCATTGATATCATGTCCGTCAACACTCCTCACATCCCAGCCGAAGGCTTCCCACTTGCTAGCAAGGGACCCGAGTCTCATCACATTCTCGGTATCTCCGCTGATCTGGAGATGGTTGCGATCTATGATCGCTGTGAGATTATCCAGTTCGAAATTAGCCCCTGCCATCGCCGCTTCCCACACAGAACCCTCTGCCTGTTCTCCATCTCCCATGAGACAGTAAACACTTACATTAAGACCATCCTTCTTTGCAGCAAGTGCCATGCCGACCGAGCATGATAGTCCATGTCCCAAAGCCCCGGTATTGAGCTCAACACCGGGAACTTTTACAGATGGATGGCCGATGAGACGGCTCTTGAATGTAGAGAAGCTCTTGAGTTCCTCTTTAGGGAAGAATCCCTTGTCAGCAAGGATCGTGTAGAGTCCTTCTACACTGTGTCCTTTGCTCAGCACGAATCTATCGCGAAGAGGGTCTTTCGGACAGGCAGGATCGACTCTGAGAATTCGATAGTATAGCACCGTAAGGATATCAGCACTCGAAAGAGACCCTCCAGTGTGACCGGTTTTTGAATTGTAGATGAGAGAAAGAAGGTCCCTTCTGATCTCAGCCGCTTTTTTCATTAAGTTCATAACATCATCCATGCATAGTCAGTCTATTGTTATGGGACGAGAACCACTTTGATGGAATCGTCTCCCTGTTTCGCAAGTGCGAAGGCTTTCTCGAATTCGCTGAGCGGGAACTCGTGGGTCACGATCTCATCCACCTTCACCGTTCCCTTCTCAAGAGCACTGATCGCTACAGGGTAGCCGTCCTTACCGCTGATATGAGACCCTTTGATAGTGAGTTCCTTGCGGTCACCAATGATACTCCAATCGACCGAAGTCTCAGCTCCGAACACACTGAATTCCACGAATGTTCCCAGCTTCCTGATCATTTGAAGTCCGTTGATCACCCCCGAAGGATGTCCCGAATTGTGAATGTACACATCACACCCGTACCCATCTGTCAGACGTTTTACCTCAGAGACTGCATCAACTTCCTCGGCGTTGATCACTACATCAGCACCCAACTTCTTTGCCAGGTCAAGCCGCTTCTGTTTCATATCGATGGCAATGAGCATCTTCGGATGTTTCATCTTAGCGAGCTGCAGCTTGCATAGTCCTATGGGCCCCATTCCCGCTACAACGACAACATCATTGAATCCGATATCGGCACGACTCACGGTATGAACCGAACAGGAAAGAGGTTCGATCATAGCAGCATGCTGTGGTGGGATACTGTCGGGTACCTTGTGAACGATGGATCGTGCTCCATACCTCATATATTCGGCCATACCGCCGTCAGCGACCTCTTTCTGATGCCCGTAGATGTTCTGACGTTCACACATCCAGTACTCTCCGGAAAGACAGAACTCACACTCACCACAGGGAACGATCTGTTCTGCAATGGCCGTATCCCCGATATCGAGGTTCCAACGACTCCGAGCATTGTCCCCGATAGCAACAACTTCGCCGATAAACTCATGCCCGGGGCGTACCGGAGCATCGTTCCACGGGGGAAGAACCCCTCCACCCCAGAACATAGCTGCCCCGTCATAACTTTTTATATCACCTGCGCAGATACCACAGGCCTTAATCTTCACCAGTAGTTCATTTTCGGTGATCTCAGGTACGGGAACTATCTCATAACGATAATCATGGGGACCGTAGCACACCACGGCATGCATCCTTTCGGGAATATCTGATAGTGCTTTCATAGCAACTCTCCTTTCGATTTAGATCCTTTTTTTAAGGCCTTGGGTATTCTACCAGGCACAGTATCCGCCATCGACAAGCAGGTTCACTGCGGTGACAAAAGATGCCGCCTCGCTAGAAAGGAATACTGCAGGTCCTACGATCTCCTTCGGGTCCCCTATTCTCTGCATAGGTGTTGCCGCTGCAAATTCTGCCATTATTTCCTTCATCTCAGGTCTGAGATTCATCGGAGTAGCAATGTAACCGGGACTTATTGCATTGACTCTCACTCCGCGGTCCACCCACTCCATCGCAAAACTTTTAGTAAGATGGATCACTCCGGCCTTTGAACTATTATAATGAACCTGTTTCAGTCCGCGGTTCACGATGACACCAGACATAGAAGCGATATTCACGATCGAGCCTTTTTCCCTTTCAAGCATCCTTTTCCCTTCGGCCTGACAGGAAAGAAAAATTCCCTTCAGGTTGATATCGATCATCTGATCCCACTGAGACTCTTCCATCACTTCAGAGGGATTGGCATTCGCGATACCGGCGCAGTTAACTGCAACATCGAGGAATCCAAGTTCGCTCTCGATTATATCCAAGGCACTCTCAATCGTCTCTTTTTTCGTGACATCACCAATCACCTTGACACCTCTGCGCCCAAGAGATTCAATTGCCTTGAGGGTTTCAGCCAGCCCCTCATTATCGTAACGGTCAAAACAGCCCACGTTCCCGCCTGCTGCTGCAAGTCCGATCGCTATCTGCTGACCTATCCCGCTTCCCGCTCCGGTAACGAAGCAGACCGCATTGTTCAAACTGAACATATCCATATCCGCACCTTCCTTATCTGTACATACTTATGTCGTTGCCAATTCTATAACTTTCACGTTATTGGAGGTTTTATCGTTTCCTGTGTTATTGAGAATCCCTTTCTGCACACCTCTGCTGAGAACCATTACACGGTGTGAAAGTCCGATAACCTCTTCAAGTTCGGAACTGACGACTATCACGGCAATCCCTTTTCCTGCCAGATTCTTAATGATGTTATAGATTGAGTTTCTTGCTCCCACATCAACTCCACGAGTAGGCTCATCAAGGATAATCACCTTCGGTTGTCGTGATACCCATTTGGCGATTAGAACTTTCTGTTGGTTCCCACCTGAGAGCTGACGAATCTGGGTGAACGTAGAGCCCTTGATACCATATTCACTGATGAGGCTGGCTCCATTCTCCTCGAGTTTCGACGGACTCACCCACCCGCGCTTCGACAGACGGTCAAGATTACAGAGTGTGAGATTCTCCGTAATTGACTGGTGCAGGATCAGACCCTGCTGTTTTCTATCTTCGGGGACCATGACGATCCCTGCCTGGATTGCATCATAGGGGTGAGTTACATTGATCTGTATTCCGTCGAGAATGATTTGACCTCCACCTTTAGGGTCGGCACCGCAGATGGCACGTATCACTTCGGATCTTCCGGCTCCGACGATTCCTGCAATTCCGAAGATCTCTCCTTCTTTGACCGAAAAATTAACATCACGGAAGGCCTTCCCATAGGAGGAGAGATGTCTCACCTGGAGGACCTCCCGCTCACTGGTGACAGGATGCATCTATGGAAAAATCGTATCGATCCTCCGCCCGACCATTTCTTCAACCAGCAGCGTGACAGGGACTTCGGCTGTATCGTGGGTTGCAATCAATTCACCATCCCTAAGAACTGAAATCCTGTCAGATATCTGAGCGATCTCCTCGAGCCTGTGACTGATATAGATGAATGCGACCCCTTCACATTTCAGTTGTTTCACAAGTGCGAACAATTTCTCTGTTTCCCGGCTTCCGAGAGCTGCTGTCGGTTCGTCGAGAATAAGCAGCTGAGCATTAAGTGTCATCGCCTTGGCGATCTCCACCATCTGCTGATCCGCAACTTTAAGTTTCCCGACTTTTTCCTTCACATCAAGGTCCATACCAAGACGTTCGAGATTTTTCCGAGCTTCCTTCTGCATGAACTTTCTGTCGATAAGACCATTCCTCTTCCTAGGAATTCGACCGACAAAAATGTTCTCAGCGATGGAAAGCTGAGGCAGGAGTTTCAGTTCCTGATGAATTAGTCCGATTCTATTATCCATAGCGGCACGAGGGTTCTGTGGTGCGTAAATTTCTCCATGCCAGGTCATCACACCCCCCTCATCACTCTGATACAGACCTGCGATAATGGATGAGAGGGTAGACTTGCCAGCACCATTTTCACCAAGCAGTGCGTGAACCTCGCCTCTTCTCACTTCCAGAGAGACATCTGTCAGGGCCTTCACTCCCACAAAGGTCTTAGAAATATGTTTCATGGTGAGCATTGCTTCTGCTTCAGTGTTCATAGTTTCCTTCTTTTCTTGCAACATTGTCTATATCCCTCTCTCCATCATTGCTGTGTCAAGGTATTGCTTACGGATGGTTTGCTATGAATCCTTCAACGTTCTCTATTGTGGTAAGAGTTGCAAGCTGAAGCTGATCCTGAGGAATGCTCTCGCCCGCAATCGCCTTCTTGACAGAGTCATAGGCGAGTTTTCCCATGAGCTGTGTCTGCTGGGTACAGGTGGCATCAAATACGCCGTTCTTGAGTTCCTTGAGTGCAGCAACATCTCCGTCAAATCCGACTACAAGCACATCATGATCAAGGTTAGCAAGTTCGACCGCCCTGGCAGCACCGAGAGCCATCGTATCACACTGGCCGAAAAAGACTGAGATGGAAGGGTCTTTCTGGAGCATATCCTGAGCAACGGTAAAGGCTTTTGCCTGATCCCAATCAGCTGAGTTCTCTGCTACGGTCACCATACCGGGTGCTGTTGCCATCGCCGTCTCCCAGCCTTTTGTTCTGTCGACCTGAGGCGTAGTTCCCATCTGTCCGTGGATGACTGCAACGCGGCCGACACCACCGGTCTGTTCGATGACCCACTCACCGAGAATTCTTGCCGATTCGACGCTGTCACTTGCGATGAACGTATCACCTCTCATATCTGGAGGGAATCTATCAACACAGATTACCGGGATGTCAGCGGCTTTTGCAAGCTGGACGGGAACGCTTGCTGCTGTAGCACCTGCAGGTATGTAGATCAGGCCGTCAATTTTCCGTGTTATAAGGTCCTGAACCTGGTTAACCTGAGTTGCACCATCATTCTTTGCATCAACAATGATCAATTCTGTTCCCTCGGCTGCAGCC
>JAFGUP010000176.1 GCA_016938475.1 Sphaerochaetaceae bacterium
AATCCTTCAGACCCGTTCCTGAATCATCCGACATGTACTGTTCAGCGATGATTCTCGGTTTCAGTTCCTTGTACGGCCACTCTCGGCCTCCCCAGTAAAAACTACGGTTCAATGCTTTTGTAAGCTTTTTGTGTGCCTTTTCTCTATTCCAGTCAGCCTTGTTTCGGCAGATTATCACACTGTTCGAATCATGTGTGCATTTGAGCACAAACTGATCAGGTAGCGATGTAAAGTCTATCTCATCAAAAGAGTCCCACACTCCTAGCAGCGGGATCAGATACTCATTCCCGAGAGTTTCCTCGATATAGCCCCTGACCTCATATTTATCTGTTAATCGGGGAATCTGATGATTTCTGTAATAGAGTTTCAGCCATTGCAGCTTTTCATTATACCTGCAGGGATGCTCAAGATTAAGTCGCTTGCCTGTGTAGTAGCGATAGCGGATGCGTAGATATAATCTGTCTGATATCAAATTCCTGAGTACCGGACTGTTTAATGTATGGAAGACGAGTCTTCTGATAAATTTTTTTTTCATACTGTTCACCGTAGATGTTGTTTGTACTGATCGCCAGTCTTCCCGAATGCTGCAATAGTCAATTTTCTTTCTCCTGGTCATTACACACATCGCCGGCTGAATGAAGCCGGTTATTCCGAAACGACACTGTCTGATTCACTCCATAATCTCGTGTTGCCGGCAAGATGTCAATAAACGGAATCATGTGAAATATGTACCCGTATGCTGCAAAATCTGGCTTTCCTGTGCGACTTTGCACCTGTTCCGGACGGAGTCTGTCCCGGTATGGAAATACTCATTTTACGTCTCCTCTCAGTATTCTGATGCTTGAGAGCAAGGGGTAGGTATATCCTGATGCACCTCACTGACAAAGATCAGGGAAAAGAGAATAAAGGTGTTTCAAGTCTCAATCACTTCGGGTACTATAATATTCAGTGAAATCAATACGAGAGAAGGATACGACCCAATGGCTCATATAGCGGTAATCGGAACAGGATATGTAGGACTCGTCTCAGGTGCACTGCTCAGTGACTTCGGGCACTCGGTTGTCTGTGTGGATATCGACGAGAAAAAGATTGATGCCCTGAAGAATGGGGAGATCCCCATTTATGAACCGGGACTGGAATCTGTTGTCCGGAATAACGCCTACTATAAACGCCTCTCCTTCACGACAGATATAAAAGAGGCAGTCAGTACCAGTGAAGTGGTGTTCATCGCCGTAGGAACCCCGCCGTCCGACGACGGCAGCGCAGACCTGAAGTACGTGCTTTCAGCTGCAACCTCGATAGCAGAGTGCATGGATGGCTATAAAGTCGTTGTCGACAAATCTACGGTTCCTGTGGGGACAGGACAGAAAGTGAAGGCTGTGATACGGGAGACGCTTGAGAAGCGTGGTGTGAACCTTCCCTTTGATGTGGTTTCCAATCCGGAGTTCCTGAGAGAAGGCTCGGCCGTTCAGGATTTCACCCACCCTGACCGTGTCGTTATCGGTGCGGAAAGTGAGAGAGCCCTCGAAGTGATGAAGGATGTCTACCGTGTTCTTTTTCTCAACGAAACACCCTTTGTCGAAACCGATATCGAAACAGCAGAAATGATTAAATACGCAGCCAATGCATTCCTTGCAATGAAGATTACTTTTATCAATGAACTGGCGAATGTCTGTGAACGAGTGGGTGCAAATGTGCAGAAGGTTGCCAAGGCGATGGGTCAGGATGGGCGCATCTCTTCCAAGTTCCTCCATGCAGGTCCCGGTTACGGCGGAAGCTGCTTCCCGAAAGATACCCGGGCTCTTGCCCAGATCGCCAGTGCTGCGGGTGCGCCGATGCGGCTGATGGATGCCACCGTGGAAGCGAATGAACAGCAGAAGCTGCATATGGTAGACAAGATCTCCTCTGTCCTCTCTTCAGATCTGAACGGTAAAAAGATCGCCGTACTCGGTGTGACGTTCAAACCGAATACTGATGATATGCGTGAGGCTCCTTCTCTCGTGATCCTGCCTGAGCTGGTTAAACGCGGAGCCTTTCTCGCGGTGAATGATCCACAGGGGTCGAAGGAGGGAGAATGGAGGTTCCAGGCTATTAAGGACTCTCTTAGCTGGCATGAAGACCCCTATGAGGCGATTCACGGCAGCGATGCGACTGTCATTCTCACCGAGTGGAATCAGTTCAGAACCTTAGACTTCTCCCGCTATGATGAGCTTGAGGCAGGGAAGGTCCTCTTTGACCTGAGAAACATCTTCAGCAGAACACAGCTTGAGGCTCTGGGCTTCACCTACACGGGTGTCGGAGTATGAGTGTGATTCTTGTAACCGGTGGAGCCGGGTTTATCGGCTCGCATGTATGTGAAGCGCTCCTGAAAGCGGGTGATTCGGTTATCTCACTGGACAGCTACAATGATTTCTACGATCCGCAACTGAAACGCAGTAACACTGAAGCGGTCATGAGAACTTCAGAGCAATATGCCGGTACATGTTGGATAGAAGAGGGGGATATCAGGGACGGTGAGTTCCTTAACCGCCTGTTTGCGCGGTATCAGATTGATTCGGTCATACATCTTGCAGCCTATGCGGGAGTGAGACCCTCCATCGAGAACCCGGAGCTCTACGTTGATGTCAACATCGTCGGTACAACCACCCTCCTTGAGGTGATGAGGGCATATGGGGTGAAGCGTCACGTGTTTGCATCTTCTTCCTCTGTGTACGGCAATAATCATAAGGTCCCCTTCAATGAAAGCGACCCGGTCGATAAAGCAATCTCCCCCTATGCAGCAACAAAGAAAGCAGGAGAAGTCCTCTGCTATACCTATCACCATCTCTATGGAATCAACACAGCCTGTCTCAGGTTCTTCACTGTTTACGGCCCTCGTCAGCGGCCTGACCTTGCTATTAGTAAGTTCATGCGCTTGATAGAGCAGGGGAAACCGATCCCTTTCTACGGAGATGGTTTGACTGAGCGGGACTATACCTACATCGATGACATCGTCAAGGGAGTTCTCCGCGCTCTGCGGTGGACAGAGACGACGGAATCGCGATACGATATCTTCAACCTCGGCAACTCATCCCCTGTTTCCCTGAACACTCTTGTCGAAACAATTGAGTCGGTGATGGGGAAAAAAGCAGAAAGAGAACTCTATCCGTTGCCGCCGGGGGATGTGAACAGGACGTATGCCGATACCAGGCATGCAAACGCCGTGCTGGATTATGATGCGGCGACGGTCCTGCGTGATGGTTTGAAACGGCAGTGGGAGAGGTATAAGTGAAACAGAAGCCAGGTTTGGACCGCAGTATATGAGCGAAAAGAAACGAGTGGTAAAGAACTCCCTTCTTTACGCCGTAAGCACCCTTCTGACCAAAGCAGTGAATTTTTTCCTGCTCCCCGTTCTTACGGTATATCTCACTCCTGAAGATTACGGAATTGTCTCCTTGGTACAGTCGTTTTCGAACGTGGCCTCGTTTATTGTAGCCTTTTCCCTGTTTTCTGCGGTCCTCAGGTTCTATGTGGATTACAAAGATGATCCCATCGAATTGAAAAGTTTCTATGGAACTGTGATCCTGTTCATCTTCATTTCTGGGACCGTTTTCAACATTGTGGTATTTTTCTCATCGTCTCTGCTGGTGAAATACCTTTTCGAGGGCGTTGCCTATTATCCGTACATACTGGTCGGCATGATGTCCCTCGTCTTCTATTCCCTCCGTACGGTTCACCAGCGCATCCTGGAATCCATGCAGCAGGGACAGAAACTGATAACTGTGAACCTCGTGGGTTTCGCC
>JAFGUP010000020.1 GCA_016938475.1 Sphaerochaetaceae bacterium
GAGGGCATAGAGCAGATCGACGGTACCGTTGATCTGGTCAGGGATGGGCTGCGGGTTGATCTTCTCGGGGTCGAAGTGACCGAGCACGGCCACCTGCCTTACGGAACGGATGATATTCTCCTTGGAGAAGAGATCGCCGGGCATGGTGTAGAGCTCACGGCGCGCCACATGCTCATTGGTACGGGTGTTGCCGCTGATGATTACATTGTTGAGGTTGGCGGGGTCACCCTCGAAGATCCTCACCTCCAGGTCTATGGAGTCACCCTCCACATTTTTCTCGACGGGAGTAACCCTCGAGAAGAGATACCCGTAGTTAAGGTAGAGTGAGTTGACGGCATCTTCGTCCTCTATCAGCCGCTTGTAGATGGTACTCTGATTGTAAACCTCTCCTGAGGGGAAGTTGAAGACCCTGTCGAGCTGATCCTTGGTGTAGATGCTGTTGCCCACCCAGTCAACATTCCTGAGGTAGTACTGATTGCCCTCGTTGACCTTGACCACAAGCACCATCTTGCCGTCCTCCAGGGAGTATGTGGAATCGCCAAGCACGCGGAAGTCGCGGAAGCCGTTCTCATTGTAGAATTCAACCAGGCTGTTGCGGTCCTCTTCATACTTATCCTCTATATATTTTGAGCCCTTGAAGATGTTGATGTCCTTCTGCTTGGTGTTCTTCATCACCCTGCGGAGCCTTTTATCCTCGAAGAACTCATTGCCCTCAAATTGTATCTCTTCTATCTTGACCTTCTCGTTCTTGTTGACGATAACACTCAGTACCACATTGTTGGGCAGATCGGGGTCATCCTTCTGCACAATGTTCACCTCGGTATTGAGGAAGCCCTTTTCGATATAATGATCCTTGATGGTCTTCTCTGCCCTGCTGAGAAGGTGTGCTGTGACCTGTGAGCCGCTGGGAAGGCTCAGTTTCTCGGTGAGATCCGTCTCTTCCGATTTTCGTATCCCTTCAAACCTGAGTGTTGAGAGACGTGGTCTCTCCTGAAGATATATATCAAGCCAGATGTTCTCTCCCTCGATCTGTGTCACTGTTATCTTCACGTCGGAGAAGAGGCCCTGTTCCCACAGTTTCTTAACCGCAGAGGTGATCTGTTCCCCGGGTATCTCGGCCTTCTGTCCGATACGGAGTCCTGATATGCCCATCAATGCCATGGGGTCAAGAAATTTGACACCGGAGACGGTAACGCCGGCTATGGTATATTCATCGGGGTAAATGTAACTGACAAATTTTTCTTCGGTCTGAGCTGTGGCCGCCAGGCCTGTCAACAACAAA
>JAFGUP010000021.1 GCA_016938475.1 Sphaerochaetaceae bacterium
CCCTGCCAGATACCGAGCACAAGCCGTCCCTTTTCGATGATGATGGTACATGATGCTCCCATTGCAGAGGATCGTGCATGGGCGTGTGAGTTGCCTTCCATATGACGAAACCGTCTGTCTGACGGAAATGCCTGAGCGAAACTGAGACGCAGATCATGCTGAACATCGGGATCTGCGTTCTCGTTCAGGGTGATACCGCAGGTCGTGTGGGGGGTGAACACGGTACAGATCCCGTCCCTGATTCCCTCAGATCTGATTACCTGCTGAACCCTGGCTGTCATATCGAAGAATCCTTCTGCCTCTGTCTTGATATCAAGTGTTGTATACATACTTGTAATCTACCGTCTTCGCTACGCTCTGACAACAGAAACTCCGTTTCAGGGACCCATCAGATTCCTTGGGTGTAGAAAGGTCACAGTCTCGTATCATACTGCATTCCCAACTGGATTTCTCATCATCAGACTGTACGGTACGACTAATATCGTGTATCATGAGAAAAAAGAGCAAGGGAGGAAATGTGATGAGCATAACACGTAAGGGTTCGGTTCTTATGGTGCTTCTCATGGGTTGTGTACTTCCCGCTATGGTTTTTGCAACAGTAGGTAACACAACGATGACAGGGTCAACCGGGTCTATCGTAGTTCCCTCAGCCGTTCCGGTTTCGACTCCGGAAAATCCTGCGGTCACAACGGGCTACAGCGCTTTGTATAACACCACTGATGGATTCTCTCATATTCCTTTCCTTCAGATTTCATTCATGGATGATTTTGAGGCAGCTTTCGCAGCAGATATCGGTCCTGATGTTGATCTTATTCTGAACGGGAAATGGAGATTCCTGCAGACACGTGCAACCGATTTCGCTCTCATCGTAAACGGTCAGGCCCTCGGCCTTAATACTTCCGTGTCCTGGGCCGGTAGAGTCGGTGTTACTGGTACCTTTGACTCACGCCTGCTTGACTATCCGACAGTGACAAGTATCTATCTGGGATACACCTTCGATACCCCGCTTGATACAGATATAGATTTTGCGATGTCCTTTGAAACTCCTGTATTCTCGGATGAACTCGGCAAGATGCTTTCACTTGTTATCGACTTTGGGAATGTAGGCTATTCTGTAGCACCCAGCGGAGGAGATGCTGATGATAGAGGACTTCTCAACTTCGGCCTGCGTCTTCTTCCTATCGAGTTCTTCAAGGACACATATATCATGGCTGATGTAAGAATTCTCGATATCTTCGACTCGTCAGGCCGTGCTGCAAGTCTCGGGATCAATATCTCCTTCAGACCGTGATGACTGCTATGGATCTGCAAGAACTCGAGACTCCTGCTCTTCTGATCGAAGAGAACATCATGAAGACAAACATCATGCGTATGCAGGAGATCGCCAATGGCTGGAAGGTATCTCTTCGTCCTCACACAAAGACCCATAAGTCCACCTACATAGCACGTCATCAGAAGAGGGCAGGGGCTGTCGGTATAACGGTTGCAAAAGTGAGCGAGGCGGAAGTCTTTGCCCTTGACGGATGCACCGACATATTCATCTCAAGTGAGATCATAAGCACTCGCAACTTCGAGAAAATAGAAGATATGCTCAGCAGGGGAATCGATGTCACCTTCGCGGTAGACTCTGTTGAAGGGATACAGGCAGCTGATTCTCACTTCTCCACACTTCAGCCTGCTCAGGTCCTCATCGAGATAGACAGCGGGGAAAGACGCACCGGAGTCAGTGATTATCACACTTTCAATGCTCTGCTTGATGCTTTACAGGAGGCCTCTCATGTCATCCTTCGCGGAATCTTCACGCATGAAGGACACGCCTATCGCGCTGAAGATAAACGGAAGGTTATCTCAATATTTCGCGAGACACAGTCGATCATGGCCCATTACGCTTCCATCGCCAGGGGCAGACATATCCCCCTTGAGCGGGTGTCTATCGGCTCGACCCCGTCGATTCTCCTGGCATCAGCAAAGAAGGAAAGACTCAACCCTGTCATTACTGAGATTCGTCCTGGCACGTATGTCTATATGGATGCAGGCCAGGCAATGGCGAGTGGAGATTGCAGTAACTGTGCAGCGACCGTTCTTACACGGGTTATTTCGAAACCGACAGCGTCCCGCGTCGTGGGAGACAGCGGTGCAAAAGCTTTGACAATGCAGAGTAGGGAATATGGAGTCTGTAAAACTGTAGGCAAAGGGTGTATCTTCGGTATGGAGGACATCCATGTCACCAGCTTGTACGATGAACACACGGTCATTGAAGATGCCCGTTTTTCCTCGCAAGTTGCCCTCGGTGATATATTCCGGATCGTACCAAACCATATCTGTCCAGCTGTCAATCTCTACGACCATTTCTACATCGTCAATGGAATGAGGGTGATTCAGAAACTCAGGGTTGATGCCCGTGGTAAGAGCAGTTAACTGACAGGACCGTACCCTTAGCCGATCACGGTGAGGACCAGATAGGTTATGTAGGTGATATAGGTGATAAAAAGCAGTGCCCCTTCGAACCGGTTGATCCGACCAACACCCTTCTTCCAGTGATAGCCGATAACAAAGAGACTTACCGTCAGTGCCCCCATCAGGATGAAATCCCGGGTAAGTATCTCACCGTCTACCCGAATAGGATTGATCACTGCAGCAAGACCTACCACAAGAAGCGAGTTGAAAATATAAGACCCTATGATGTTGCCTAGAGCAATATCATCCTCGTGCTTCTTCACTGCAGAAAGGCAGGAAGCTAGTTCAGGCAGGCTCGTTCCAAGAGCGACCACCGTGAGACCGGTCACCACTTCTGAAACTCCCAGTGAAACAGTGATATTCACAGCACCCCATACAAGGATTCGCGACGAGAGGACAAGGAGAAGACCTCCTGCTGCAATGAACCAGAGGCTTTTTTTCAGCGATATATCCGGTACTTCACTGTTCACCTCATCTACGACAGCATCGGGCTGTTTCCTGCGCGATACCACATAGGTCCAGACCATGAACAGCGAGAATACGACAAGGAGAAGCACTCCGTCAAGTCTGCTGATGAGAAGATCACGTATGAGCATGTAGGAAAAAAGGGTGATGAGAATAAGAAGAGGAAGTTCCTTTTTCAGAATCCTCGATGCGAAGAGGATGGGTGTCAGAAGGGCCGTAAAGCCCAGAATGAGAGCAATGTTCGCAATGTTTGAACCATAGGCATTGCCCAGTGCTATCCCCGGGTTTCCCCCGATAGCAGCCATGACTGAAACGACCATCTCGGGAGCAGAAGAACCGAACCCGACAATAACGATCCCGATGAGTAGGGGAGAAACCTTGTAATGACGTGCCACCGATGCCGAACCTTCGACGAACAGATCGGCTGAGTAAAGAAGTAATATGAGCCCGGCAAGTACTGCAAGAATAGAAAGAACCATGGATGAAACTGTAGTCTTTTTATCACAACTGTATCAAGAGATTTTCAAAAAATATCCTCAGGAAACGTGAGAGTTATTCTGCCGCTGCAGACATTCTCTCTACCATTCCCCAACAGCCCTATCATACTTCTATGAGAGTGTAATCCATTGTACCGAGCCCGATCTTCTGTCCATGCTCGAGGGCGGAGATCCAGTTGGTCTCCGGTGATACATCGGTGAAATGATCACCGTGTTCATGCCCGTGCTTCTGAAGAAGGGAACCGGCTATCGTCGGCTGCCTGTTCACCGCATCAGCACAGGCCCTGTCAAGTGCGACCGGATCAAAGGACGCATACATACCGACATCCGGGACGATCGGGATATCATTTTCACTGTGACAGTCACAGAAGGGAGAGACGTCGACAACAAGTGAGATATGGAAATTGGGACGCCCCTGAACCACAGCTTTCGTATATTCGGCAATCTTGAAGTTGAGAATATCGTTCGCTTCATCCCGTCCGGGCTTCACTGCATCAACTGGACATACTCCGATACACCGACCGCAACCGACACAGATATCATGATCGATGAAAGCCTTCCTGTCTGTTATCTGAATCGCATCGTGAGCACAGTTGTTCGCACACTTGGCGCACCCGATACACAACATCTGCTCAACGTACGGTTTTCCTGCACTGTGCATCTCCATCTTTCCTGCCCGGGAACCACTTCCCATTCCCAGATTCTTCAGGGCACCTCCGAAACCGGCGAGCTCATGCCCCTTGAAGTGAGTAAGACTGATGATGACATCCGCATCCATGATAGCAGTCCCTATCTTCGCCTGTGTGATGTATTCAGCTCCATCGACCTTCACCAAAGTCTCATCGGTTCCCTTTAGTCCGTCTGCAATGATGGTGTGGACTCCCGTCTGGAACGGGTTATACCCGTTGGCATAGGCACTGTCGAGGTGGTCGAGAGCGTTCTTCCGCCCTCCCACGTACAGTGTCGCACAGTCGGTGACGAAGGGTTTCCCCCCGAGGCGTTTCACATAGTCGGCCACGACCTTTGCATAGTTCGGTCTCAGGAATGCGAGATTTCCCGGTTCTCCGAAGTGAAGTTTTATCGCTGTATATTTTTTATCGAAATCTATCGTGTCGAATCCGGATTTCTTCATCAGTCTATCGAGCTTCTGAAGCAGGTTCATCTCTCCGGTGGTATGCATGTCTGTGAAATAAACGGGTGATGGGTTCATAGATACTCTCCTCCTGGTTATCTGAGAGTCTCTATCGTACCTGAAACCTGAAAGAAGTGAAACCGGTAGTACGCAACTCACGTCCAGTTTCTATCGACATGGCGTGTTGGAAGCGTAAAGCGTATCTCATGGGGGATACAGGACCTCATCGTGAATGCACCGGCGGTTCGGTCAGTCAGAGAAAAACCCGCCATTTCGGACATTGTCCAAAAAAGCGGGTCTCTCGTTCTCAGGTATTGGAGGTGGGGGGAGTCAGACCCCAATTCGTTCTCCGAACAAAAATACATCCGCAACCCCTGTTTATTCAACACCTTACTACACATCAGATCCCTTCAACCAGCCGGACGCTGAGATAAATGTAATTCTCTACATTTTCCCGAAACAGAGAACGGACGTGGGTTCGATTCCCGGTTGGAGGCCTCCTGTAACTGCTCGTAAAACCTGAGTCTGAAAGACGCGACATCACAAGTTTTGTCGTGTGTTTGTCATAGCAGTTGACATAGTAATGTCACAGCTCTGCATTGAAAAATCGGGCAGACTATTCACCATCCTCGTGTTCGATATGCTTTAACAGCCGATCAAAGTCACTCTCAAAGAGCCGATCCTGAATAATTCGGTATTTTTCAAATTCACTTTCGGCATGAGCCTTGGCAATTTCTGCGGTTACTCTTCCAGCATCTTGCAGGATATCGCGGTCGGTAGCTTCGATGAATTTATTCAAACGTGTTTCCCAATCCTTCATAGTCATCGGCATTTTGCGCAAGGCCATGTCCTCGGCCACATCCAGGTAGGCGTTCACCAGCCGGATCAGTTGCGCCATTTCATTTTCGGTCAGATAATTCTTGGCCACACTTACATCAAATTTCTGGATTTTACCTTTTGGAGCATCTTTCCATGTGGTCAGGCCCATGTTTTGTTTCTGATGATCTGTCCGGTCAACGATTACCTCAGCAGCTGTCTTCCCGTGAATGGCCCAGTGAAGCTTATTCTGTACTGTGGCAAAAAAACGTTTAGTCGCCTGAGCAGTCACATCATAATCAATGGACGTAGTATAGATGTCGGTGATCTTCTGGTAGAACTTGCGTTCACTCAGGCGTATTTCCCTGATGCGCTCCAGATGCTCTTCAAAATACTGCTCAGTCAGTATAGAGCCGCCATTTTTTATCCTTTCATCATCCATCGCATAAGCTTTGATGGTATATTCTTTGATGATGGTCGTTGCCCATTTGCGGAACTGGACGGCACGCTCTGAGTTGACCTTGTAACCGACGGCGATAATGGCAGATAGATTATAGTGTTTGGTGTTATAGTTTTTGCCGTCAGCCGCAGTTATTCGAAAATTTCGAATAACTGAATCTTCTTCCAACTCACTGTCAGAAAACACCTTTTTCAGATGGTAATTGACGGTATGGGTTTCAACATCATAGAGAACCCCCATCATTTTCTGGGTCAACCAGATGTTCTCATCCGCATAAACCGCCTCGACGCCGCCCTTGCCGGTGGCTGCAACAAAGGTCAGATATTCGGCTGCCGAAGAGCGAACAATGGATGTCTCTTTTTTCCCTGCTTTTTGAAGTTGCTTGTTTTTGTCCTTCTTCATCTCATATCTCCCTTAAACCATACTGAGTTCGAGTTTGTGTTTTATCTTTTCCCAGCCCGGGATGACTGAGTCGAGGAGTTTATAAAACTCAGGCTAGTGTCAATAGAAGTTCGCAATTTTGTTTCGTTGTCTCATGAGAAGCACCCATTTTCAGGCTACTTCCTGTAATGCTTGTTGCTGTTCGATCAACGATTGAACAGATATATGACCGATTGGTCTGCCACTCCTCTTCGTACTCAATGAGGTATGATGTTACCAACCGGATATATGATGATTCACTTGGGAAAATCCCTACTACGGGTGATGGGTTCATAGATACTCTCCTCCTGAGTGTGAAAGAATCTGAATAATATCCGAAATAGTGTATAATTAAAACCATCTCAGAACATCACTGCACACAAACTCTCCCAGCATGTGAATATTCCCGAAAGGAACCATGCAGGAATATCTTTTCGGTACGAGAGAGGTCTGGTGCAGTGAAAGGTCGGTGAGAGTGAGCAGGAGTCCCTGATTTCGAAAAATCAAAAAAATATAGGATCTTTGGCGAGGTGAATAGGAAGCCTCTTAGTTGGTTCACCCCTCCACACAGCTGTTGCACAAAAAACCCGTTGTTCCATACATCTACGGAAGAACGGGTCTCTTGTTGTCAGGTATTGGAGGTGGGGGGAGTCGAACCCCCGTCCTCACGGGCCACCCAATGGCCTCTACAGGCTTAGCTGCTGATCGTTGTATTCGAGATCAGATCGGACCAGCAGCATCCGTCACTGTCTCTACACCGGAAAAGATGTCCGTTTCCACACCCGGTAGGTGAAAACGTAAGCTCCAGAGTTTTACAGGTCATCACTGGTTAGGAGCCGCGCCGGTAATGCCTGTACGCTGTTACTTAAGCAGCAAGAGCGTATTCTGCGTCGTAGGAGACTTCGTCTTCTTTCTTGGCAGTTAAATTGTTTGCTAGTTTTAGGAGTTGGCGCTCCGCCTGCAACCACTGGCATGATCATCCGCCAGTCGAAACCAATACACCCCCTTACGGGGATCCAATACAGAATATATCGCTAGATGGAGAAAAAATCAAGCAAGCGAAGACTTACCGGTTGTAATTCTTCATTTCTCTACGCATATCACGCTTGGTATCACGTTCTTTTATCGTGTTTCGTTTGTCATGGGCCTGTTTTCCCCTGCAGAGGCTGACCTGAACCTTCACGAGGTTGCCTTTCAGATAGATCTTGGTGGGAACAAGTGTCATTCCCTTTTCCTCAACCTTGCGTCGCATCCGTTTGATTTCGCTCTTGTGTGCAAGGAGGCGTCTTTCCCGGTCCGGGTCATGGTTGCCCATCGATGCATGCGAGTACGCACTGACATGCAGTGAGACGAGGAACAGTGAGCCATTCTGAATCTTTACATAGGCATCACCAAAACTGAAGCGATTTGCCCGCAACGACTTCACTTCAGTTCCCTCAAGTGAAATACCACACTCGAAATCCTCCACCACTTCATAGTTGAAATAGGCTTTCCTGTTCTTCTGTAATAAGGTATAACTGTCTTTTGCCATCAGTTCCACACGATCCTGAACCCTGCAGTATCACTGCATTCGTCCTTTGCGATCAACCCGATGCGTGCCGTATCGATTGACTGGCTATCGTTCAGGTAACTTCCTCCCTTCAACATGATCATCGCCTCGGCATGATCTGTGTCGATAGTGTAGGACAGATATCGCGAGAGGGGGACATAGGAATCCCCGGTCATCTCCCAGACACCACCGAGCAGACCCGCTGGCGCACTACCAGTGCGGTAGCTGGAGAGAGTCTTCGAATAGGTACTCATGGTTGCCCCGGCATACTCCCACTGAGCACTGGATGGCAAACTCACGTCGCGCCCTGTTTTCTCGCTCAACCATTCGGTGAAAGCCTGTGCTGCATGGTAGCTGATATTTCTGATGGGAGTCATCGATTCAAAGGCTGTGGAGGGGTAGATCCCGTCCAGATATGACTCATCCACCAGCTTTTGATCTATCAGCTCTTCTTTGTTCTCTTTCGACCAGGAGGGGCACTCTTCAAGGAAACGGGCCCACAGGTACTCACTTATCTCACTTTCACCCATCGTAAAGGGATCGACGACAGCTTCTACAAGTCCCTCCTGAACTCCGGGATAGGTTTCTCTGGAGAGTTTCCTTCCAAGTTGGACGACGCCTCCCTCATACCTGTAGCCTCTGATTTCGATATCAGAGAAGGCGAGGGTGTCAACAGAACCGGGTTGTGAGACATACTCCGGTGGCGAAGAAGGTCTCTGATAGTCTTCATAGCTCAGGGCAATCAGTTTATCTCGGATCACCTCGAGTTCCCCATCGGTAGTAACCCCATGGTCAGTAAGCATGTCAATGGCTTCCAGGTAGTCACTTCTCATCTCAGTGGAAGTCACGAACAGGGCACTGTCACGCAGGAAGTAAAGCGCAAGGGAACCCATGTCCCCCTTGATGGCTGTCCGGGCAGCATAGGTAAACAGGGGAGGATAGTGATATACATCATCATAGGAGAGAATCGAAGAGTGTATGATCACATCGTGGAACAGTTGATCGAGATATTCCTTCAACTGGTGTGAATCGAGATAGTAGGGAGATGTAATCGGATGTTTTTTCGGAAATAGATGAGTAAACAACACAGAACTGTTCACTTCCAGGACCATCTCATGGGAGGCAATGTCTCTGAAGTCGAATCTCAGTGTGTAGGAACCCGATGGAATGAACTCGGTGATCGTACCGGAACCGAGGTATTCCCCGTCGAGATAGACAGCTGAACCCTGAACGGGTGAGGAAATCGTGTAATACCGACCGCTCTTGATCTGTCCGGGGAGAATGGCGATACCATAGAACGCTACTATGATGATACCTGCCCAGATGATCGTGAGATAGACCGGCGGCTCGAGATTCCATGTTTTTTTGAGATGTACCGGTTCGACCGGTGGAGCAGGATGCTCTTTCTTTTTTGACATACCGTTAGAAACCTACCTTGAAGGTCTTATATTGTCAATATAGAGAGAGTATGGTACGTTGAC
>JAFGUP010000177.1 GCA_016938475.1 Sphaerochaetaceae bacterium
GAGGCAGTACCACCTGGTTAAGGAGCGAGGCTATCCCGGGACCATGATAGGCGGGGGAGCGCGGAAACTCGAGGACTTCACCGAACTGGTAGGTGGGGACCTGCACGTCACCATCAACTGGAAGGGGACCGCAGAGACCCTCATCTCCCTTGATCCTCCGGTGGAATCGAAGATCGACACACCGGTCGACCCCGAGCTGATCAGGGAACTCAGAGAGACACTTCCCGATTTCGAGCGCGCATGGGATGAACAGGGCATGCAGAGCGATGAATATTACGATTACGGCGGAGTGGAACTGTTCAGGACCTCTTTTTTGAAGGGCTGGGATTCCATGGTTGCCGTGATACGGGACTACAGGAGAGAACACTGATGGCACCGGAGAGAAAACACAGAGGGTCGCTGACAGGGGATCCGAGAGTACAGCGGGCAGAAGGGATCGAGCGGGTCACCCTCACCTATGATGAAGAGACGATGATGTGCTACTTCTACCTGAAGAAAGGATCGGTTCTTGAGATGCACACCCACGTGCAGTCACAGAGCGGCATCGTGATCAAGGGCAGGATAAACTTCCACAAAGGGGATGGCGAAGTGCTTGAACTCACGGCGGGAGATGCCTATTACTTCGCCTCCAATGACCCTCACGGCTCGACCGTCCTCGAAAATACCGAGCTGCTCGAATGCTTTTCCCCAAGTCGTGACGATTACAAGGATTAGAGATGAGATTCTTGAAATGATTCCCGATCCGCGGTAATCTGAAGATACTGATCAACTGGAAAGGAAAAGAGGAGCTCATCTTGGAAACAATGTTCAAAGTCACAGAGAGACGATTGTCATCGGTGGAGATCGTCGTTGAGAAGATCAAGGAGCTCCTTATCCGGCAGAGCCTCAAACCCGGGGATATGATCCCCAGTGAAACGGTCCTGGCCGAGAACCTCATGGTCGGAAGAGGCTCGGTGAGGGAAGCGATCAAGATCCTCTCAGCTTATGGCGTACTCGAGATACGCCGCGGGGCCGGAACCTTTGTTGCAACGGCATCCAACCAGAAGCTCTTCGATTCCCATCTCTACCAGATTCTCGTCCAAGAGAGAGACTATGCCTCCCTGACACAGGTGAGACAGCTTCTGGAGGAGGGAATCGTACGTCTTGTTATCGAGAGTGCAAGCGATGAGGACCTCGCTCAGCTGGATCAGGTGATGCAGGAATTCCTCGGTGAACTTGACAGTGACCTGCGCAGCCCCGAACGGGCGAACACTTTCGATATCGAGTACCACCGGTTCCTGGGAAAGCTCTCACACAACCAGATCGTGGAGAGGATCTATAACTTCGTAATCGAGTTGTTCACTCCGACGATCAACCCCATTCACGAGGGAGTGAGAGAGGCCCACCGCGCCCTGCACGAGGCCCTTCTGGATCGGGATACCGAACGCGCAGTGAAGTGCGTCAGGACGCATACCGATATCTGGATCGCCTCCCACATCGAAGGAAACGACTGACCGGATCACAGTACACTCCCATACGCTGATCAGTTCACCGCCCACTGTTCTCTGTGCCCGGAGGACGGTGATTTCACTGTGTAGGCCAATCTTTCGCCAGAAGATACGTCTGTGTAGCCAACGTGTGTACGCTGCTGCTGCCACGGAATGAACCTCATGATGGTGCGGTTCGAGTTGTTTATGCAAAAATGGTTACTGGAACAACCATAATTAGGTGAAAATTGGTTGCTGCAGTGTGCAAAAGTGCCAAGCAGTGGGATGCTGTATCTATGGACAGGTTGTATGAGACGTCAAGAAGGCGTATACGTGGGGTCTCGACCCGTTATATCAGAGATATACGAGTAGGGCACGGCAGGACAATCCCCCTCTGGCTGTTCGGGTTCCTCTACTGAACCATACTCGAGCGGGCATCGAGGGTCGGGATTGC
>JAFGUP010000022.1 GCA_016938475.1 Sphaerochaetaceae bacterium
AGAGCGTCGATGTTCCCGGGCATGATCCATTCCCCCGAGGCGGTCCCCACCACAAGGTTCTGACCCACAGTGATCCACTCGATCCTGTCATTGCGGTTAGACCCGACTTCGAGGACCATTGCGTTGTCTGAACTTGTGATTTCGTTGTTGGTCACCTCATCCTCGTAGATCAGTGACTGATCACTCTCCCATCCTTCCGGCCACGGAGCGTCCTTGATGACTTGAGTGATGCTTTGGACAATATCGTATGTCGTGAAGTCCTCAAGCTCGAACGGACGCGATGCCCAGAGTCTGTATGGATGATTAAGGGAGGAAGCGAACCATAACCGGTTCGAACAGTAAGCCACACACCCGGGATAATTCCCTGAACTCTGGAACATACCCGCGTATTTAGCGTCTGTGGTAGGTACAAGAGTTGACCAGGTGAAGGATCCACCGGTGTATTTGAGCATCCGTGGTGCATGGTTTCGGTGTGCCAGGAACAGAGTATCGAAGCTCTGAGTGAACTGCAGCTCCTCTATCTCGCTTGTGAGGTAGTCCACTGGGAACCACTCGGTGGGAGATCCCTCGTAGTTGATCATCACAACAGATCCATCGGCCTCGTGGATCCTGAGGCCTGCTGTCCCGAGTTCAATGAGGAAGGCAAGATCTGTAGACAGTATGAACGGAATGATCCGTACACCGCTCACAGCACCTAGAGATACTGTTCCGGGTCTACGCGTCACTCCCCCCTGTATCATGACAAGGAAGTTCTCGAGAACAGATACTCCCGAATGATATACTCCGAGATCAGGTCTTCCTCCGAGCTTCGGAGAGACCTCACCTGTCGTGAAGTTGTTGATCAGCATGTCAGCCATCGACAACCTCCCGTGAATTGTTATGACATTCTGCAGAGATCAATCCCGAGAGAGCCCATGTGTATTTCTGTAGTGCTATCTGATCAAGCTTTCCTTCCGGAGCAAGGAGAGGAGCGATCTGGTATGCAAGTGTATAGGCAATGAGTTCGTAGAAGTCCTCAGGCACTCCTGTCTCCGGAAGAGTCTTCATGATTCCGTATACAACAGGATCCTCTTCACTGCAGTACAGTTTCCCTCCGACGACTTCATAGGGGAACTCACTGAAAGCCCATACAACCTTGAACAGGTCTTCCGGAAGGGTGTACTCATATGAAAACCCCATGTACCCTTCTTCAGAGAAAGTCCCGACGAGTCCTTCAATCCTTACGATAAGAAAAGACCAGTCAAACTCTCTTATAGCCTTCAGGACAGCGAGAGGATAATACCTATTACACAGACGAACCTCCTTGATAGGGGTTGTGCTGTCGAGTTGTGTCTGGGTGATTTCCTTGTCCAGTACAGATAATGCTATGTTGTAGAGTTCCAGAGTCGTCATCCCGATCTCCTAAAGACCGGGGGCCGAAGCCCCCGTTCAGTTATTTCTTCGGTGCTTCAGGAGCATCGACCTTCTTCAGGAGCTTGAAAGTGACCTTCGTCCCTTTTGCAAGCTTGATAGTCTGCCCTCTCTTCAGGTGCATTCCTTCGAAAAAGCAGTCCCGGGTTGCTACATACGTTTCCATACAGCCTCCCTTACGCTACCGACAGAGGCCGGATAACAGCCGAAACCTTACCGCCGGTATAAGGTCCGTTGGTAACGCTCAGCATAACTTTGCCTGCCTGGAAGTCATCCGGGAGGGCTATCTTGAAGACAGTCTTCCCGGCACCAAGGTCCGCAAGCAGAGCAGGTGAAGAGGAAAAATACATGTCAGCAATGCCGGTCTTTGCGACGGCTACTGCCAATCCGGGATTTCCGGCACTCGTGGCGGTTTCTGTCACGAAAACCTCCAGCACAAGGTTGTTCTCCCTTGCCTGTCCCTCTGCGCCGAGATCCACATCAAAGGCCACGTTGTCACTGATGGAACTCAGTTCGTAGTCTTCGAAAGGTGAATATGATTTCTCAAATAACATGGCTGCCTCCTATGCGACCTGCGACTCGGTGTTGAGCATCGAATCACATCTACGCACTGTGAATGAGTCGAACATCACATCCCCGATAGCGTTTTTCGGGACGGAATCGACATACCTTGCAGGAACAACACGACCTGCATATGCCTTGCGCATGGAAGAGAGAACACGATTGTTCGCATACATCTGCACTCTGGACTGATAGTCAACAGGGAAAGCGGAGAATGCGTCGTAGATCGCAGCTTCAAGCTTGTCGTAGTCGGCTGTTGCAGGATCAGTGTCGATGTTTGCAACACGGATGACACTCTTCCGGTTCGCGATACCGAGACCGGCTGTACATGCATATTTGCTGTATGCCACCTCGATGATCGTCCCGTCAGGCTGTTTCACCGCCCTGTACGGATACGGAGTGAACTCCATGCCGTTATCAGGCTTGTAGGAGGGATAGAGAAGGTGTGCGCCTTCATCGACGTCCCACATAACCATCAGAATGGATGACATACCGTTGCCGTTCGTTCCTCCGGCATCGATGGTGATGAACGGGAGCTCTTCTTCTCCTGCAATACCGTCGATATCGGTGATCTTGGTGAATCTAGGCATGAATCCGTCAAACTTCCTTGCGTTCTGGGTTCTGTTCCCGTACAGGAGAGCTTCCTCGAGGTCGAACCCGATTCCTCGCAGGTGACGTTTGTCTTCTCTCCATCTCATCTCGTCTGAGTGAGGGGAAAGATCCATCGTCTTCTTCATGGCTTCGCTCCACGCCTCGATCATGCCGAGTTCCTCAGCATATTTGGTCTGTGAACCCTTGTTCGGCTTTGCGCCCTCGTCCACAGCAACCCAGGTACCTCTGGGAGCTTCACCTTCGCGCCCGCCGATATCTCTGAGCATATCGCTCGATTCTTTCCAGGGGGCGTCATTCCACATGGTCACTGCTTTGGACACTTCGTCCACGACAGGAACAAGATCCTTGTTGTGTGTTGCGGCTGCCACGTCCGCAAAAGTCAGATATGCTGGCATCTTCTACCTCCGTTCAATCCGGGTAATGCACAGGAACCGCTGAGTTCCTTCTTCCGGACCCGCTGGTCTGATTGCTTCCGATCGATCCATCTTCTTTGATGGACCTGCCGATTCTCGCGACAAGGTCTGCGACTGCAGGGTTGATGCTCGCTCCCGTTTCATCAAGAGCCTTCGCAAGATCAGGATTCTCTTTCGACAGGGCGTTGAACCCTCTCGCCATCGCTTTCCTGTTCTCTTCGTAGTCGGCACCCCACCACTTGTCAGTCTTGAGCTGTGCTTCGCACCAGTCTTTGCCTTTCTCGATCATCTGCCTGGTTGTCCCGCTGTGAGACTCTGCAAGCTTGTCGAAAACCTTCTCAGCCACTTCCTGTGGGACCTGAGAAGACTCGAGAACCTCTCTCATCGAGGTCCCGATCAGTCCGAACGGATCCGAGTCATCACCGAGGGATTTCTTGAATTTCTCATACTTCACCGGTTCTGTTTTCCGAGACGTGTGATCACCGTCCCCCTCGTTCCCATCAGACTCAACTGTTTGCGTACTGCGTACAAAGTCCGCGAGAGTCGCGTACTTCTGCAGATCAGTGTTCACCTTCAGGTCATTCGGGAGCTGTGCCATCCATCCCGGGGCGGTCGAACCTTCACTCTTCTGAGTGCCTTCACCGTTGCTTTGGTTGTTTTCAGGTAGCGCGGACCCCTGCGGTTCCATCCCTGCAGCACCCGCCGGTGCATTCGGTTCTACAGCAGTGCCGTTCCCATCATTTGTTCCCATCGCTATATCTCCTTTCCGGTCTCATCGACCGGTTGTTTCCATTCATGTGTGAGGAGGAAATCGATAAGAGGAAGAAGCCCCTCTTCATCGAGAAGACCGAGATCCTCCATCAGACGGATACCGAAGTTCCTCAGCTCAACTGCACCGGCTTCACAGGGGATCTGATCGAACACACCGCATTCACGGAGCATGCGTGCAAGCTGATACCGTCCCTCTTCGGTGCGGTAGACGTTCTTCAAGGCATTGCGCTTGCTTAGGATTTCCCGATCGATCTGCTGTTCTTTACTGATCATCTGCGTCCCACCTGCCCCTGCATCATCTGCTGTGCCGTAGACCCCTCGGCGGAAGACATTTTGTTGACTGCGTCCGCCTGTGCCTGCAAGGTTTCGTTCTGTCTCTGCTGCTCAAGCATCTGCTCCTGTTCCGCCTTGATCTTCTTCACCTGCGCCAACTCACGGATAATCGTCTGAGGCATGCCGTTCGCTGTCAGGCCCTGACGCATAAGCTGGTCAGATTCGACATTGACCTGAGAGTCCGGGAATAACTGCATAGCAGCCGCCATGAACTGCATTCCCTGAGTGATTCCCGTGGTCTGGTGGTAGGCCTTCATGTTCTGTGCAAGAGGTCCGTCGAGCTCGATCTTCACTCTTCCCTGCTCGGATGCCTCCTTGAGTTCTTCTGGCGGTGCTGGAATCAGTCCTGCCCTGCGGAGAATGTTGAAGGTGCGCATGACAAGAGGCGTGATCTTCTCTTCCTGCATATTCCCGATGATGCTCGAGAGGAGAACCAACCCCTCACCCTTTATCTCGCGCACCTCTGTCGCCGTTCTCTGCTGCTCCTGGCGCATGAGAATGTTGAAGAGATTCGCATAGAGGACCTGATTGACTACGTTGCGGAGTTGCTGGATCTC
>JAFGUP010000023.1 GCA_016938475.1 Sphaerochaetaceae bacterium
CCGATGTGTTCATCCGCCAGGGTCTGCAGCACAGCAGACATATCCCTGCGCCTGATCGTCGGTCTCTCCAGTTGAATCATCATACTCTGAAGGATATGCAAGAAAACGATATTCATCAAGTGAAAAAGAACTGCCCGGGCAGACAAGCTGTCAATGCACGCAAAGTAACTTCGATAGAAGAGATGCACGGTTCCGGGGGAGGATGACAGTATCGGCAGATACCGTACCGGGTCAAGTTTCACGAGTACCAGTGAGGAAATCGAATCGGTTTCTGATGGGTGCTCACCTGCAGGTGTAGGGTAAACCGGATGAGCGCTGATGTGTCTCACAGAGACGTCAGTACAGTCACCGGCATTGTTGTACCCATAGTGTCGGTTATATCGGGGAATCTTCAATACAGGACATTTCTGTATATCCGGTTCCTCCTGCAGGGTCCTGACGGCATTTCCCCTATTGATAGAATGTCAACGGCATGCAAAGATACCTGCAGCTATGCATCCGGACAGAGCTGACGCCGGATGAAGGAAGAGATTGTGAAGAAACTGTACGGGATGACATTTCTCCTGATACTCATCGGCGGGATGCTCTGTGCATCGGCACCGACCTTTCACGCGGGAGTATCGACAAGTGTCGGGTTCTTCTCCCGGTACGCATCAGGCGAGGTGGGAATCAAGGCAGACCTGTCAGAGACTTTTGCCATCGGCCTTACACAGCGGATCGGGTACGGTTTCACCTACGGGGAAGTGACGGGGATGACGGAACTGAGAACGTATCTGTACGAAGATCTGTTCATCCATATCGGAGCTTCCTACCTCTTGAAGCCCTCTTCTATTGCGGATCCCGATTTCAACACCGGGGTTCTCCCGCATCTGGGCTTCGGGCTCTACATCCCTCTCGAACCCGCTCGAAGGGCGTATGTGGTCCCGCGGATGGAGATGAACCAGTCTTTCTACCTCTCTGATGAGGTCCGCCCGATCTATGCCGACCTGCCGTTCCCCATCGCAGGGCAGGTGTCTCTTGCGTTCGAGTATCGCACAGAGTGATGAGACGCACTCGCTGAAAAACGCAGCACCCTTTCAGCACTGTCTGATCCCTCGCTCATACAGTGCATTCGTGAGGGATAGGAATCTGCGATCAGTTCGCCATTGACCGTATGAAGGAGACCTCTCTGCATTCATGGACCGGTTCTCTCCTGACAGACAGTTCAATCGGGTCTGCTCCCGGCACTGCCCGAAGGTAAAGTGTACCCATCTCTTCAGACAGTGATACCATATCAGAAGAATCGTACCGGCCGCACATAGGCCGTGTTTGATTTCCCACGGATCGAGTTCTGGTAGGAGGTGCCCCCCGGGAATTCCAGGTAATAGGCCATGCTGCTACTATACTGGGCACTGTCAACCGAAAGCCAGTAGAACCCGGCTTGGAACCCGCCTTCTGTCAGTGTTGTCCGGTTGACTTGCCCCAGTGTCACCATTTCCGCACCGGAAGGAAGAAACCAGTCGGAGTCACCACTGCCTGCGTAGCTGCTGCAGAGCCTGGCCGCACAATCACCGCTTACCAGGGTGCTGATGATGGCCAGAGTGTTCGCCTTTCCCATCCCCAGGGCCTGTCCCGCCTCGTCAACGTTGACATACGTGCTTTCTTCGGTAGGATCCCATACGATCAACGGATCCGTCGAACCACCGTTCCACCCTGCGGGTGCAACCTCAAGATAGCGCCAGGGCCTGTCTGCAGACTCTCCTTCTAGAGGTTTCCATGTCCCGCTGACCATATACCCGACAGTGGCATCACGTACTCCTTTGTTGAAAAAGATAAATCCTCCCCCCTCTCTCTGATCCCCCGGTGTGTAGGTGATCTCGACAGGGTCGCTTGTCACCGTTCCTTCATACCCGTCGGTTCCTGTGACTGACACACGGACAAAGGTCTCCCAGTAGTCCTGTTCGACCACGTAGGTCGATAACCGGGCGAACTCCCCCGGGATGTTCTCATAGGTGCCGTCCCGTGTATCGCAGTATTGCCACTGATACGATACAGTTGCCCCGAGAGGATCGATCGCACCTGCAAAAAGCGTTCCACCGACCAGATGTCTGCCGGTGATGGGACCGATCGATTCGAGTTCTCTCGATTCTACCGGACCCAGTGGAGTGGTCTCCCTGGCCCCCTCATATAACCCTACCCCCTCGACTCGTCCCTTGATGAAGAGGCCGAGTTCTTCAGCTGTGAGCACGAATTCATCACTTTCGGGAGCATGAGTGATCTCTTCATAGACCCCGTCGATGGAAGGACTGGCTAACCAGAAACGGACGACAGTCGCGCCTGAGGGTGAAACAGATCCCATCGTCAGGGTGTTTCCCACCTCACTGGTGCCGGTGAGCGGTCCCAGACCGGTTACCGGTATGGGGCCGATGGGCCCCCGTACGGCACTTGTCACGGTCCCGGTATAGGAGCCGGTCCCTGTTGCTTCGACCTTGCTGTATCTCTCCAGATCCGCATCCCTGATCGTATAACTCGCCCCGGTCTCCCCGTTAACAGGGGAATATTCACCATCGGTCTCATCTGAGAGCAGCCACCGGTAGGTAGCGGTCGCCCCTCCGGGGGAAAGCGGTCCGGCTGTCACTGTCTGTCTGATCTGCAGAGTGCCGGTGATGGCATCTATCGAGACAAGGGCAGCGTTTCCGGTAGCGGCGAATACTGCATGAACTGTGTTGGAATCCTCTTCGTTGGAAGTAGAGACGGCTCCTTCGACCGTGAAAAAATCCTCAGGAATACCGTCGCATGTATATCCATGATGGGGAGAGATCAGGATCTCTGCCGTATAGGCAGTTCCTGCTCTGAAGGGGGTATCTGATGGAGACCAGGACACCTGAGCAACATACTGTCCGGTAGAAAAATTTCGCACCGGGTTATGCCCGGCAACAGGGACTTGAACAGCGGTTATGTCAGGGATGTCGATGGTGAGGGGCCCTGCCAGGACTTCTACAGATGGAGAGTAAACCGTACCCGTGTACTCTCCGCTGCCGCTGACGGCTACCCGCACTTCATACCCTGCATCGTCGTTGCCCAGTTCATACGTCGTGGAGGTAGCCCCGTTAATAGCGGAATAGCCGCTCCTCTCACTTACACGTCGTTGCCACTGACAGGTGACCTCAGCCTCCTCCGGTTCTACTTCGACAACCTGAATCGTATCTCCTACCAATCCTATGCCGGTGGAATTGCTGATATGTACGGTATCAAGGTTCGTAATCCCATCACTGCCGGATGGAAAGATATCCGAGTAGGGACATCCGCTACCCAGAACTACGAGAATCACAGACACCACCATGATATAAAGTGTCAGACGGACGGTTTTGGACGATCGATGATCATTCATACTATTCTCCTCTTCTATCGTTTCAGAACGGAAACCCGGAAGAAGAATAGTTGAAGGTACAGCCGGCAGGGTTTCTACCCTTGTGCATGCGCACGAAAAAAGACTCGGCACCACGTATCACTACGGATACAGCCTACAGGGGGATATGGTGAATCCCACGTATCACGTTTCCATGTTGATTCTCAACCAAAAGTTCTCGAACATCCTTCTGCCCATGCCGGGGACATCGATGTCGGTGAGTACCGACCCTACCAGCATCGATCCCTCGACAAGAGCTGATATCTCAAAAGCCAGAGCGGGCAGATCAAGGTCAGGCCGTATCTCTCCCTCTTGTGCCGCCTGTTCCAGCATCACTGTCATCGCTGTGATGAACCCTGCATACAGGTCATTCATCGCTGTCCCGACCTCCGGGAATTTCTTAAGTGCAGCGAACATGACATAGGGGGTGTCAATATATCCCTGTTGCGTATCCACGCCCACGGTCTCTTCAGTTTCCTGATTGATCGCACTATAGTCGAACAGGAGAGCGAGCTTCTCTTTGAAGGACAACCGGTTCTCCCTTCCCCCCATCTGCTCGTACACCTTGCCGATATTCTCCAGGGCACTCAGGACAGACTCTTTGAGAAGTTCATCCTTGCTGGCAAAGTAGTGATAGATGGCTCCCTTTGTGATACCGAGAGCACCTGCTATATCATTGAGACTTGTCCGCTCATAATCGTGCTGACTGAAATAGGCGAGAGCCTGTGTAAGAATTTTCTCTCTGGTGTCCTTCATAGTTTTTCCAAAACATACCTACCGTAGGTTTGTTTATTATATGTGACCGGTCACTGCCCGTCAAGGAGCTATTCCTGCAAACAACATACAAATCCCTGTTTCATGTCTAAAAGGAGGAAACCATCTGAAAAGTACATAGTGTAATGATTCAGATAGTCACATCGTACAGGTTCACCCAGTGAGGAAATTGACCGGACCTGGAAGTCGCACCTACGGAGGCGGGAAGCGCAGACCAATGGATCATGACAGGGAAAGGTCCCTCAATTGAGTAAGGCAGTCTGTAGTGAGAGTGGAAGGATGAGTGCGATCTCCTCCTCTCAGGGTATCACAAGCTTACTTGAAGAACAGTCCCCTCCCGCAAGTCCGGGCAGGAAAACCTACCGTCATTTCTGACAGAAGGGGGATTAAGACAGAAAAAAGGCTGAAGGACTCAACAAATGAGCGC